>DATNMU010000378.1:0-8353 GCA_035602195.1 Candidatus Acidiferrum sp.
AAATACACTGGCACCCGAACGCCTCCGAGTGGCAGTACTATATCGGCGGCAAAGGCCGCATGACCGTCTTCTATCCTGTTGATAATGCCCGCACGATGGATTTCAACTCCAACGATGTTGGATTCGTCCCCTCCAACGCACCTCACTACGTCGAAAACACGGGTGATACCGACCTGGTGGTCCTGGAGCTGTTCGCATCTGACGAGTTCGCCGATGTTTCTTTGAACCAGTGGCTCAGGCGCGTCCCCAGCGAAATGCTAAAGGCACACCTGAACATTGATAAGCAGATGGCCGCGAAGATCCCGGTGGAGAAGCTGTTTCTCGTTTAGGAGCTCAAACGCAAGAGAGCTCTCCGAGTCCCCGGCGGAATGGTGGTCGTTTAAGGAACGGAAACTATCAGCTGCGCGCATGGGTCGTGCACGTAGCTCTACTAACCCGAGGAGGGCTTGTATGCTTGAAGGAATCTTTCAGCCCACGCACCTTTTGTTGATCTTCTTCATCGCGCTGCTGGTATTTGGCCCCAAGAAGCTTCCCGAGCTCGGCAAGGGCATCGGTGCAGGTATTCGTGCCCTGAAGGAGGGGATCAAGGATCCGCTTATCGAGCCAGGAAAGAGTGTGAGTGCGGAGCCAGGCCCTTCAAGTGTCGAGATCAATGGGCGTCCCACGTAGTGTCCATGTTGTAGTCCCGGGACATGCTTTACATTTTGTCCCTAGACATCCTTTACATCGGTGGAGAGGAACTGGGCGTCGGAATCCAGCGCTCGATGATTTTCGAGCGTTGGATTCCGGGGTCCAGTTCGCGAATGAGGGTAGCGCAGTAGAACACCATCATGCGTTGCTCCACTCGTACGACTTGCACCCACTCCCCGGCGAGTGATCGGTTGACCCTCCATTTTTTCCCTTTGATGTCCAGCTTGCCTTGGCAATCCACTTTCAACACCCATGCCCCAGCGGGATATTCCCAGCGTGGCGGATGGGCATCGTAGCGATGGATACTGGGTTTCCACAACGCCGCCGGAGTTCGCATGCCTAGCGCTTCGTGCGGTCGTACATGGTTGTGCTCCCAGCGATACGCATCCAGCCAGGCTTGCCGGTTCTGCCCCGGCACCCCGCGCCGTTGCCAAGCGCGTTGCAACGATCCATGAAAACGTTCCACCTTGCCCTGGGTTTGGGGATGCCGAATCCCGCTCCAGCACAGCTGAATCCCCTGCCGCATCAGCCATAGCGACAACTGCGTCCGCCCGAACTGCGTGCGTGCTCCACCAGGCGTGCCGTGGTCCATTAACATCGCTTCCGGAACCCCGCAGCGCTGGAAGGCTTCTTCCAGTTGTTGCCGCACCGGTTCGGCGTGCGTGCCGCCGGTGGCAGCCAGCGCTATCAGGTAACGACTGTGATCGTCCAGCACCGACAGCGGACCCATCGGTTGTGGCCATCCTTTCGGGCCTTTGAAGTCCATCTGCCACAGCTCGTTGGGACGCTCCCGCTCGAACCGCTGGGTCGCCGCCGCGCCTCGCTCCTGTGGCCCGATCAGATCGTGGCGCTGCAGAATGCGGTGGATCGTATTGCGCGGCAGCTCCACCCCCTGACGCGCCAGCAACACCTTGAGCTTGCGAGCGCCCCAGTCGGGATAGCGCTACCGCAACTCCGTCACTTGGCGCTCCAACTCGCTCGCCCGTCCGTCGCGGGCTGTGGTGGGGCTTGCGACTGCGTTCTGCGATTCCCTCCGCTCCCTGTTCTCGGTAGCGCTGCAGCCACAGATACCCCGTCGGACGCGAGATCTCATAGGCCGCGCACAACGAATCGAACGAACTCCGCTTCTGCGTCGCCTCTACCACAAATCGTACCCGTTGTTCCTGCACATCCATCGTCTTCCAGGCCATCGCTTTCATCACCCCGGCGCGCTTCGCGCGCCGGGAGTGTAAAGGATGTCTCGGGACGTTTTGTAAAGGATGTCATGGGACTGAACACCATGTGCGGCGGTCTGCTGGACGCAAGCGAGGGGCGTCACGAATAGGATCGTCCTGTCAATCGGCGGACAAGGGCAACGTCAGCGGATACTGCTTGCTCTGGGGAATACTTCGAGCAAAGGGAATTTGAAGAGTCCATTCATCTGGAAGATGACGTGCAAGCCAGAGGTCTTGCGCGGCGGGAGTCTTGGCGATTTAACCAGCGTGACACGGGTCGGTCGACGACACTCGCGATCGCGAGCTAATGATCGCAGGCAGAGCGGAGGAGCCATGAAAACGTCAGACAGAGTAATCGAGGGGGACGAGCAGTGCAGAGACGGGCACTACCGCGTCAAGCTGGACCTACGCTCACAGATCGCGACCGGCATTGGCGCCGTTCCCGCGGTGGAGCTAGATCCGAACGACTCGGTCTCAATACAAGCGCAAAACCCAACTGATTTGGGCAAGCTCAGGGTCGGGCATGCTTCTGAAGAAGCTGCCGGTATTCCTGCCATCTGGAACACCATGCTCTACGGCATCGGTGAAATGGGCCCGCTTCGATCGTCTGAAGCTTTTTTGAAGATCAACCAAGTAACTGGTTTCGACTGCCAGAGCTGCGCATGGCCGAGTCCTGACAAGAAGCGAAAGATTTTCGAGTTTTGCGAGAACGGGGCCAAGGCTGTGTCTGACGAGTCTACAAAAAAGCGCATCGGGCCGGACTTCTTCGCCAAGTATTCAATAGCGGATATGGCTGCAAAATCCGATTACTGGCTCAATCAGCAGGGGCGTCTGACTTCGCCAATGGTACGGCACGCGAACGCGACGCACTATCAGCCGATCACATGGCCAGAGGCCTTTAAGATGATCGCGGAGGAGCTGAATCGTCTGGATTCGCCGAACCAAGCTTGCTTCTACACCTCAGGCAAGACGACCAATGAACCGGCGTTTTTTCTGCAGTTGTTCGCGCGGCAGTTCGGAACCAACAATCTTCCGGATTGCTCGAATATGTGCCACGAGTCGTCGGGAGTAGCGATGGTCGAAACGCTCGGGATCGGCAAGGGTACAGCCACGGTGGAAGATATGGAGACCACCGATCTCATCTTCATTTTCGGAAACAACCCTGGGACAAACCATCCGCGAATGTTGACCTCGCTGCAGAAGGCCAAGGACCACGGTGCCAAGATCATTGCGGTCAACCCTCTACCTGAAGTCAGCATGATGAGAGTAATTAATCCTAACCCCCAGGATTACCCGAATCCTTTGCAGCTGCCCCTTGCGCTGCTTGGTAAAGGCCAGGCCCTTGCCGATCTGTATCTCCCCGTGCGCGTCAATGGAGATTTAGCGGCAATCAAAGGCATTCTGAAGGACCTGTTCGAGCGCGAGCGAGCGGGACACATCTCGGCGATCGACCGTGAGTTTATTCAATCCTTCACCGAAGGCTTCGAAGCACTGCTGGCCGACCTGGAAGCTACAAGCTGGGAAGAAATTGAGGAAAACAGCGGGCTGACTCGAAATCAGCTGCGCGTCGCCGCCGATATGTACGCGGCCTCAAAGAACACCATATGCGCGTGGTGCACAGGCGTGACACAGCAGCGCAACGGCGTCGACAATGTTTCGATGATCGTGAATCTTCTCCTCGTTGGCGGGCATATAGGGCGCCCCGGAGCAGGCACCGTATGTGTGCGTGGACACTCGAATGTCCAGGGTGACCGCACAATGGGTGTGTGGGAGCGTCCGCCGAAGCCTTTTCTGGATGCCCTTGGGAAAGAGTTCAACTTTGAACCACCCCGGAAGTCGGGGTATGACACCGTTGAGAGTCTGCACGCGATGTTCGATGGAGACATCAAGGTGTTTTTTGCGATCAGCGGCAATTTCCTTTCGAACGTACCTGATACGGTCTATAGCGCGCACGCTATGCAGCGCTGCAAGCTTACGGCTCACGTCTCGACGAAGCTAAATCGCTCGCACCTGATCACGGGGGAGCGAGCCTTAATCCTGCCTTGTCTGGGGCGGAGCGAGGAAGACATACAGGCGACAGGTAAGCAGTTCCTCACGGTCGAAGATTCAATGGGCATTATCAATCCTTCTCAGGGCTTCTTTCGACCCGCTTCACCGGACCTGCTGAGCGACGTAGCGATCATTGCGAATCTGGCGAATGCTACTTTAGGGTCTAAAACGACCACAAATTGGCTCGGCTTCGCGGCGGATTACAACTTGATCCGGGATGCGATTTCCAGGGTAATTCCGGGATTCGAGAACTTCAACGTGCGACTTGCCAAGGAGAAATTCTTCTATCTGCCGAATGCAGCGAAGCAGCGCATTTTCAAAACGAGCTCCGGTAAGGCGAAGCTAAGCGTTTGCCCAATCCTCAAGCATGACCTGAAGCCTGACGAGTTTCTTTTGACAACGATTCGCAGCCACGATCAGTACAATTCCACGATCTACGGACTAAATGACCGCTATCGGGGCGTTTTTGATGGTCGGCGGGTGCTCTTCCTGAACCCGCTTGATATGGAGGCAAGAAATCTCCAAGCCGGTCAAATCGTGGACATATGCAGTCACTTTGAAGGAGAGCTGCGCAAGGCACCCCGCTTTGCGATCGTCCCATATGCGATTGCCCGCCGGAGCGCTGCCGCATATTATCCGGAGACTAATGTTTTGGTCCCGATCCGCAGTGTTGCCGCCAAGAGCAATCAGCCAGCCTCTAAATGCATTCGGATTACGCTGACTCCAGCAGATCGCGACGAGGCTCTGCACTTTCCAAAGGCAGATCTTGCTAACAACCTGGATCGCGCTGTGCCGCGTGTTCCCTGACTGCTTGTTTCACGGCGCATTTGCGTATGGCATAACCTGCCGGTGGACGCTTCAGCTGCGAACGCTTCAGCACCGTATTCTCGGTTCCGACCATGGGCGCGTTTATGTCCCTGACCGAACCGAATTCCGCGGCAGCGATTCTTCAGTTCGCGATGGAGATCATGCCGCCGCCCATACCACCGGCTGGCGCAACCCGTGATGAGACGCACGCGGGGCGAAGGCTGCTTTGTTTTCTTGCGCCGTACCCGATGACAGGGGTAAGAACGCCGCCGGGATCTGGATCAGGTTCATGACCAGGCTGGCGACCGAGATGGCGTTCCCGAAGAGGCGCCCCAGTACTGAAACGCCGATAAAGGGCACTGCCGGACCGGAGATTGTCAGTCCTCCTAGGAGGCGGTCATCAGATCGCGGCAAGTGATTGAATGCAGGAAAAATAGGACGGCTATGATTGCAATGAGTTGCCGATAAGCTTGCGTGCCGATCTGAAGCTTGCGTCCTTGTTTCGACACTCCGTCCGCCCGGGGTCATTCCAAGATAAGGGTCCGTCCGGCGGCTCGCACGGCTTACTTCCGAGGTGTCGACACTAAGATTACTTCCGAATAGACCGTTCACCGGAGATTTTGTCCCGAAAGTCGCGATAGCGCCACAATTCCAGGATCAGTGGGAAAATACACGGCTCCGTGCACGTTTAAGAGTATCAATTTCAGACAGTTGTGGAACGATGGCCGCCTACTTGCACACAGAGCAGGCGAGACGCGTATGAACTAGGAAGAGTTTTTGAAATCAAGAAGGAAATTTCGGCTGAGAAGCATGGAGCTCTGCGATCAACCCACAATCGCAGGTCTGGAGCAAACGTGAACGACGCACTGTTTCTCCACCGCATTCATTTTGCCTTCACCATCACCTTTCATTACTTATTCCCGCAACTGACGATGGGTCTGGCGCCGCTGATTGTCGTGCTCAAGACGCTCGCCATCCGCACCGGCAACGAAGCCTACAATGAATCGGCGCGTTTCTGGACGAAGATTTTCGGCATCAACTTTGCGCTGGGTGTCGTCACCGGCATCCCCATGGAATTTCAGTTCGGCACCAACTGGGCGCAGTTCTCGCGCCTTACCGGGGGCGTTATAGGCCAGCCGCTGGCCATGGAAGGCACATTCTCCTTCTTCCTGGAGTCGGCGTTCCTGGGGCTGTTTCTGTACGGCGAAAAGCGCCTGGGGAGGTGGGGACACTGGTGGGCTGGCTTTCTGGTGTTCCTCGGGTCATGGATCTCAGGGTTCTTCATCATCGTCGCCGACGCGTGGATGCAGCACCCTGTGGCCTACACGCGCCTGCCCAATGGAGGGTTCAGTGTTTCCAGCTTCTGGGGATTGTTGACCAACCCGTGGGCGCTGATTCAGTACGCGCACAACATGAGCGGAGCCGTGGTCACAGGTGCATTCGTGATGGCGGGCGTGGGCGCCTTCTATTTGCTGCAGCAGAAGTTCGTGGAGCACGCACGCATCTTTCTCCGGGTGGGAGTTGTCGCCGGAATCGCCGCCTCTCTCTGGCAGGTCTTTCCCAGCGGCGATCTGCATGGCAAGTACATGGCGCGCAATCAACCGGTGACCACGGCAGCCATGGAAGGGCTGTTCAAGTCACAAACTGGCGCTCCGATCGTTATTCTTGGTCAACCGGATGAGGAACATCAGCGGATCGACAATCCCATCATCGCCAACAAGGTGTTGAGCTTTCTTATCTACGGAACGACCACGGCCGAGGTCCAAGGGTTAAATGCATTCCCTAAAGACCAGTGGCCGACCAACATCCCGCTGCTTTACTTCAGCTATCACGTGATGGTCGGACTGGGCACAATTTTCGTCGCCGTGATGGCGTTTGCCGCTTTTCTGCTGTGGCGTAGAAAGCTGTATGTAAGCCCGTGGATGCTTTGGATCATCCTGCTCTGCGTGCCGTTCCCCTACATCGCCAACACCGCCGGATGGCTTACCGCGGAGGTCGGACGCCAGCCCTGGCTGGTTTATGGGTTGCTGCGCACCAACCAGGGATATTCCACCAATGTCATTGCCGGCAACAGCATGTTCACACTGCTGGGCTACATGGGACTCTACCTGGTGCTGGGAATTCTATTTCTGTTCCTCATACAGCGAGAGATCGGGCAAGGTCCGGCGTTAGCCGCTCCTGGCGATGTGCGCTCGGGCGACCCAATCACAACGACTTAGGAGGTGTGCAATGGAACCGCTTTGGTTTGTGCTCGTCGCTGGCATGATCACAGCTTATGCCGTGCTCGACGGCTTCGACCTCGGAGCGGGTGTATTGCACATGCTCATTGCACGCACCGAAGAAGAACGTCTGACCGTGATTCGCAGCATCGGTCCAGTCTGGGACGGCAATGAAGTGTGGCTGATAGCCGCCGGTGGAACCCTCTATTTCGCCTTTCCCTTGCTCTATGCTTCGAGCTTCAGCGGCTTCTACTTGCCGCTCCACATAGTTTTGTGGTTGTTAGTGTTGCGCGGCATTGGGATCGAATTTCGCACGCATATCGAAAATGACGTGTGGAAGTCGCTGTTCGACGGCTTCTTTTCGATATCGAGCGGGTTGCTGGCGATCTTCTTCGGCGCGGCGCTCGGCAACGTCGTGCGCGGCGTCCCTTTGGGAGCAGATCATTTTTTCTTTGAGCCACTGTGGACAAACTTCCGGACTGGTGCCAATACCGGCATTCTCGACTGGTACACCTGTGGCGCGGGGGTTCTTACCCTTGTCGCTCTAGTAGTCCACGGGGCGTTTTACGTGGCCCTCAAGACGGGAGGACCGGTGAACGAAAAGTCGCGCAAGCTTGCCCGCCGATTGGTGCCGTTGCTGATCGTGCTAACCGCGTTTGGTGTGCCCGTCACCACTGCCGTGCGTCCGCGGACGATGCATAACTTCAGCGAATATCCGCTGATGTACGTGATTCCGCTGGCAGTTGCCGTGAGCCTCGCCGCCATGTGGGTCTTCGAACGGCGAGCGAAGGAGAAGGCTGCGTTTCTGAGTTCGTGCGCATATATCGTGGCCATGCTAGCGGGTGTGGCAGCGGCGCTATATCCCAGCCTGATGCCGTCCAGCGGTGATCCCGCACGCGACATCACCATCTACAATGCCGCCACAGGCGAGTATGCGTTGCGCGTGGGCCTCATTTGGTGGGGGTTGGGGATGTGCCTCGCTTTCGGCTACTTCGTTTTTGTGTATCGCATGTTTCGTGGCAAGGTGCGGCTGCAGGGTTCGTGAAGGGTTCGATAAGCGTTTCTGAGAGTGCTCTGTGGCTCTAATTGCTGACAGCAGCATTGCGAGCACGGTCCAGCCTGATCCGGCGGACGATTGAGGAAGCGCAGCACCTCAGCGACAGGGCGAGGGTGCGACTGACACTCCATCAGCCGTCTAGCGTGGCAGACCCACTGTTTCCTCAGATCAGTCTGCCAACGGTGTGCCCAATCTGAAACTGCTATCCGATTAAAGAGCCGCTATCTTTTTCAATCGCTCAAGCAATATTGAGACGCGAGCCTGGCTCGCTTGGTCGGGGAGCAGGTAGCCGGGTAATGCATCGAGAAACTCACGGG
>DATNMU010000379.1:0-9480 GCA_035602195.1 Candidatus Acidiferrum sp.
GAAATCGTCGATCTCTCCCGCAAGCACACGCTCTACGAATGGTCGGCGCAGTCGAAGGTCGATCCCATCCCCGTCGCCAGCGCCAAGGGGATTTACTTCTACACGCCAGAAGGCAAGCGCTTCATCGACTTCAACAGCCAGCTCATGTCCGTCAACATCGGACACGGCGACCCGCGCGTCATCCAGGCCATCAGCGACCAGGCCGCAACGCTCGCCTATGCGAATCCGTTCATGGCCACTGAAGTTCGCGCGCGCCTCGGCGCGAAGCTGGCCGAAATCACTCCCGGCGACATCGACACATTCTTCTTCACCAACGGCGGAGCCGAAGCCAACGAGAACGCCATCAAGCTCGCCCGCTTTTTCACCGGACGCCACAAGATCATCGCCCGCTATCGCTCCTATCATGGCGCAACCGCGGGCGCGATCAGCCTTACCGGCGACCCCCGCAGATGGGCCGCCGAACCTGGCATTCCGGGCGTCGTCCACGTGCTCGACCCTTATCACGGCATCGAGCGCGGATGGGAATCGGCCGAATCTTCGCTCGCCATGATCGAAGAAACCATTCAGCTCGAAGGCCCGAACACCATCGCCGCCTTCATCCTCGAGCCCGTCACCGGCACCAACGGCGTTCTCATTCCTCCGGCCGGATACCTCGAAGGCCTGCGCAAAATCTGTGACAAGTACGGCATCCTCATGATCGCCGACGAAGTGATGTCCGGCTTCGGCCGCACCGGCGAGTGGTTCGCCGTCGACCACTGGAAGGTGGTTCCCGACCTGCTCTGCATGGCCAAGGGACTCACCTCCAGCTATCTCCCGCTGGGCGCGGTCGGCATGCGCCACCACATCGCGCAGCATTTTCAGGACAAAGTTTTTTACGGCGGCCTCACCTACAACAGCCACCCCATGGGCTGCGCCGCCGCGCTCGCCACCATCCGCGTCTATGAAGAAGACCACCTGATCGCCAACGCGAAAAAAATGGGCGCGGTCCTGAAAGCGTTGGGAGAAGACTTGCAGGCGAAACATCCCTCCGTCGGCGCGGTGCGCTCCATCGGACTGTTCGGCATCGTCGAACTCATTCGCAGCCGCAAAACCCGCCAGCCGTTGGCCCCGTTCAACGGCACCTCCGACGAAATGGCCGCCCTCGGCCGCTTCTTCCGCGAGCAAGGCCTCTACACCTTCGTCCGCTGGAACACCTTCTTCACCAACCCTCCGCTCTGCATCACCGAGCAGCAGTTGCGCGAGGCATTCGCCATCATCGATCGCGGACTCCAGATTACGGATAAGGCTGTGATCGACTAGCTTTCAGCTCTGTCATCCTGAGTGAAGGAACTGCTTCGGCGCTTGGGGCGCGAAGGACAATCCTCGCGCAGGATGACAGCTTGTGAATTGACTCCCCAGCGAACAGCATCTCCGCCCCCGGCGGGTGGGGTGTGGGAAAGGGGAGGAAGTGGAGTCGAGTAGCTTTCAGCTGTCAGCTCGGATTGTCATCTTGGGCGAGGTTCTTTTTTGCCGATCAACCCACTGCTACCGTGATTGCCAGCGTCGCGGATTGCGTCTGCCGTGGAAGCAGGCCATTACCACGACCTGATGCTTCTGAAGTTCGAAGAATACGCTATAAGGAAAGCGTCGCACTCCCGCGCGGCGATGGTTCCGGTAGACGGCCGCGAATTGCGATGGATGTTCTGCAATTGCCTCAACTGTGACTTCGACAGCCAAGGCGAAACGCTCGCCAAGCTCTGGACGGATGTTGTCATACCACGCCCGCGCTTCCAGCAAATCCTCATTCGCCTCTGGGGTCCAGACGACCGGCAGTGTCACGGTTTCTTAAACAGGCCTGCCCTGACTTGCTGCCACGGGATGACGTCGGAGGGATTTTGCTCATGCCGGGCGATGCGGTAATCAAGCTCCGCTCGTTGCGCATCCGTTAGTGATGCGGAGTCTGCTTCCAGGCTTTCCCAGAGCGTATCGAGCAGTTCTGCCTTCTCTGCGGGGGAGAGGCTGTTGATCTGGCTTCGCAAATCGCTCATATGCCTACAACCCTAGCGCGGTTTTTTCGCTCATGCAAGCTCGTACTTCAAGCGGCCAGCGGTCCTGTTCCTGCGTGTCCAGCAAGCGGGGCAGAAACTGTGGTCGACTAGATTGTGATTTTGGGTGGCGCAGCGCTTCAGCGCTGCGATTAAGCCCCCTTTATTGATAATGTCATTCCGAGCCCGCCGAAGGCGGGCTCGGAACCTGCTGTTCATGTGCACCGCTACAACTCATGTGGGGACAGCCGCCCCGGCTGTCCAGTCGCGAAGCGACGCCCGTGACACCTTCAGTTAGGCTGGTGTGTGGGCCAGTGTCCAAGACGCGTTCTGTTAATTGCAGCCAGCATCCTAGCCGCATGGAAACCGGTTCGATACGATAGAGGTAAGGGGCGTATCGGAAGCCACTTTCCGCGATCTCCGCCCTGCTCTGGCCGGAATGATGATGCAGGAAATCGACGGCCGCTTGTCGACGCGCAAAATGGAGTGACTAGGAATGACTTGGTAATGCGGCGATGACTAAGAACGAAGAAAAGAAGGAAATCGAAAGGCGCGTGCTTGATGCGGCACGAATAGCTGGCGCGCCAATTCCGAATGGCGAAGTAGCAGGCGAGGAGCCCGATTTCAGGTTCTACACACCAAGGGGCGTGCTAGGTCTTGAAATATCCGAAGTGTTGAAGCCCGCCAGTTCCAACGATGGAATTCTGCCTGCCGAAGCAGAGGCTTTTCACCAGAGCATAATGCGTGCAGCACAGGAAAAGCACCAAGAGGCGAACGCAGCGCCAACGCGGGTCAGCGCATATTTCTCCAATCCAAGAGGAAAGAAACAGGGCAAGCAACAGTTAATTAGTTCCCTTGTGCAATGCGTGGCCGCCAATCGCGAGAGGGCTAATCCTGTCGTTGTACTGAAGGGCGACGAACTGCCTCAGGGTTTTGACCACATCTTGATTACGGCTGATGAGCCGGGAGAATGGTGGTGCGGTGAATGTGCCGGAACCAGCTATTCCGAAATCTACTCGGAGCTCGCGGCCAAAATCGACGCTAAGAATCCTTTAGTTTCCCGATATCGCGCAAACTTAGCACGCGGATCACAGCTCTGGCTGCTGCTATTCAGCCGCGTCACTGTTGCCCGTAATCTGCCAATTCCGGCTGGAATCGGAGAATGGAAGGTCCCGTTTAGAGTTGACCGCGTGTTCTGGCTGGAGTGTTCGGAAAACAAGGTCATTGAGATTCGACGGGCGTAAGATTGTTAGATTCGGAGGCCGTCGCTATCCGTGCAGGACCTCACACCCCAGCGCAAGCGCGAGAGATGAAGCGCCTACTTCGTAAGATTGTTACTTTCATTGACAATCAAACCCTGTATCCGCGAGGCAACGTGTTCCTGGACAAGGTTGTTCTTGCGCACGTGTCGAAGAGCTTGAACGTGGCGCAGAGCATTATGGCCCTGATTGATGCGGGCTTCCCTGAAGAAGCGTTTGGTATGTCTAGAACGATGGTGGAGATTGCGCTTAATCTGCGATACATCACAAATCGAAATTCGGAGCAGCGCGCCCAGCGATTCGCACACTATACCTCGCGATGGAAGATGGAACTGGTGCGCCGAAGCCTGAAGCATTTCTATGTCACAGATGATGACGGGAATTGGGTGCTGGACGCAAAAGGCGAGAGAATTCCGCACTACTCAAAGGCAGACTTTCGGCGGATGATGCCGAAGAAGAAGTACGAAATGCTTGTCAAGCTCGCGCGGAAGTATCCGAGGCGCACTTCGTGGACGGACACGGGCAGCAAGGCAAGTAAAGGTGGGGCCAGGATGATGGCGATGGAGCCAGACAAACACGAATCAGTAAATGGCGTGCCGCTTAAATGGGACTTCGACTACGAGTGGATGTATTTCTGGACATCGCAATATGTGCACGCGACGGTAGTAAGCATGGAGGATGGGCACGCGACACGGCCTACCGACCCCTTTCTGGTGCGCAAGCCCTTTCAGGAAAGCCGAAACCGTGCGGATATGGCTGCATTCAACGCTGCGGTGCAATTAAACAAGATTCTATTGATGGCCTACAGGGCGCTGGGACAGCCCTTTCCACCGAAGATTGCCGACCCGTTGCGCGACCTCGTTATCAAGATGGTAAGGGGCGATGCAGGGGAGCAAAATCCATAAAGCCATTTTACGGTCAGATGTCCCATCCCTTGCGTCCTTTGAAAAGGCCGGGGAATTCCAACTGCAAACGGCTGGACAGTAGGGCTGCTTACGCCGTATCCTTTCGAGAAAATCTACCCATCTGTGACATCTAACCTTGCCCTCCACAGGCCCAACCGCCGATCATGTTCGCAGATGCAGTGCGGCGCAACGATCCCTGGCCCGTCGGCCCTGGGCTAAGTTCCTTGTTCTCTAGATTTTGATATCTAACCCCTTTAGACCTTCGGATTTGGCGGGAATTTCGGGCTGGCGTGAAGATTCCAATAGAGCGGAGGGGGAGGGGGAGGGGTGGGGTTATCAGCAGGTACACACCTTCCGGCAATAAGCACAAGCCGCGGCGCTGCTGGCAAACAGCAGGTTCCTCCACTCGCCGTCGCTTCGCTCCGGACTTCGGTCGGAATGACAATGACAAGGTGGGAACTGCAGGAGCTATGAAAAGAGTTACGAGCGCCAGATGCGTTGCTGGCTGTCGAGCGAAGAGAACATCACGGGTTCGTCCGCACCCGCTGTAAAATCTTGCCTCTTGCCTCCAGCGCCGTCATGTAACAAAATCTCAGGTGAAGATCTACGCCTACGTGGATCATCTCGTGCCTCCTTCAGGGCTTGTGCTTCGAGCACGTACTCCACCCTTGGAGGCACGTCTTTTTTGTTTTCATTACATCTGAGCGAAGGTTGTGCGAAGCACAACCGTAGTCGAAGAATCTCTAACACCCTTGCAGAACCCGCGGGTCACTTATTTGACTACACGTTTCTATCCCGGGTTACCCGCCCTCACTCCATTCTCCACGGCGACCTCTCCGGCCATTGCTTTAGTTGTTCCTCAGCCCAACCCGTAGTCTTCTCCGTGTGGCACGAAGTGCACGGGTTCGGAATCTTATATTTATCCGTCATCGCCGGAGTAATAAAGCCAAACGTATGCGCGCTCACCTTCACGTCCGCAATCGTCGTTTCGATCTTCGGCATGTGGCACGCAACGCAACTGCTTCCCGCCGACCCTTTTTTGTGATGTGTGTGTTGCTCAATCGTTCCGGTCCTCGGACCATTCGTCGAAAGCGGCCCATGGCAATCCAGGCACAGCTGGTCAGCAGGCTTTCGCAATTGCGCGTAATTATCCGTGCCATGCACATCGTGGCAGCTGAAGCAGGTCACGCCCCGCCGGTACATCACGCTCTGCACGAAATCATTCCCCTGCATGCGATTCTTGTGCGCCGTTCCCTCCGGGTAATGCGTAAACGTTGTCTGGCCCAGCGTCGACTCTTCCAGTCGCCAAAAATTGCGCAGATTCAATCCCACCTGGTACCCCACCGGCCAGTCATAATACTTGCCCTCAATCGGACCGGTCAGCGGTCGCCCCTGCGAATGGCACTGGATGCAGCTATCGCTGGCCTGCACATAATCCATGCGCTCCGGATTCAGAATGTTCTCTCGCGTGGGATGCTCCACATGCTCGCTTCCCGGCCCGTGGCATTTCTCGCATCCCACATTCCACTCCGCTACCTGCTTGGTATGGATGTCGTAATTCACAGAGTGGCAGCCATCGCACGTAGTCCCGGTCGGCCGCTGCATATTGTCGGGCGGATAGAACGGCTCCCACCAGTCCGTGCCCTTGGCCACGAAATACGGTCGCCACATTTGATGCGTAACATCCCACTGTGCGGGCTCGGGAAAGTAATCGTCCCCGCGCTTGGTGAAATATCTCTGCTTCCAAAGACTGCCGTAGACGAGCGCTACATCGTCCCTTGTGAACTTCGCAATTGTGTTCGTCGAAAGATCGGGAATAATCGCGTCGGGATGCTCGCGAGGATCGCGCACCACATTGGCCATCGGCGTCCTCTGCCAGTGTTTGTAAATTTCCGCGTGGCATTTCTCGCAGGATTGCGATCCTACAAAATGAGCGGACCGCTCTGCTGCCGCCACTTGCCGCTTTTCATCCTCGCTTAACAGTTGCAAGCTGCGAATGTAGAGCACCAGCTTCCAGCTATCGTCACTCTGTTCGTCATGCGGCCTGCCCCAGCCCGGCATCCCGGTCAGCCGCACGCCATTTCGGATGATGTATCGAATCTCTCCATCCGTTAGCCTCCTCGTGTCCGGCGAGCGCAAATCCGTCGCTCTCGGATAAAGGTTGCGCCCAGCCTGCGTCTCTCCCGACCCGTCTGGCCCATGGCACACCGCGCAATGGTCGATAAAAGTCTCTCGCGCTTCCTGCAAACCCTCCGGCGTGGCCTTCCACGGATTCTTTTCCCCGCGCGCCTTCCGCGGAATCGCCAGGTTCCGCGCTCCACGCGCTACAGTCCTCTCCAGAAAAGACGGTTGATCCGCCGTGCTGAAACCCCGCGAAATCAACCACCCCCCGTACACGCCGACAGCGATTACAGCAGCAAGACCGAGCAGGAAAATAAATTTGCGAGTTCGCATGGGAAAAAACAATTACAGACCATCTTTGATGAGAACGCAAATCTCAGCCGTGTGGGGCGGACACTCCTGTCCGCCTCTCTCCACCTCGAATCGGTGGTAGTGTCCTAATTAGGACACTACCGAATCGGTCGATGCCTTGACAACCTTGGCGCGGGCTCCAGATGAAAGCCGGAACGTTATCCGGGGAAGCTCCCCAAAAAACCAAGTTGTCGCATGACGGCACTAACCATCCAACCGCCCGGAACTCAAAAAAAGGGCGAGCCCAAAGGCTCGCCCAATTTACTAAATCAAAACCCGCCGTGGTTGCGGACTTTGGAACGCCAATCCCCAGCCCAGTTCAGGCAAGATCGTAGCGATCAAGGTTCATTACCTTGCTCCACGCAGCCGCGAAGTCTTTCGCAAACGCCTCCTTCGAGTCGTCACTCGCATACACTTCCGCGAGTGCCCGGAGCTGCGAGTTCGAACCGAAGACCAGATCGACGCGCGTGGCGGTCCACTTGGTTTTGCCCGTCTTCCGATCGCGTCCCTCATACACGCCCTCGGATGCGGAGGAGGGCTGCCACTGCGTATTCATGTCGAGCAGGTTGACGAAGAAATCATTCGTCAGCGTCTCCGGCCGGTTGGTGAAGACGCCGTGTTTGGCCTGCCCGAAGTTCGCACTCAGCGCGCGCAAGCCGCCGATCAGTACGGTCATCTCGGGGGCAGTCAGTGTCAGCAACTGCGCCCGATCCACCAGCAACTCCTCCGCCGACAGAACCTGTCCGCTTCGGAGATAGTTGCGGAACCCGTCCGCGACCGGCTCCATCACGGCGAATGAGTGCACGTCAGTCTGCTCCTGCGAAGCATCCGTGCGTCCAGGTGTGAAAGGAATTTTCACGTCGTGCCCGGCCTTCTTCGCAGCTTCTTCCACGGCCGCGCAGCCGCCCAGAACGATCAGGTCAGCCAGCGAAACCCTTTTCCCTTTGTTCCCGTTGGACTGCGCGCCGTTAAACTCCTTTTGGATCGCCTCCAGTTTCGGCAGAACCTTCGCCAGTTCGGCCGGCTGATTCACTTCCCAATCCTTTTGTGGCGTCAGGCGCATGCGCGCCCCGTTCGCCCCACCACGCTTGTCGGAGCCGCGGAACGAAGCCGCCGCCGCCCAGGCAGTCTTGACCAGTTGAGAGATCGACAGCCCTGATTCCAGAATCTTCTCCTTCAGAGCTGCAATGTCCTTCTCCGCAATCAATTTATGATCTACGGCAGGAACAGGATCCTGCCACAGCAGCGTCTCCTTTGGAACGAGAGGACCAAGGTAGCGAGGAAGCGGTCCCATGTCGCGGTGCGTGAGCTTGAACCATGCCCGCGCAAACGCATCTGCCAACTTATCCGGATGCTCGTAGAAGCGCCGCGAAATTTTTTCGTAAGCGGGGTCGAACCGCAAGGCGAGGTCCGTGGTCAGCATCGACGGCGCGTGGCGCTTTGACGGATCGTGCGCATCCGGCACGGTACCGTTGCCTTTGCCATTTTTCGGCGTCCACTGATGCGCGCCCGCCGGGCTCTTCGTCAGTTCCCATTCGTAGCTGAACAGGTTCGTGAAGAAGTTGTTGCTCCACTTCGTCGGCGTCGTGGTCCAAGTCACTTCCAGGCCACTGCCGATGGTGTCAGCGCCAAACCCTTTGCCAAATTTATTCTTCCACCCTAAGCCTTGATCCTCAATGTCGGCGCCTTCTGGTTCATTGCCCACATATTGAGCAGGAACGGCAGCGCCGTGGGTTTTGCCGAAGGTGTGCCCGCCGGCAATGAGCGCAACGGTCTCTTCGTCATTCATCGCCATGCGCGCGAAAGTCTCCCGGATGTCGCGTGCCGCGGCAATTGGATCCGGCTTTCCATTCGGACCCTCCGGATTCACATAGATCAGGCCCATCTGCACGGCCGCAAGCGGATTCTGAAGATCACGATCGCCGCTGTAGCGCTCGTCCGCCAGCCATGTGCCCTCAGGCCCCCAGTTCAGCTCTTCGGGCTCCCACACGTCCTCTCGCCCGCCGCCAAAACCGAAGGTCTTAAAGCCCATCGATTCGAGTCCGACGTTGCCTGCGAGAATCATCAGGTCGGCCCACGAGATTTTCCTGCCATACTTCTGCTTGATCGGCCAAAGCAGCCGGCGCGCCTTGTCCAGGTTCACGTTGTCTGGCCAGCTATTGAGCGGCGCGAAGCGCTGCTGCCCCGCTCCGGCCCCGCCGCGGCCGTCGCCAATGCGGTATGTTCCCGCGCTGTGCCACGCCATACGGATGAAAAGCGGCCCATAGTGCCCAAAGTCGGCCGGCCACCACTCCTGCGAATCCGTCATCAAGGCATGCAGGTCCTTAACCACGGCATTCAGGTCGAGCGTCTTGAACTCTTTCGCGTAATTGAACTCCTTACACATCGGATCGGACTTTGGGGAATGCTGGTTCAGGACGTTCACGTTCACCTGATTCGGCCACCAATCAACATTCGTGTGGGACTGGCGAGCGCCGTGCGCTACCGGGCACTTCCCTTCGGCTGTGGTGCTTTTGTCTTTAGCTTCCGGGGAAACGCTCCCCGATGAAGTTGCGAGTGTATTTTCCATATGTTTTCTTCCTTCGAATCTTGGATTGCGTACTGCGTTAACAAAAATTACTTTTCAGCGCCGCACCGCCGGCAAAGACCAAACACCTCAACTAGCGGTCGGGTTAAGTCAAAACCGCGCGGCGCTTGCCGCGACAGTTTCTTGTGATTGATGAAGTCACCTTCAATATCCTGCACCGACTTGCAGCGCGTGCATACCAGGTGATGATGCGGTTCAAGATTGCCTTCCACCAGCAGCGTGGAGGCGTGTGG
>DATNMU010000380.1:0-29493 GCA_035602195.1 Candidatus Acidiferrum sp.
CAATGCTTCGCGAAACCGGCTCACCATCAGCAATGCATAGTCGATGCCCAAACCAAGGCCGAGCATCGTCGCCAGATTTTGTACCAGAATCGACAGCTGCAGATAATGCGCGAGCAGCGCAGCCGCACCCATCGCCATCGAGATTGAGAGTACTCCAACTCCCAGCGGCAAGAGCGCGGCCACCAGACTGCCGAAAGCCAGCAACAGCAGCAAGAGAGTTACCGGCATCGCTCGTTCCTCGGCATGGTTGACGTCATCTGCACTGACCTTGCGAAGATCGAAGTTCAGTGGCGTTTCACCCGTAATCTCCAGTTTGATATTGGGGTATTGCGACCTAAGCTGACCTTCCATCCAGTCTGCTTTTGCCCTCAGTTTGGGGACCAACGCCTCGACACTCTCATCGTGCGGGTCCAAGCCGACGATGATTAAGGCCCCGCCGTTGGTCCCCGTGAACAGAGGATCTGGCCAATCCAGACTCGATACGGCACCCGACACTCCTGGCACACTCCGCAATGAACTGGTTAAGAAGCCCAATGCATCTGCGCCTTTGGCTGAATCCGGATCGGGAATACCGGTGATCACCAAAACCAGGCGTTGGGCGTACGGAGACTGGAAACGCTGCGCCAGTTCCAGGTCAACTTTTTCGGATTCTCCGCCCTTGATGTGAACAGCTGTCTCCAGGCGACGTTCGACTTTGTAGGAAAACGGCAGCAGAGCAAGCGCCATGACAAACCCCAACATCGCCAACCAGAATCGGCGCTGAGCGGCACCATGACCAGTCTTCGAGCTTGTCATAACCATGGAAGATCCATGTCGTTTCCTAGTACGTCTGAAAGCAATGAAACGACTTCGGTGATCGAATATATCCATAATATAGGGTCAAGCTGGATATTCACTGGGGTTCGGCCTTGAGCTAGTTAATGATAGATGTGGGAAAATGCCCGTTAAGCCCTTATCAATCGAGGGACGTGGCTGATGAAGACCTCGCTGTAACTCATCTGCTCGGCATTCACGGGCGTAGGCAAAGGCGAACTGCGAGGTTTGCTATGGGAAAACTATCACGGCGAGCAACTATTGATCTCTCAATCGTTCTGGAGGGGACATGCCATGGTGCCCAAGGCCCGACAAAGCAGAGGGCCAGTGCGAATTATTGCGCCACTCGCTCGACGGCTAGCTCCATACCGGTCCGAGTCGGGCAGCCTGCTGACCGGGGCATGGCGAGTAAGCTTCTGATGTGATCGGTGGAAGTGAGAGCGTGAGGTAAATTATTATGACTGCGGGCTTTTATAAAATCTGGCGGAGAGGGAGGGATTCGAACCCTCGGTACAGGTGTTAGCCCGTACAACGGTTTAGCAAACCGCCGCATTCGGCCACTCTGCCACCTCTCCGGCCTGGGAAAGAACAAGAATTGTTGTATGTCTTAGCTGGCTTGTCCGAGACAGCATGGGATTCTATCCAGGGAGTCTGGGAGCAAGCGGGGCGATTCAGCTTCGATATTACACTACAGAACTGGCCAGCGGCCACACGAAACGGAGCCGAGAGCTGTAGATATAGAAACGTTAAACTTGCCGGGTCAGGCATCCTGACGAGCCAATCCAACAACTAAATAATTAGTTACTTTTTCCAGCCTGGCGCGTCTAAAAACCAGACAAGGAGAATCCGAGTGCCGCCGAAGCAGTCTGCAACCTTGACCGAAGCCGAATTGCGCATCATGAATGTGCTCTGGCGCAACGGTTCGGGCACGGTTCAGCAGGTGGTGGATTGGCTCCCCTCGGTTTTGGCCTACAACTCCGTTCTAACCACGATTCGAACGCTGGAGAAAAAGGGGCAACTAAAGCACGCGAAAGACGGGCGGGCCCACGTTTATAAACCGGTTATCGGACGCGAAGAGGCCAAGCGCTCGGAGATCCGGCATTTGGTCGGCCGCTTTTTTCGCAACTCCCACGAGGCATTGGTGCTGAACATTCTGCAAGACGAGGCCATCGACGCGGACGAACTCAAACGCCTGCGCAAGATGCTGGAACGGAGCGAAGTGAAATGACCGTTGCCCATTTGCAGACGGTGGCACAAATCTTTGTTGGCGGATTTCTGAACACCGCCTTGGAAGGGATTATTCTCGCGGGCCTTATTTGGCTTTTGCTCCGCTTCGTCGGACAGCAGAATTCGAGCACGCGTTTTGCGGTTTGGTTTTCTGCGCTTTTCGCAATTGTTGTCCTTCCGCTTGTTTCGGGCAACGTTCTTAGGGTCGGTCATTCTTCAACTCTTCCCCTTGTGGTGCGCGGAGAACTTACACTCTCCACTTCGTGGGCTTCTTATTTGTTTGTTGCATGGGGCGTGACTGCTGGTCTGTTGCTTCTTCGGCTGATCGCTGGACTTTGGCGTGTAAGTCAAATTAGGAGGAACTGCCGGCCAGCGGATCTCGCTGGCGCCGATCCGGAGGTCGCCTCAATCCTGCAAAAGTTCAGATCGCATCGACGAGTGACGGTTTGCGCTTCCGACGAGATGGCAATGCCCGCGGCAATTGGCTTCTTCCGGCCGGCAGTCGTTTTTCCGGCACGGCTGTTGCCGCAACTCTCCGCCGAAGAGGTCAGAGTCATTCTGCTGCATGAGCTTGCGCACCTTCGCCGGTGGGACGATTGGTCCAACCTGGCGATGGGAGTGGTGAAGGCGGTGTTCTTCTTTCATCCCGCAGTCTGGTGGATTGAAAACCGTTTGATGCTGGAGCGGGAAATGGCGTGCGACGACATGGTTCTGGCTGCGACCGCGAATCCGAGAAAGTATGCATCTTGTTTAATCTCGTTCGCGGAAAAATTGCAAAACCCTCGAGGCCTGGCGCTCGCGCAAGCTCTGCTCAGCCGGATGTGCCACATGTCGCTGCGAGTGGCGCAAATTCTCGACGCCCGGCGGCCAAGCCAGACCCGGCTCTGGAAGCCCGTTCTCGGGCTAAGCGCCGGGGTGCTTGCGGTGGGCTTTGCGGCGGTGCCTTACGCGCCGCGGCTGGTAGCCTTTCAGAGTCTGGCGAAGGAGAGCCCAACGCAGAGCGTGCCTGCGACTAACAATGAGGCGAAAGCAGCGTTGGTGCAGCGTGCAATTTTTCCGACCGGAGCGATGCTCAGCCGGCAAGTATTAAGCCATGCGCCGCAGGTCACCCTAATTCCGGCAGCGTTCTCAATGCGGACAACCGGGCCAGCGCCGCGATTGAAACCAACATCACGACGCGCGTCCCTGGTAAAAGCAAGGACGAAGCAAGTACGGTTTGCTAATCCTGAGATATTCGTGATTCTCCAAACCACACAATATGACGCTTCCGGTTCGCCGGTTTGGACATTGTGTATCTGGAGAGTTCAGGGAGGAGATAGGGCAGAGAGGCAGTTGGAATCAGCGCTAGCAAGCTCAATCTGAGGGCAAAATTTTTTGTCCTCATCAACTAAATAACTAGTTCAATCAGGAGAAGAAGCAAAATGAAAAACTGGATCAAGCATTGCCAGGCAGCGTTTAACCGGCGCTTCCTGGTGGCATTCGCCGCAGTAGCGATGGCTTTGTCGCTTGGGGCGTATGAATTCGAAAAACCGGTGAACGCAGCGACGGCACCAGCCCCAGCCGCGGCGCCACTCGACGATAAGAGCGTTAACGCGCTAGTTTTATTGGATCACGCAATGGAGGCTTTGGCCGCCCGCGTGACTCCCGCCATTGTCAACGTGACGGTAACGTCGAAAAGAGGAGGCGGTCATTCCGACGCCGCCGAAGGCGCGGACAATGACAGCGACAATAACAGTAACGACGATTCCAATGGGCCGCAACAGTTCTTCGGACCTTTCGGAAAACAGTTCGGCAAGCAGTTTGGATTCGGTCAGCATAGGGGACCGCAATCCAACATCGAGCACGGTCTGGGAAGCGGAGTCATCATTTCGCCCGATGGTTACATTGTGACCAACAACCACGTCATCGATGGGGCAGTAGATATTCGCGTAACGATGACCGACCGGCGAATTCTGCCGGCGAAACTGATTGGGGCTGATCCGCTGACGGATCTAGCCGTCATCAAGGTGGACGCCAGCAATTTGCCCAGCGTGCCACTCGGAGATTCAACGCAACTACATCCGGGGCAGACCGTATTGGCGTTTGGCAATCCGTTGGGATTCCGTTTCACGGTAACCCGAGGGATTGTGAGCGCGTTAAACCGTCCCAACCCGTATGCCGCTGACCGGCGTTCGCCGGGGCAGTTCATTCAGACCGATGCGGCCATCAATCCGGGTAACTCCGGTGGTCCGCTGGTCAATGCACATGGAGAAGTTGTTGGCATCAATACGTTCCTGGTTTCGGAAACCGGCGGTTTTTCGGGCATGGGATTTGCCATTCCCTCGCACATCGTACGTCCGACGATCGAGAGCCTGATTAAGTACGGCAAGGTGAATCACGGCTACATCGGCATCGGCATTAGTGACGTCACTCCGGATGAAGCGAAGTTCTTCCATGTGGACAACGCGTCTGGAGCGGTCATCACTCAGGTCGAGCCGAACTCCCCTGGGGCGAAAGCCGGACTCAAGGTCGGCGACATCATCACCGAACTTAACGGCAAAACGGTAAGCGACGCCGGAGCACTGCAAGTGGAAGTTGGAGAAAAACAGCCGGGCACCACACTGCACTTAAAGGCGCTGCGCGACGGCAAGCCGGTTGACGTTCCGATCACCCTCGAGGCGATGGGCAAAGGCGAGCACGAAAACGAGAGCGCCGAAGCCAGCCACGGCAAACCGCGGTGGGGCGTTGGCCTTGGCGATCTGACCCCAGAACTCCGGCAGCAACTGCAGGCCGGAGACGATGTGCACGGAGCTGTGATTGAACAAGTCACGCCCGGCAGCCCGGCTGACAACGCCGGCCTGCAACAGGGGGAAGTGATCACAGAAGTGAACCGCCACCCAGTGCATTCGGCTGCGGATGTGCAGAAGGCGCTTTCCAGCGTCCCCAAGGACGGCGATGCGTTAGTGCTGGTCTGGTCTAACGCAGGAAGCACCTTCAGAGTTCTACATCCGACCCAAGGGTAAGTTAGTCTCTCCTCACAGGCGCGGGCTTTGGCTCGCGCCTATTTTTTGTTTTTGGACGCTGCCCCTCTCGGATGCAGGTTAGGGAAGACTCATAGATATTCCACCGGTTTCCCGCGTTTTAATTTCGCGACTCCTCCCTTTGCTCTTTTTTTTCAGCCAGTGAGCCGGTTGACGCATCTCATTTGGGGCGCTTATCATTTTCGTTTGGCCCTTATCTCACGGGCGGTTCTGGAGAGCTGCCGCAGGATTTAAAGAACTTATGGATAAGAAGAAGTTAGAGGCATTTAAGAAGCGGCTGGAGACGCGGCAGCAGGATCTGCGCCGGACCGTCTCGCGCACACAGGCGGATGGCCGGTCTGCGGATGAGGATACGGCGCAGGACATTGCCGACCGCGCCGCCAGTTCGTACACCAAAGAATTTTTATTCAGCCAGAGCAACAACGAGCGGCAGCTGTTGCAGATGGTGGAGAAGGCGCTGGCGCGCATTCGTGAAGGCAGTTTCGGCGAGTGCATTCACTGCGGCAAAGAGATCAACGCCAAGCGCCTCGAGGCCGTTCCTTGGACGAGACACTGTATCGAGTGCCAGGAAAAGCTCGAACAGGGCTTGCTGGAAGAAGCTCCGCGCTAATCTGGTGAGCTTTGACGCTGCTATTTTGCGGCTGGTAAACTGGTACTACGTCCCACCAAGACAGAGACTCACAATACTGAGACTGGAAGGTAGTCGTGCGCGCAGAAACCCGCCATCAACTTAAGCAGGATACATTCAGCCGAGTCACCATTGGGGCTGCCGAGAAAACCGCTCACTGGAGCGTTGAGCACAGGAACACTCTCGCGGTGACTGCTGCCGCGGTGGTACTTATTGTCGCGGCCGTGGCTGGAGGCTGGTATTACCTCAGCGCACAAGATGAGAAGGCCAGCTTTGAAATGTCGCAGGCGGTGCGCACTTTAGAGGCTCAACTGCGTCCCGGCGGGGCGCCCGCGCAGCCTGGCGTTCCCAGCTTCACGTCGGCAAAAGAGCGCGCCGAAGCCGCCAGGAAACAGTTTCAGGCAGTTGTGGACAAGTATCCGCACACCCACACCGCCGATATGGCGCGTTATTTCCTGGGAGTGACGTCGGCCACTGCGGGAGATAATGCCGCCGCCGAAAACAATTTCAAGGCGGTGGCTTCCAGCGGCAACAAAGAGTTAGCTTCCGTGGCCAAGCTCGCGCTGGCGTCGCTTTATGGCAATGCCAACCGCACCAAGGACGCCGAGGCGGTCTACCAGGACCTGGTTAACCACCCGACGGCGTCTGTGAGCAAAGCGACCGCACAATTGCAACTGGCGGAGCTTTACCAGACCAGCAATCAACCGCTCGACGCCAAACGCATCTACGAGCAGATCAAGAAAGACAATCCGGGGCCGGAAGCGGTGCAGATCGCCACGCAAAAACTAACGGAACTGAAATAGGATTTTCCAATTCCTGTTGCAAGAAAACTCAGAGGTCGCCCAAAAGCGATTGTTCCACGGCAAGCTCACGGCAGGCCGCCTGAATGATCTCCTGACTCGGTGCTGATTTCACAAACTGGAAGCCGTAACGGAAAGCACTTCTTTGGCGCACCATTGCGTACACAATTACTGGGCCGGAAGGAAGAGTAAATTCCAGTTCTACGAGTTCACCCAGTGGAACTTCGAGTTTCAGAATGGCGGCGATTCCGGATTCGCTGATGTCCACCGTCTGTCCCTTCAACCGGCCGCATGTTCGGGAATTAATGCTGATCGCCGCCACAAGTTTGAAGCGGGGCTGGCGCCGCTTGTCGGGAATATCAACTCCAAAGATCCTCGCGGGCTGTTTTTGGGTCTCCAACTTGGGTTCCTTCGCTGCATTGCTGATCGGCATAAAGACGGGAAGTCTTTAGGTCGCACTCATACAGAGCAGTCATTCCACTTTTTCCCGCGGTCGGATAGGATGATTGTCCAGGTTTCCATCCACTCTTAAAAAAACTTATGGCTGACTTCACACTGCGCGTGAATGGTAGCGAAAGAAAAGTAAACGTCGCACCGGAGACTCCGTTGCTTTGGGTGCTGAGAGACACGTTGGCGCTCACTGGAACAAAATTTGGCTGTGGTGCCGGCTTTTGCGGCGCATGCACCGTGCACATAGAAGGTGAGGCGATACGGTCGTGCTCGACCCCCGTGTCGCAAGTCTCCGGGAAGAACGTGACGACCATTGAAGGGCTGGGCGCGAACGGGCTGCACGTTTTGCAGCAGGCGTGGATCGCAGAAGAGGTTCCGCAATGCGGCTACTGCCAGACGGGACAAATTATGACCGCCGCGGCCTTGCTGGCCAAAACGCCAAAGCCAAGCGATGAGCAGATCACGCAAGCGATGAATGGCAACCTTTGCCGCTGTGGGACCTATGAACGAATCCGCAAGGCAGTGCATCGCGCTTCGGCATCCGCGGTGGCTCCGGGAGGTGCGCGATGAGCCCAGTGAGCCGGCGTGAGTTCGTTGTGGCGGGAGTGGCTGCAGGAGTGGGCCTGGTAGTCGGATTCTATCTTCCGCACGGAAAAACAAATAACGGTAAGGAATCCTTCTCGCCGAACGCTTATTTGCGGATTACACCGGACAACAAAATCGCCGTTGTTGTAGCGCGCTCGGAGATGGGCCAAGGCGTTCGCACGGCGCTGCCGATGATTTTGGCTGAGGAATTGGAAGCGGACTGGAAGCAGATTGAAATTGAACAGGCGGGAGCGAGTACGCTCTACGGAGATCAGACAACGGGAGGCAGTGCCAGCGTGCGCACAACCTGGGACCCCATGCGCAAGGCGGGGGCGGCCGCACGAGAGATGCTGATTTCGGCGGCGGCGCTGACCTGGGGCGTGCCGCGATCTTCGTGCAGCGCGCAGAGTGGGAGTGTAGTACACGCTACATCCAAACGGCAATTAAGCTACGGCGAGCTGGCTGGCAAGGCCGCTACCTTGCCGGTACCGAGCGACGTGACGTTGAAGCAGGCCAAGGATTACAAAATTGTCGGGCAACGGCTGGCGCGGGTCGATACGCCTTCGAAGGTGAAGGGTGAAGCTGAGTTCGGCATCGACTTCCGCATGCCGGGGATGAAGTACGCAGTGCTCTCGCGCTGCCCGACGATTGGCGGCAAAGTCGCGAGCTTCGACGACAAGGAATCGAAGAAAAATCCCGGCGTGAGTTACGTGGGCAAGATCGGCGACGCAGCGGTGGCTGTGGTGGCCGATAGTGTCTGGGGCGCGATGGAAGGACGCCGGTTGCTCAATGTGAATTGGGATGACGGTCCGAATAAGGACCTGAATACTGCGGCAGTGATGGAGTCGCTGAAGCAGGCGGCGGCGAAGAAGGGCGCGACTTTGTATTCTGCAGGCGATGTGACGAAGGCCAAAGGGCGGCGGATCACCGCGGAATACCACTTGCCGTTCATGGCGCACGCGCCCATGGAGCCGGGAAACTGCACCGCGAATTATTCAGCAACAGGCTGCGAATTGTGGGCTCCGACGCAGGCTCCGCAGGATTGCCGCGATTCGGTGGCGCAGGCGGTGGGGCTCGATCCAGACCAGGTGAAGGTGAACGTCACGCTGATGGGCGGAGGGTTTGGGCGGCGGCTGGAGCATGATTATGCGGTGGAAGCGGCACTGGTGTCGAAAGCGATTGGCAGCCCGGTGAAAGTGATCTGGACGCGCGAAGATGACATGCGGTTTTCCACTTACCGTCCCGCGAGCTTGCATCAGCTAAGTGCAGTGCTGGACGGTGCGGGATGGCCGGTGGCGTTTATGCATCGGATTATTGCACCTTCGATCAGCGGGCAGAAGGGGCAACCAGTGCCGGGTGGCGTGGATCCGGATCTGCCGGATGAAGCGGCGTTTGTGTATGGCTTGGGAAATGTTTTGATCGAGAGCGTGATCGCGGAAACGCCCGTGCCGCTGGGATGGATGCGATCGGTCTATGCGCTTCAGGCGGGGTTTGCGAGCGAAAGTTTTATCGATGAATTGGCGGCGGAGGCCGGGAAAGATCCGCTGGAGTATCGGCTGCATATGTTGGCGAAAGATCAGGACATCCAATATTTCACGACCACTTGGCACACGGCCAGGATGCGCGGCGTGCTGCAGTTGGCGGCGGACAAGGCAGGGTGGAAGAATCCTCTACCGGCTGGTCGCTTTCGCGGAATCGCCTGCTTCGCTTGTTTTTCTTCTTATATGGCTGAAGTGGTCGAGATCAGCATGGAGAATGAAACTCCGCGAGTGCATCGCGTCGTGGCGGCGGTGGATTGCGGGCAAGTGGTGAACCCCGGGATTCTCGAACAACAGATTCCGGGGGGTATCGTCTATGGGTTATCGAATGCGCTACGGGCGAAGATCACGATCGAAAAGGGACGCGTGGTGCAGGGAAATTTTGACGACTACGCGCCGTTGCGCATGGAAGAAACTCCGGTCGTAGAAGTCTATGCGGTGCCGAGCGCTGAGTCGCCCACGGGCATCGGAGAGCCGTCGGTACCGCCTCTGGCGCCTGCGTTATGCAATGCGATCTACGCGGCGACTAAGAAGAGGATTCGGGCGTTGCCGATTTTAAGCTGAAAGCCTTCGCTGTAGGCGCCAGTCGCCGAAAGGAACAAGAAACTCACTAACCCCGAAATGCGCCCAGCCATTTTACAGGCAGACGTGCGGCGAGAGCATTGGCGAGGCGCTCATCCGCCGTGATCATCTCGGTCTTGAACCGGATGGCTAAAGCGACGTAGAGACAGTCGTAGACGCTGCGGTCATGAGCCAGAGCTATACCCATGGCTTCGGGCAGCAGCGAAAGGGATGACACTGTTGGAAACGGGCGAGTTCTCATTTCCGATGCAGCCGTGTGAGCGACCGCTATGGGCCATCTTCGCTGACGAACGCCCTTCCACAAAACGTTACCGACCTCAGCCCAGAAAAGATCTGGCACGATGAAGTTCAACTCGCCGTCGGAGTAACGTTTCAGCATGCGTAGCGACTCGGCGGTAAGCGGTTCCTGGGTTGGGATTGCCCACTTCACGGCTACGCTGGCGTCGAGGACTATGTCCCTCAACGATCACGATCCTCGCGGATTAGCTCCTCGGTGGTGGGGAAAGCACCGGAACCCTGGGGATGTTGACCGCGGAGCTCCATCATTCGGGTATAGAATTCCCGCCGCTGCCGCAGCTCTTCGGCCGTGGGGATATTACGCTCCAACAGAGAAATCACCTCGGCGGCAATTGACTTACGATTCTCGCGGGCACGTTTGCGGAGTGCCTTATAGAGATTATCGGGTACATTCTCCACGTAAAGTGTCGGCATTGGGTTTACCTAGAGATACAATAGCATGCCCATATGGAAAAGGGTATCGCATGTGGCCTTGACACTGGTTTCGGCCACCCCTTATCCTTATTGTTGCTCCTTGCGGTACTTGCGCCTTCTCGACGTGCTTCCGCGGGCCTGGGGCGGCGACTGGCGGGGCGCGGAGGTTCCGATGTTCTTCGAGATAAAAGATTTAGAACTTCATCCCATAGAGTTTGCGGAGAAGTTCGCTCCCGGAGCCATCGACTTGGGGACGGATTATCGCCAAGTCACGCCACTCGAAACCAGCGGGCGCGCCGACCTGGTGGAAGAGCATCACGGCAAGCACAAGATTATTCAGGACATACGGGTGCGTGGCAGGCTTTCGACCAGGCTGGAATCGAACTGTGCGCGATGCCTGGAGCCGCTGACCGAGGATGTAAAGCGCGAGTTTGATTTGCTGTATCGTCCTCAGGGGGCTGACGCGGGGCGGGATGAGATGTCTGTCACCGACGCAGAAGCTGAGATCAGCTATTATGAGGGCGAAGGATTGCCGCTCGACGACGTGGTGCGCGAGCAGGTATTGCTGGCCGTTCCGTTGAAGCTGACCTGCCGCGAGGATTGCAAAGGCTTGTGTCCGCACTGCGGCAAGAACCTGAACGAGGAACGGTGTTCGTGCGCAGTGACGGTGGAAGAGCCGCGATGGGCGGCCTTAAAGGAAATCCGCGGCAAGCTTGCGCACTAAACTTTTGTATTGAGATTGATAGCACGCGAGGTCGACCCTCGGCGAGAGGAATTTCATACCATGCCTAATCCGAAACGACGACATTCACAGAAGCGAACTTCTACCCGACGGGCGCATGATGCGCTGACCAGCCATTCGCTCTCCGAGTGTCCCAACTGCCATGAGAAGAAAATGCCGCATCGTGCCTGTGTGAAGTGCGGCTACTATAAGGGCCGCGAAGTTCTGGAAGTGAAGGAAGCAAGCTAATCCCCTGCCACCATGCCTAGCGTGATCGCGCTGGATGCGATGGGTTCGGACCGGGCTCCTAAGCCTGAAATCGAAGGTGCGATTCATGCCGCGCGCAACTACGGTGTACGCGTGCTGCTGATCGGTCCGGAAGCCACGCTCAAAGCTGAACTCGAGCGGCACCCGACGGCCTCGCGCCTTCCCCTTGATGTCGTCCACGCCAGCGAAGTCATCACCATGGAAGATAAGGCGGTGCAGGCGGTTCGCTCCAAGCGCGATTCCTCAATGCGTGTGGGGTTGCGGCTGGTTCGCGAGGGTAAGGCGGCAGGCTTTGTTACCGCGGGCAACACCGGCGCGGCCATGGCAGCAGCGAAAATGGTGTTGGGCGCCTTGCAGGGTGTGGACCGTCCGGCGCTGGCGGCGGTTTTTCCTACCGCCCCTGGGACGGCGGCCATCTTGCTCGACGTGGGCGCGAATGTCGATTGCAAACCGCATAATCTGGAACAATTCGCGGTGATGGGGGAGATTTATTTTCGCTCCATGTTTGGCAAGGCGTTTGACCCAAAAACATTAGGCCGCTCCGTATTCGGGCGCTCGATGTCTGGCGCTGGGCGTGGGCCGCGCGTGGGATTGCTTTCCATTGGCGAAGAAGAAACCAAAGGGAACGAATTGACGCGCGAGTCATTTCAGTTACTGAAGCGGCTGCCTCTGAATTTTGTGGGCAATGTCGAAGGACGCGATCTGTTCAATGGCAACGTCGACGTGATCGTGGCGGATGGCTTTGTGGGCAACGTCGCGCTTAAGGTTTCTGAAGGCGTTGCGAATCTGGTCCGCACGGTGTTGAAAGAGTCGTTGAAAGCGACTATCTCGAGGCAGGTTGGCTACATGCTCTCCCGAAGCGCATTCTCTGATTTTAAGAAGCGCATTGATCACACGGAATACGGCGGCGCACCGCTGTTGGGCGTGAAGGGTGTCTGCATTATTACGCATGGGTCTTCCAACGCGAACGCGATCAAGAACGCAGTGCGCGTGGCTGCGGAGTTCTCGCAGCGGCACATCAACGATTCGATCGAGCAGGGATTAGCCGCGCTTCGTCCCATACCGGCACAGGCGGAAGCCGCGCCAGCTCACTGATTGTCGGAGAGAGTGCCGAACAAATTAAAAATCATGAACGAAATCCCCTCCCCTAGTCTTGGATCTTCAGCGAGCAGTTCAACCAAGGTGGCATTTATTTTTCCAGGTCAGGGTTCACAAGCGGTCGGCATGGGAAGAGATCTCGCCGAAAAATATCCCATCGCGCGGCAAACGTTTGAAGAAGCCGACGAGGTTCTGGGCTACAAGTTATCGCAAATCTGTTTCGAGGGCCCGGAAGAACAGCTGCGCCTGACGGAGATCACGCAACCTGCCATTCTGACTGCGTCAATCGCGGCCTTGAGGGTGCTTGAAACTCGCATTCCCAAGCCGAACTTTGTCGCTGGGCACAGTTTAGGCGAATATTCCGCGCACGTCGCATCCGGAACCATGCGCTTTGGTGATGCGGTGCGAATCGTGCGTAACCGCGGAAAATATATGCAGGAAGCTGTTCCCGTAGGCGTTGGAGCCATGGCGGCGATCCTGGGAATGGAATTGGAGAAAGTGGTCGCGGTGTGCCACGATGCTGCCCAGGGCCAAGTCTGCGCTCCCGCCAATATTAATTCGCCGGAACAAATTGTCATCTCCGGCAACACGGTGGCGGTTGAGCGTGGCGCGAAACTCGCGGACGAACGCGGAGCCAAACGCGCCAAACTTCTGCCGGTGAGCGCTCCGTTCCATTGTTCGCTGATGAAGCCCGCGCAGGATCGTCTGGAAGAAGATTTGAACAAGCTGAAGGCGCAGAAGCCAGTGTATCCCGTGGCTTGCAACGTAGAGGCGGTGTTGGTCAGTGATGAACAGAAGGCGCGGCAGACTTTGATCGCTCAGGTGACGGGGGCGGTGAAGTGGGATCCGTGCATGCGATTGCTGATCGGCGAGGGAGTACAGACATTCGTTGAAATTGGGCCAGGGAAGGTTTTGTGCGGGCTGATGAGGCAGATTGACCGGTCGAAGACTTGTTTGAATGTTGGCGATGAGGCGTCCCTGATGAAGACTCTGGAGCACTTCGCGAATTAAACTGCGCTAGTGAAATTCCAGGCCGCAGGGCGGCGTGCTGATTGTCTTATCCGTTTTGTCGACATACAACTGCGCGTGTTGGGCTCGATCGTTCACGACCAGATCAATGACTACGCCGGTTCCGCCGCCGGGACAGTTGCTCTCACCGTAGATCGTATAGCTCTTGACGATGCCCCATTGGCCTCCCGGGCCCCAGTCTTGCTTGAATTCGTTGATCGGATACTGCGAATGATTCTGCGGATGCTGTTTCCAATCCGGATCGTGGTAGTAGATTCCGTAAGCAGTTTCGAAATCCTGCCTCTGCAGCGCGGAAAAGAATTGCTTCGCTATGCGTTTCTCCGGCCAGAAGCGGTCCCACCAACCAACGATTGCGAGGAACAGAATTAGAACTATTGCCGAGATGATGCGGTTCTTTTTCCGCCGCTCTTTTTCCGGGTGATACTCTTTAGCGTCCAGTAAGGTCATTCCTCTCTAGAATAACGGACCCGGGCGTTAAGTCAAAAATTGTAGAGGAATTGAGCGATCGGGCCATTGAAATCGGGCAATTGAAATTCAACGCCGCGTTATAGCGTTCGTTTAAACAGCGGGATTGCGATTCCCAGAGTGACCGCGGCAAAGATCGAGAGAAACAGCATGTCTCCCCAGACCGCCGCCAGAGTGGTCTCTTTCAAAAGCAAGCATTTGAAGCCATCGACCGCGTAGGTAAAAGGATCAACCTTGGCGATTCCGCGTAACCAAGGCGGGAACGCCTGGATGGGATAGATCGATCCGCTGGGGAAAAATAGGAGAGTATTCAGAATACCGAACATAGCTCTGGGCACGAGTGGGTCTTCGATTCGTACCATCAGCAAAAACATCATGGTGTTGAAAGCCAGCGACGTAAGAACGATCATCACCAGCAATCCGAGCATCGTGACCGGATTGAAAATCGTGCTGACACCCGAGATCAAGGCGCCGATTACGCAGATGATTACGCCGGTCATCACCGCCTTAATGGCGCCGGCGAGATTCAACCCCAACACCAGTTCGAGCTTCGTGATTGGCGTGACAAGGTAGCCTTCATGCACACCGCGCGCCTTGTCGTCGATGTACAGCATGCCCCCGCCGATCATCACGGAAACAAACATCGCCAGCGTTAGAGAGCCGGGCAGCAGATATTTCATGTACTCAATGTAGGGATAGAGCTCGACAATCGAGAGCGCAGTCTGCTGCAGGATGCGCGGCTCAACCGTCGGCTGGTTCAGGGCGTTAGTAAGGTCAGTGAGTTCGGATTCCAGCGCGGAGCTCATGAAGTTGTCGCTGTTGTCCACGACGAGAGCAATCTGTGGATGGTTGTCTTCGTAGACGCGGCGCGAAAACTGCGGAGGGATAATTACAGCACCTTCGAGCTTTCCATTGCGAACATCTTCGACAGCCTTTTTTTCGTTGTCGTAATAAACCGGGAGGAAGGTGCGGATGTTCGAACGGACGGAATCGAAGGCCTCGCGGATCTTTAACGCTTGCGTGCCTCCATCTTCGTCGACAATGGCGAGGCGGGCGTCGCGAATCTTGCCCCCGAATGCATTGCCCAGAATGATGAGCTGCACCAGCGGAAAAATCATCGATGCCAGCATCAGCGCCGGCGAACGAAAGAACTTACGCATTTCGCGTTCCACAATGGCCATGATGTGGTTCATGGCTGCAGCCCCGGCCGCTGCGGCATTACGAAGGCGTAGGCTTTCTGCAGTTCGTCGCGCAGTTGCCTGCCGGTGTAGTGGACAAACACATCATCCAGCGTGGTGTTCTGCACCGAAAGTGACTTCACCGCAATGCCCGCTGCCACAGCCATTTCTACGAGTTGAGTGGTGGTGCGCGACCCATTGCTGGTGAGCACTCGATACATTCCAGCGCCCTCGTGTTGAATGGAAGTGACGCCGTCGAGGGTCTGCAGTCGACCTTCCCAATCCTCGGGAGGATTCTCGAACTGGACCTCAATCACGTTCGAACCCGGCACGCTCGCCTTTAAAGCCATGGGGGCATCGAGCGCGACCAGCTTGCCGTGGTCGACGATGGCAATGCGATCGCAAAGCCGGTCGGCCTCGTCCATGTAATGCGTGGTGATTAGAATTGTGAGTTGGCGCTGGCTCTTGATATTGCCCAGCATCTCCCAGACGGCAACGCGCGAAACAGGATCCAGGCCGGTGGTGGGTTCATCGAGAAAAAAGATTTTAGGGTGATGTACCAGCCCGCGCGCAATTTCCAATCGCCGCCTCATTCCGCCCGAGAGCGTCTTGGTCTGCGCGTCGCGCCACTTGGTCAGGTCAACGAGTCCCAGCAATTCGTCAATCGAGCGCTTTCGTTCCTTGGCTGGAACGTCGTAGAGCTTAGCGTAGATGTTCAGGTTTTCTTCTACCGTCAAATCGAGGTCGCTCGTGAGAGCCTGCGGAATCACACCTATGGTCCGTCGAACCGCATCGGGTTCTTTTGCAACGTCGTGGCCATCGATGCGCGCCGTTCCAGCCGTAATCGGAATGAGAGTGGTCATCATGCGGATCAGCGTCGATTTGCCGGCGCCATTGGGTCCAAGCAAGCCGAAGATTTCGCCGTTTTTCACGTCGAACGAAACATCGTCCACCGCGGTGAAATCGCCGTACTTCTTCACGATATGTTGGACATCAATGGCGTGTGGCGTTTCTGAAGCAGGCAACGCGCCGTTGGCATTCGGTTCGGTCATTCTAACCGCCCCGCTGCGGCAGCGGTGCTCTTAGAAGTACCCTTCGTTTGAGCAGGAGAAACCAAAACCTCCGCCGTCATGCCAGGCACGAACGCGCCTTTCGGATTGTCCAACCGGACTTTCAGCACGATGGTTCTGATATCGCGCTTGCGACGACTCACGTCGCGCTGCGTAGCAAAGTCACCTTCAACGCCTTTAAAAAAAACCTTGCCGCTAGTAATCGTCCCCCCTGGCAGGCGGACGCGAAGCGTGTCACCGTATCCGATGTGATCGGCATAAGTTTCGGGAATTGCCGCTCTAGCCCAGGTGTCGGTGAAATCAACGATGGTGACGATCGGCGCGCCAATGTTGACTACTTCGCCCTGCCGCGCTGCCCGTACGGAAACCGTGCCGGTCACAGGTGCGTACACATTGGTATAGCCAAGACGGACGGCGGCCTGATTTTTTTGCGCGACGGCGTTTTCGAGGTCGGCTTGCGTGGACTGCACTGTGCTCTTGGCGGCGTTGGCTTGCTGAGTGCGCGCGATGGCTGAGCTTAGATCAGCCTCTGCGGCTTTTACTAATTCTTGTTGCGCCTGCAACGTCGCTTGCGCCGCCTGCAAGTTGGTCTCGGCCTGGACGCGTTCCTGCTCGGACTGGACGCCCACCTTGGCCAATTCGATCATGCGCCGGCTATCGCTTTCGGTGCGATCGAGCGCCGCTTTCGCCTGCAGAAGCTGAGCCCTTGCGGAAGAAAGTTTGGCTCGCGCATTTATTACATCGCTGGAAGTTGAGCCTGAGGTGGATTGCTCGGTGTGCTGCATTTCTGAGACTTTATGCTGCAAACTGGTGATGGTGGCCGATGCGGCGGCTTCCTGCGTCTGCAACTCAGAAGGATCGAGAACGGCTATCAGATCGCCGACCTTCACCGGCGTGCCTTCGTCGACGAGCAATTTCTGGATGCGGCCCTCCACCTGCGCGCTGACGATCACTTGATTAGAATCGACTGTTCCGATCAGCACCAGATCTTTGGAATGGTCCGCGGAGAAAAGATAGTAGATCAACGAGATGACGAAGATGATGCTGAGAAGAATGAAGAACCGGTTGCGGGCGCTCATTGGCGTGCTCCTGGCGCCGGGTTGGCAGAAGGTTTAAACAACGCAGCGGCGATAAAATCCAGAACCGCAGCACGGCGCTCAGCGATTCTCTCCGGCGCCAACGGATTGAAGCGCACGATCCGCTGCATTACCGGGGCGCTGCTGAAGTAAAAAACAATCATAGCCACCATGGATGGAACGAAGTGGGCCGGGTCTACTTTGCGGAATTCACCTTCTGCGATTCCCCGGTGAAGCAATTCCCCAACCTTGCGGAAGATCGGCTGAAAGTAAGTCTTGACCAGCCTATCGATGTGCTCGCTTTGTCCTTCGCGGGCGCGCATCATTTCGCGTTGCATCAGCTTGGGATAGATCTGGTTAGAAGCGATGAAGTCGAAATATGCGCCAGCATAGGCCATGATTTTGTCGCGCGAAGGCAGATCGCTATCAAGAACCTTGAAAACTTTTGCCTTCATGCCCGAAAACGCGTTATCGAGGACCGCGCCGTAGAGCGTTTCTTTGTCTGTGAAGTAGTAATACAGCAAGGCCTTGTTTACTTTTGCGGCGCGGGCAATGGCGTCAGTGCGGGCTCCGGCTATGCCGTGTTTGGAAAATTCCTCGGCTGCGGCTTGTAGAATGGCTGCGCGGCTCTCCTCGGGCTTACCGCGGGAGCCGAGACGCGGGGCGGATTGTCGGGCGTGGGCTTGGGCCAAGCTTAATTAACCAGTTAGTTAGATTAAGTTTACACCAACGCCGCGCAATTGTATGCCGATTTGCTGATTAGGACTGTTTCACCGCGTGGAGCTAGTTTGTTCCGCCGGCAATGGAAGGGACGAGCAGTACTTCATCGCCCTCCTGAAAGACGTAGCTGGGGCCGCCGAGGAAGCGGATATCCTCTTCGTTTACGTAGATGTTGAGAAAGCGGCGCGCCTGTCCGGCCTCATCGCGAATATGAGGCTTTAGATCTGGGAACTTCTCATCGAGGACAGAGAAAAGTTCTTGTAAGTTTCCGGCGGAGCACGCGATCGAACTTACGCCTGCAGTGTGCCGCCGGAGAGCGGTCGGAATCTGTACGGTGATGGCCATCGAAATTACCTCAGCGGCTAAAGCCGCTCATCATGGAAGACTCTGATGGCGCGGCTTGAAGCCGCGCCCTTTCAAAACGAACGTCGATCTTAGCGGTTTTCAAAGCAGACGTGGGCCTACGCCTCAACGGTCACTTGCACCTCTTTGCTCACGTCGGCGACGTCCAGAGTGTCGTGCAAATATTTTTCGAATTCCGCCAACTTGGGCGCGATTGGCCGCTCGATTTCGTATACACCCGCGAGCACGTCAGTCGTCTTCAGGCCGTTTCCGGTGATGCACAACACGGTTGTTTCCTCGGGAGTTATTCGGTCCTGGCGATAAAGTTTCCCGGCGCAGCCCACGGTCACCCCCCCTGCGGTTTCGGTGAAGATGCCTTCGGTCGCCGCGAGCAAACGGATCGAATCGATCACTTCAGGATCGCTTACGTCTTCGCTCCATCCACTGCTTTGTTTAATCGTCTTGATGGCATAGTGGCCGTCGGCAGGATTGCCAATAGCGAGCGACCGAGCAATCGTCGCCGGCTTCTGCGGATCAATTTCAGCGCTGCCCGTCTTGACTGCGGTTGAAATCGGCGAGCATCCTGTAGCCTGCGCTCCGAAAAACTTCACGGGCTTGTCTTCGACCAAGCCCAGCTTGGTGAGTTCGTCGAACGCCTTCTTAATTTTCGTGATCAGTGAACCGCCGGCCATGGGAACCACGACATTATCGGGCAACCGCCAGCCCAGTTGCTCGGCGATTTCAAAACCCACGGTCTTCGATCCCTCGGCGTAGTAGGGCCGCAGATTTACGTTTACGAAGCCCCAGCGGCGCTCCTCGGCGATCTGCGAGCACAAGCGATTTACCTGATCGTAGTTGCCTGCGATGCGGACGACATTCGCGCCGAAAACTTGTGTGCCCAGAATTTTTGCAGGCTCCAGGTCTGAGGGGATGAAGATCCATGCTTTGAGTCCCAGCCGGGCGGCGTGCGCCGCAACGGCATTCGCCAGATTTCCAGTGGAGGAGCAGGCCACAGTGTCGAAGCCGAAGGCTTGCGCATTGGCCAGCGCGACTGCCACCACGCGGTCCTTAAAGCTTAGAGTGGGCAGGCAGACCGCGTCATTTTTGAGATAAAGATTCTGAGCGGCGGTCCTGGCGTCGATTGTGCTGCCGACAAATTGCTCGGCCAGGCGGGGAGCGCGGAACAACGGCGTAAATCCCACCGGAAGTTTCGGCTCGTAGCCTTCGGGCAACGGTAGCAGTTCAGAATAGCGCCACATGTTCGGGGGCCGCTGCGCGATGCGTTCGCGGCTGATAGAGCCTCGAAGAGCCTCGTAGTCATAGGAAATTTCCAGAGGAGAAAAACACTCGTCGCAGATGGAGCGGGGCTGGTTTCCCCAGCTTCGTCCGCATTCCCGGCAGCGCAATTCGTAGTGAGCTTCGTAATTCGACATCGGGCCACTCGCTTTCTTGTGATTCGGCGAATAGCTGGGGACGAGCCGGGAAAAGTGGCCCTAAAATACGACGGCCTCATTTCCAGGAAAAAAGGAAAAGAGGTCGGAATGCAAATAAAATTAAGCTTCGCATCCGAATCTCATGTTCCCCGTTTCCGGGCGGGAGTTGGCACCTGGCGGTCGAGATATATGATCCCGATCCGGTTGCCGTGGCGTCACAGGGCTCGTCCCTCAGCCACTCTGCATGAAATTCCAAGCCTGCCCCGAAGGGCTGACTTGTAACTGATGTTACAACCACCGCTGCGCTTCGTCAAGAAGATCCTTGGCCCCTCGCCAAGCACCCCGCGAAAATTTGTCACTTGTGCTCGCCACCAGTACACTCTTATTTCGCGAGGTGAGAATGCTAGAGCTGAGCAAGTCCTCTTCAACCAGTCCCAGGTGCTTACGTTTATCCGATCTTTTTCTTCTACTTCGCATCAGTCGACTTTCCTTTATTGTGCTTGCGCTCTTTCTCGCAGCCACTTCTTTTGTCGAGTGTGGCGTGGCACAGACGACAGCGCAACCGGCCGCTCAGCTCCCCAGCGAATCTCCCGCCAAGTTCGCGCCGGTTACCGACGGCTTCGACTACGTCAAGCGCGATGTGATGATTCCCATGCGCGACGGCGTCAGATTGCATACCGTGATCCTTGTGCCGAAGGGCGCGAAGAATGCTCCGATCTTGCTAACGCGCACGCCTTATAGCGCGACGGCGCAAACCAGCCACGCGCAGAGCGGCCACTTGTCCGAAATTCTCAACGGCTACGATAACGCGACGGACGTGATTGTTGGAGGCGGATACATCCGCGTGATCCAGGACGTCCGCGGCAAATACGGCTCCGAAGGTGATTACGTGATGACGCGTCCTTTGCACGGGCCGCTGAATCCCACGCCCGTCGATCACTCGACCGACACGTATGACACCATCGACTGGCTGGTAAAAAATATTCCCGAGAGCAACGGCAAAGTCGGCGTGCTCGGCATTTCCTACGACGGATTCACCACGTTGATGGCGCTGGTCAATCCGCATCCTGCGCTGAAAGTCGCGGTGCCCATGAATCCCATGGTCGATGGCTGGATGGGTGACGACTGGTTTCACAATGGCGCATTCCGCCAACAGAATATGCCTTACATCTACGAGCAGGAGGCGACGCGCTCGTCGGACGAGAAATGGTGGAGCAACCAGTTTGACGACTACGACGTTTTCATGGAAGCGGGATCAGCCGGCGAACTGGGCCGCCGCCACGGACTCGAGCAGGTTGGCTTCTGGCGCAAATTGCTCGACCATCCCAGCTACGACGCGTGGTGGCGCGATCAGGCGATGGACGGCATTCTTGCCGCTCAACCGCTGGGAGTTCCTACCATGTTGGTCGACAGCCTGTGGGATCAGGAAGATATCTACGGCGCGCCTGCACTTTACGATGCGCTGAAAAAGAATGAGGCGAACCACGGCAAATTATTTCTTGTGCTAGGCCCGTGGCATCACGGCCAGGAGATTGGGGACTGCAGTTCGCTGGGAGCCTTGAAGTTCAACAGCGATACCGGACTTTATTTTCGCCAACAGATTCTTCGACCGTTCCTGGATCATTACCTGAAAGATGACGCGCCCAAAGCGGACGTCTCGCCCGTGAACGCATTTGAAACTGGAACGAACACATGGCGTCGCTTGCCTACGTGGCCAGCTGGTTGCGACAGTGGCTGCTCGGTGCGTCCGACACCTCTTTATCTCAAAGCTGGGCTGAAGCTGAGTCTGGCAGAGCCGAAGGCTGGTGACGCGCCATTCGATGAATACATTTCCGATCCAGCCAAGCCGGTTCCATTTCGCGCCCGACCGATTCAACCCGTTGGCTACGGCGATGGTTTCACCTGGGCTGACTGGCTGGTCGACGATCAGCGGGAGGAATCTGGCAGGCCCGACGTCGCCGTATTCACGTCTGACGTTTTGACTGCGCCGATGAAGATCAGCGGGCAGCCGGTTGCGAACCTCGTGGCTTCCACCAGCGGCACGGACTCCGACTGGGTGGTCAAGGTGATCGACGTATATCCCGATGAAGTCGCTGGCCAGAGTGCTATGGGCGGATATCAACTGATGATTTCTGCCGACATCTTCCGCGGGCGCTATCGTGAGAATCTGGAGAAGCCCAAAGCCATTGCGTCAGGGCAACCTCTACTCTATCGCTTCAACCTTCCCACAGCGAACCATGTGTTTCTGCCCGGCCACCGCATCATGGTGCAGATTCAGTCAAGCTGGTTCCCGTTGTACGACAGGAATCCGCAGACCTTTGTCGCCAATATTTTTTGGGCCAAGCCCGGCGATTATCACAAGGCGACCCAGCACGTGCATCATGCGCCGGGTGAAGCCAGCTTCATCGAACTTCCTCTCGTGGTGACGCCCTGAGAACCTAGTGGAGGAACGTTAACGGCTGTACTGATTTCTCTTTTTATCGGTGTGGCGCTCGATTCCAAGTTGAATCAGCCGGTCGATCAGATCCGCATAAGCCAATCCAGAAGCCGCCCACAGCTTGGGATACATGCTGATAGCAGTAAATCCCGGCATGGTGTTGATCTCGTTCAAAAAAATCTTTCGCGTCTGCGGATCCATCAAAAAATCGACGCGCGCCAGGCCGGAGCAATCCACCGCCTTAAAGGAGCGCACGGCCAGTTCCTGGATTTTCTTTGTTTCAGTTTTGGTTAGTTTCGCAGGGATGATAAGTTCGGAGCCTTCGTCCAGGTACTTGGCGTTGTAATCGTAGAACTCTTTTACGGGAACAATTTCTCCAGGTATCGATGCTGTCGGCTCGTCGTTGCCGAGCACGGAGCATTCAATCTCGCGTGCTTTGTTTTTCTTGCCGCCTACGCCCTGCTCGATGACGATCTTGCGGTCGAATTTCGCGGCTTCCTCAATGGCCGGACCGAGCTCCTTGCGATTGTGGGCCTTGCTGATTCCGACAGACGACCCCAAGTTCGCGGGCTTCACGAATACGGGATATCGCAATTTGCTCTCGACGAGCTTCTGAGTTTTCTTCGGTTCTCTGTGCCAGGCGCTGCGCAGAATTGTTATGTGCTTCACGATCGGAATTCCAGCGGCAATGAACAACGACTTCATCACATCTTTGTCCATACCCGCGGCGGAGCCCAATACCCCCGCGCCCACATAAGCAATGTCAGCGAGTTCGAGCAGGCCCTGAATCGTTCCATCTTCACCGAAGGTGCCATGGAGCACGGGGAAAATCACATCGACATTGATGGCGCGATCGGCGGCCCGCCGCGTGAGCGCAGCATCTGTCTGGAAAGGAACGAGACCACTTTGCCGGTGCACGGGCTCGGGTGGTACTACGACCGCTTCTCCGCGGGCGAGCACCGCCGCAGGCTGAGTAGTGTCGGGATCGCCGGCACGCAGGTGACGCGGTTCGATCACCAGTTTGCCTTGCAATAACTTCTCAGCATCTCCCGCAGTCAGCCAGCGGCCGTCTTTGGTGATGCCAATGGGAACGACTTCATACTTGTCTTTGTCGATCGCGTTAAGGACTGATGCGGCCGAAAGCAAAGAAACTTCATGCTCGCCGCTGCGTCCGCCAAAAAGAATTCCGACTCGAAGCTTGCTCATAACTTTTTATAAAATCTTTTTTCCGAAAGCCGACAGTGCCAACTCGACTGCCAGATCCGCGGTGCGGTTGTGTTCATCGATTACGGGATTCACTTCGACAATCTCAAAGCTCAACATTCGTCCGTGGTCGGCAATGATCTCCATCGCCAGGTGAGCTTCGCGATAGGTGGCGCCGCCGCGCACGGGAGTGCCCACACCCGGCGCGTCCTCGGGATCGATCCAATCCATGTCGAGCGAGATGTGATAACCAGCGGTGCCGCGCCCAGCCATGTGCAGGGCTTCTTCCATCACGGTGCGCATGCCGCGTTCGTCGATGTCGCGCATGGTGAAGACGCCGATGCCGGCCCGGCGGACATTCTCTTTTTCGATCGCATCAATGTCGCGCACTCCCACCAGCACGCAATTCTCCGGCTTAACCTTGGGAGAAAAATCCAGAATATTCGATAGCTCCGGCGGACCCAGACCCATGATCGCAGCCAGGGGCATGCCATGCACGTTGCCGCTCGGCGAACTGTCCGGCGTGTTGATGTCAGTGTGGGCATCGATCCAAATGAGTCCGATGCGCTGATTTTGCCGCCGATAGAACTCCGCTACGCCCGCGACCGTTCCGGCGGCGACAGAGTGGTCTCCGCCTAGCGTCACGGGAATTTTTCCAGCTTCCAGAGTCTTGATCACCAGCTCGGCGTGCTTGGTGCAAGTCGCCGTGATTTCCTTCAGATACTTGGCGTGAGTGTCGCCTTCTTTTTTTTGTTCCGGGATAGCGACAGCGACATTGCCACCATCTTCGACTTCATGTCCCAGGGCCTCGAGACGCGCCTCAAGCCCGGCCACACGAACGGCCGATGGCCCCATGTCGACGCCGCGCCGCGATTGCCCCAGGTCCAGCGGGACTCCAATCACGCGAATCTTCTTGGGAATGATGTTGGTGGTGCTTAAGGTTGTCATAGCATTTTGCGATTGTGCGATCGGGTCATCGGGCGATTGGCAATCAGACGGCTAGGATTGTGGTCTCTAAAATCGCCCAATCTCCAAATCGCCCAATGTCTCAAATTCTTACGGGTAAAGCCGGTTCAGCATACGCGGGAACGGAATTGTTTCCCGCACATGTTCGAGGCCACAGATCCAGGCGACAGCCCGCTCGATGCCCATGCCGAAGCCGCCATGCGGAACGCTGCCGTACTTGCGCAAGTCGAGATACCACTTGAAGGCTTCCTCGGGCAATCCGTGTTCATGAATGCGCTGCAATAACAATTCGTGCGATGCCATGCGCTGCGAGCCGCCGATGATTTCTCCGTAGCCTTCCGGGGCCAGCACATCCACGCATAGGGCTAACTCGGGCCGCTGCGGATCGGGCTCCATATAAAACGCCTTCACTTTCGCGGGATAACGATGCACCATCACCGGTTTGTCGAATTGCGCCGAAAGGTAAGTTTCGTCGGGCGAACCGAGATCGCCGCCCCACTCGAACCTCGCTTCCAGTGCGCCCTTGGTATGGCCTTCCTGTAAATTCTTGACGGCATCGTCGTAACTGATTCGGGGGAAAGGCGGCACGATCTTTTCCAGTTTTGAAATGTCGCGGCCAATGGCTTGCAGATCCACTCGGCGGCGTTCCAGGCAGCGCTTTACGACAAAGGTAATGAGTCCCTCAGCCAGGTCCATCAGGTCGTCGAGTTCGGCGTAAGCGACTTCCGGTTCGACCATCCAAAACTCGGTGAGGTGGCGGCGCGTCTTCGACTTCTCCGCGCGAAACGTTGGGCCGAACGAATACACCTTGCCAAGGGCCATCGCGGTCGCTTCGATGTAAAGTTGTCCCGATTGCGTGAGGTAGGCTTGCTCCTCGAAATAGTCCACGGGAAAGAGCGTGCTGGTGCCTTCGCATGCGGCAGGCGTAAGAATCGGCGGGTCGGTGAGAGTGAACCCGCGTTCATCAAAAAAATCACGAACGGCTTTTATAATCTCCGCGCGCACCCGCAGAATTGACGCCTGCCGCTGCGAGCGCACCCAGAGATGGCGGTGCTCCATTAGAAACTCGGTGCCGTGTTCTTTCGGAGTGATGGGGTATGGATCGGATTCCGGGACACGCTGCACCACTTGCACGTTCGACACATCGAGTTCGTAGCCGCCGGGCGCACGCTTATCGGCGCGAACCTTGCCTTCGACGATAACGCTGGATTCCTGGGTCAGCGTTTTTATCGCCTCGAACACTTCCGGCGTAACCGCGTTCTTCGGAACTATTCCTTGAATCACGCCGGAGCCGTCGCGAAATTGTGGAAATAAAAGCTTTCCGCTCGCGCGCAGGTTGTACAGCCAGCCACGAAGCGTGACCGACTGGCCCTCGTGCTTGCCGATTTCTGCAATAGTGGTTACAGGGGACATAAGAATTGGGTAATTGTGCAATTCAGCCACTGGGCTATTGAAAAAATGCAATTGGGCTGAGTTTTAAAATTTCCCAATCACCAGATCGCTCAATGACTCAGTGCATCAGGCCGTCTCTAGCTTATCGAACGCCCGCCCGAGCTGTTCCAGTGGATTCACTTTCTCGTCGCCCTCTAATTCCAGCATTAAGGCTGGCGTCTGCGGCGCAGAACGCAGCAGTTCCATCGCTTGCTTCCAATCGATCGTTCCTTTTCCCGGCCACAAGTGCGAATCACGGTCTTTGTTATTGTCGTGCACATGGGTCGAGCAAATCTGCTGGCGCACGATCTCGAAAGCTTCTCCTACTGAGCTCATCATGTGAGCGTGCCCAAAGTCGAAGCAGATGCCCACGTCGTCGAAGTGGGCGGCGTGAATCATCTCGACCAATCTCTCCGGCGTGGAAAGTTCGTTGGGAATATTTTCCAGCAGAATGCGAACGCCGAGGGGCTTGGCAAATGCGCGCAAGTGCTCAATGGATGTCATCGCCGATTCAAATTTCTTCTCACTGAAACTTTCATTCGGCAAGCCGAGATGTTGCACCAAAAAGCGGAACGGGATCTGTTCGGCGATCTCCAGCGCGCGCTTCACCTCATCCATGGCGTCTACCAGTCCCGCGCGATCCGTGGACGCAAGGTTGATCGGCTCCGCGCCAGTACGTCCCCACTCGTAGTCCGCATAGAGAGGAGAATGCACGGAATTTAAAGGGACGCCGCTCCCGCGGAACCATTCGGCGATTTCTTTTACGTGAGCTTTGCGGTTGGCATAGTCAATGTGCTGTCGCGCGGCAAAAATCTCGATTGCCTGCACTCCGTTGCGAGTCAGGCCATCCAGAATTCCGGGATGCAGCCGCTCCTTCACGTACAAATAAGTCGATACCGCTTTCAGCATGCTTGGTCCTTGTCAGCAATCAACAATAATTTAGTACCCTACGGCCTTTCCGTTATTTCGACCGTCGCTGGCGCCTAAACGCTCTCTCGTATGCGGATCGACCGCGATGCACTCCGCATCGCTCCAATAACCGCCGGCGTCCGGTCCGTCGCGCAGGCCGAACTGCACGTGATATCCCATTTGTTGCAACGCTTCCACCGTATCGGGCGAAAACCAGCGCTCGACGTTCAACACATCTGGCAGCCACTGGTTATGGAAGCGCGGAGCGTTCACCGCTTCCTGAATATTCATACGGTAATCGATCACGCCCATAAGCACATTGGCTACCGTTGTAATAATTTTCGAACTGCCTGGCGAGCCGAGCACAAGAAACACTTTGCCGTCACGAGTCACAATCGTCGGCGTCATCGACGATAGCGGCCGCTTGCCCGGGCCAATCGCATTGGCCGAGCCCTGAATCAACCCGTCCGCGTTCGGTACGCCCGGCTTGGCGGAGAAATCATCCATCTCGTCATTCATCAGAAATCCCAGGCCCTCGGCGGTGACGCGCGAACCGAACCAGTCGTTGATCGTCGTAGTTACCGCGACCGCATTTCCCTCTGCGTCCACCACGGAATAGTGCGTAGTATGCGGCGACTCATGATTGGCCTGCGGCTGCGAGTGCGTGGCAGCGTAAGTTTCAAGCTCGCTGAAAATCGACGGCCGCTTCAGTTCTTTGCTGGCGCTGGCGTGGTCCGCATCGATCGAATCGCGCCAAGCGGCTGCGTACTTCTTGTCAATGAGTTGTGCAATCGGGATCTTCGAAAAGTCAGGATCGCCCATGAATTCCGCGCGGTCGAAAAACGCCCGCCGGAATGCCTCAGTCGTATAGTGAACCGACTTAGCTGAGCGGTCTCCCAACTTGGCGAGATCATAGCCTTCGAGAATGTTTAACGATTCGATGAGAACGGCGCCGCCGGAAGATGGCGGAGGGGCGCTGATGATGTCATATCCGCGATAGGTCCCCCGAATCGGCTCACGTTCCTTCACTTCGTAGTGCGCCAGATCATCCACGGTGATCAGGCCACCGCCCTTCTGCATCGCGGCCGCCAGATCGCGAGCCAAGGCGCCATGATAAAAATCATCGGGCTTGGCGGCGATGCGCTCCAACGTGCGGGCGAGATCAGGCTGGCGGAAAACCTCCCCAGGCTGATAGTAGTTGCCGTCGCGCTGAAAGACTCGCCGTGATTCGGGAAACTTGGCCAGATATTCATCCTGGAAATCGCGAGCCTCCCCCCAACTCAGGGCAAATCCGTCGCGAGCCAACTTAATCGCCGGAGCCATCACTTGTTTGAGCGTCAACTTGCCATACTTCTGCTCGGCGTAAACCATGCCGGCAACCGAACCGGGCACGCCGATCGACTTGTATCCAATTTCGCTCGCGCCTTCGATCACATTGCCCTGCGGATCCAAATACATATCGCGCGTGGCCGCCGCTGGAGCTTTCTCCCGGTAATCGATGAAATGGGTGCCGCCGTCTGCCATGCGAACCAGCATGAATCCACCACCGCCCAGATTTCCTGCTGCGGGATGCACCACTGCCAGCGCAAAACCAGTAGCCACAGCGGCGTCGATCGCGTTGCCGCCAGCCTTCATCATCTCTACGCCGGCGCGCGAGGCTAATTCGTGAACGCTCACTACGATCCCGTGCTGTGCGTGCACCGGCTCCGTTGAGCTGTTCGCACGGGCCACTGCCATAGCCGCCATAAGCAGCAGAATCAATGATTTATGCCGGAATCTCATGAAGATAGAAGCTGTCCAGGAATGGGCGGACTCTTGAGGCTAGCCGACGGCGGCAAGCCGAGTCAAATCGGCAGGTGCTGGGGCGGGCGGACACTCCTGCCCGCCAACTCTGTCGACAAAGCGGGCCGCTAGCTTCTTTTCTTCCGCCGCGCCGGTGGAGAGACGCTCTTCTTGCTGCCCGCTCTCTTCTTCGGCGCCTTCGCTGCAACCATCTCGTACGATTGCCGAATCAGCTCCCGGAGCTCATTCCAGCGCAACGCATCCAGCCTGTCAAGCATCACCCATTTATAGCGCCCTACATACGGCGCGGGATGGATGTCCTCATGCTCGATCAATTCCGAGAAAGTCTCCGGGGCACACTTCAAACAGAGGCGCGGATTGTCCAGCCCCAGCGTGACAAAAATCTTTCCGCCAATCTTGAAGCAAAGGTCGTCGCCCCACTGCAAGTTTTCCGTGGCCTGGGGAAATGCCAGGCAGAATTCTCGAATTGTATCGACATTCATTCCGTTCCAGTTGTGAATCGGATGGCAGGAACCGTAAATCAAATTTTACAAGGAGATTGAAATGCGAACTCGCACTCTTGGCAATTCGGATTTGAATATTACTCGCGTTGGTTATGGAGCCTGGGCAGTGGGCGGTTCGGGCTGGCAGTTCGCCTGGGGATCGCAGAATGATGAAGACTCCGTCGCCGCCATTCATCGTTCGCTCGAACTGGGCGTCAACTGGATCGACACCGCCGCGGTTTATGGCCTGGGACACTCGGAGGAAGTCGTGGGGCGCGCGCTCAAGAGCTGGACGGGTGCGCGGCCCTACATCTTTACCAAGTGCGGCCTGCGTTGGGACTCCCAGGGCAACGTAAGGAAAACGCTGAGAGCTGATTCAATCCAGCGTGAAGTCGAAGATAGTCTCCGTCGCCTTTCCGTCGACGCCATTGATCTCTACCAGATTCACTGGCCTCCCGATCCCGACTCAGCTGAACTGGAAGACGGATGGTCAACGCTTGCTTCGCTGC
>DATNMU010000381.1:0-3599 GCA_035602195.1 Candidatus Acidiferrum sp.
CGAGCGCGTGATCCTGAATTTTCTGCAGCGCATGAGCGGCATCGCCACCCTTACCCGCAAATTTGTCGACGCCGTCTCCGGCACCAAAGCCCGCATTCTCGACACGCGCAAAACCGCTCCCGGCCTGCGAGTTATCGACAAGTACGCCGTCCGCTGTGGCGGCGGCCAGAATCATCGCCTTGATCTTTCCGACGGAGTCTTGATCAAGAACAACCACGTCGCCCTCGCCGGCGGCATTGTCCCTGCGCTCGAGCGCGCCGTCCGCAACCGTCGCGGTTCTCAGCCCATCGAGGTGGAAGTTCGCACTCTGTCTGAACTGGAGGAAGCTCTTACCCACGGCGCCGAAGTCATCCTCCTCGATAACATGTCTCCCGAGGACGTGCGTCGCGCCGTCGAGCGCTGCGCGCAGCTTGACCGTCGCATTCCCGTTGAGTGCTCCGGCGGCATTCGTCTTGAGAACGTCCGCGCCTACGCCGAAACCGGCGTGGATTTCATTTCCGTCGGCCTCCTGACCCACTCCACCCACTCCACAGACATGAGCCTCAGAGTAGTCCCGGTATAGACCAAGCTTTCCTTCGTGAACTTAGTGTCCTTGGTGGTTAAAACGCTTCTTGTGTTGTTGTGCTTTTCCCACACATCCCGCATAATTCCGGCATCAAGAAAACAAAAACAACTCGTGTGGAGGCGGGCGACTCGCCCGCTCAGTCTGAAGCCAACAATGCCACTGACGTCCGCCTTGACCGCATCGTGCATCTCCTGATGGAGCACGCCACCGTCGTGGTTAGCGGGACTAAAATCGCCCAGGAAATTTCCTCCAACCGCTCCGAAGTCTGGCGCCTTATCCAGCAATTGTGCGGCCTGGGCGTTGATGTCGCCGGACATCCCTCCACCGGCTATCAACTCAAGTCAGTTCCCGATCTTTTATTGCCAGAAATTCTCGCCCCCATCCTGCGCGGCACTATCTTCGATTCCCTGCTTCACCATTTCTACAAAATTGGGTCCACCAACACCGCTGCCATGGCGGCCGCCGCCGAAGGCGCTCCCGAAGGCACCGTATTTCTCGCCGAGGAGCAAACCGCCGGCCGCGGCCGCGGCGCCCACGCCTGGGACTCCGCACGCTCGGCCGGGATTTACTGTTCCGCAGTGCTGCGTCCCCCACTCCCCCCGTCAGACGTGCTCGTGCTCTCGCTGGCAGCCGGCTTAGCCGTTCGCGCCGCTATCGAACAAATCAATCCGCGCGTCAGCCTCGATCTGAAATGGCCGAACGATGTCCTCATCGCCGGCAAAAAAGTTTGCGGCATTCTTACCGAAATGAATGCCGAGGCCACCCGGGTTCGTTACGTCGTCGTAGGAATCGGGATCAATGTGAACCACGCCACTTTCCCCAAAGAATTGCAACGCGAAGCCACTTCCCTCCGCTTGGCAACGGGCAGCGAATGGTCGCGAGTGGAACTGACCGCAGCTTTGCTAAAATCACTCGACCGGGAATACCGCGCGCTGGTCGAGCAGAAAGACACTCGCCAATCGATCCTCCGCCGTTTTGCCGAGCAATCAACCTGGGTACGCGGCAAGCAAGTGCGCATCGAAGAGAATGGCTCAAAAGTCGAAGGCATAACGGAAGGCTTGGATGACCGCGGCTTCCTGCAAGTGCGAACCGCCCAAGGATTGCAAACCATCTTGAGCGGCACGGTAAGAGAGAGATGAAGTAACACTCGGCATTCAGTGCTCTGCCAGCATGGAACCCGACGGCTGAACGCTGAGTGCTGAACGATGAGTGCTCGCTCCACACACACCATGCTCCTAGTCCTCGACGTCGGCAACACCAACACCGTCCTCGGCGTCTTCGCCCACGCCGAAAACTCCAACGCGAACCCCGCTGCGCACTACGACCGGCTCGTCGCCAATTGGCGTGTCGCCACTCGCCAGAGCAGCACCGTCGACGAATACGGAGTCCTCTTCCGCAATTTATTTTCCATGGCCAGCCTCGAGGCCTCGGAAATTCGAGGCATCGTAATATCTTCCGTCGTGCCTCCGCTCGATCCCGTGCTCCGCCAGGTCTGCGAGCGCTATTTCAACTCCAAGCCGCTGCTGATCGAACCCGGCGTCAAGACCGGCATGCAGGTCCACTATGACAACCCCGCCGAAGTGGGCGCGGACCGCATCGTGAACGCCGTTGCCGCATTCGAAAAATACGGTGGCCCCTGCGTCATCGTCGATTTCGGAACCGCCACTACCTTCGACTGCGTTTCCGACAAAGGCGAATATATGGGTGGAGTCATTTGCCCCGGCATCGGCATCTCCGCCGACGCGCTTTTTCAGCGCACCGCCCGCCTTCCCCGCGTCGAGATTCGCAAGCCCGCCCGCGTCATCGGCACCAACACCGTCGGCAGCCTGCAATCCGGCCTCTACTACGGCTATCTTGGCCTGGTCGATGGCATCCTCGAACTTCTTCTCGCCGAACTCGGCAAGGAAACGCACGTCATCGCCACAGGCGGTCTCGGCCCCATGATCGGCACCGGATCGAAATACATAAAAGACGTAGATGATTTTCTTACTCTCGAAGGCCTGCGAATCATCTGGGAAAGAAATATAGCTTCGCGCCCCGGCCTCGCGCCAAAGGCCAATCCCACGACGAACAGCGCCGCGCCGCGCGTTCCTTCCAAGCGTTCCCGCTGATCGCCGTGGAAAACTACTTCAACTACTTCACCGAAATCGAAGAACAATTCCTGCGCCGCCGTGGTGGAGGCCTTTTGCTCACCACTCTCGATTGGGCTCTGATCGAAACCTGGAAAGATGCCGGCATCCCGCTCGAAGCCGCCCTTCGCGGAATCGATGCCGCCTTCGACCGCTACGACCAGCGACCTTCGAAAACAAAAAAGGTAAACAGCCTGGCCTACTGCTCTCAGGAAGTGCTGGCCGCCGCCGAAGACATGAAAGAAGCCGCAGTGGGCGCCGGCTCAGAAGAAAAGCCTTCGGCCAAATCGTCCACCAGTCAAGGCTTTGAGCCTGAGATTATCGCTGCATTCTTCCGCCGCAACGCCGACCTACTGGAGAAGGCCGCGCTGCCGCAAAGCTCTGGAATCTCAGTCCATGCCGTCGCCCAAACTTCCGCCGCAACTCTGCGAAACTTGGCGCAAGACGTTGAAACCAGGAAAACCAACGCAAAACTCGAAGACCTGGAGCGCCATCTCACCGTGCTCGAAGAAAAACTTTTCGCCGCGCTCCTCACCGCCACGCCTGACGAAGAGATCGTCGCCGTCCGCGCCCAGGCCGATCGCGACCTCGCTCCCTACCGCCGCCAAATGGCCGCACCTCAAATCGAGCAACTGCAAAAACAGTACGTCCACAAGCGCCTTCTGGAAAAATACAACCTCCCGCGCCTGAGCCTGTTCTACATGTGAACTGAGGTATCTATTCACCTTCGCTGTATCCGGGAGCTTTCCCGCACGATGGTAGTGACGTGGAAGACCGGCGCTTTCAGCGCCGCGTAAACGCTCCACAAACAATGCGGGCTTTAGCCCCTGAGGTATCGTTGTCTACATGAACCACACCTTCGACGCACTCATCCTCGGTGGCGGCGCGGCCGGCCTGATGTGCGC
>DATNMU010000382.1:0-3635 GCA_035602195.1 Candidatus Acidiferrum sp.
CGCCTCTTCTACCAGAGACTCTTTCAGCCCAATCCTTAGATCACCGGTCATGATCTTCACAATGTATTTCGCTTCAAGCGGTGTGGCCCGTTCTAGTAATTCGCGAACCAGAACCGTCTTCGCCGCCGGCCCACGCGCCGCTGCGATCTGACGGAAAATTCTGCCCACTTCCAAAACGCCTAGATCTTTTGCTGCTCGTCCGGATAGAACCTCACCAGCCACGGCTCCCAGATCTCCATGCTTCCGGTAAGCCTCCTTGAGCGCGGCTTCGCCTTTTCCCGAAAGTTCCTCGACAACCCGCCACAGGAGCGCTCCACCTACCTGCAGCGTAGCTTCTTCCCAGGCGGGAAATGGCTTGCCCGACAGAAACACCACGGACACCGCAGCCTCGTCAGTGGTGCACGACTTCAGGTAGTCAGCCACTATCGCGGTCTTCTGCAACTTCTTGGTGGTGGAGGCGATGGCCTCGCAGGTTTCTGCCAGCTTGCGCATGAGGATTTGAGATGCGACCGGGCTGAGGATAGACGAAAACAAGGCTTGCCATAAAGCCTGCCGCGTCTGGTGCTTAGCAGTCGTGGTGTTGCACCATAAGTTGGCTTCCCCTGTGATAACCTACTGTTTGGCGCTTTTCGGGCCTCCGGAGCATCTAAACACCGTGCGTTCCCTGCGAAATCTAGTGCGTTTCCTCGTGGCGGTGCAGCTCTTGCCCGCGCTCGAAAGCGGCGAAGAGACCCTCGTCGGCGGCCAGGCCGTGCTCGAGGGCGTGATGATGCGCTCTCCGCATGCCTGGGCTATCGCCTGCCGCAAGCCTACAGGCGAAGTGGTCACCATGAGCGAACCGCTGGAGCGCCCCTCCGAAAAACATAAGTGGATGGCATGGCCAATTGTCCGCGGCGTCATGACCCTTGGCTATGCTATGACGCTCGGCTACCGCGCCCTGCGCTTCTCCGCGAACGTGGCTATCGAAGACGCGATGCAACGTGACGACGCTCCTGTGGATAAGACAAATGTGGAGACGGGCGCCTCGCCCGTCCCGCCGAAGCGAGGCGAAGCGGAATCCATCCGAGCGGCATCGATCGTATCTTCTCCGCCCAAGAACGAGACTCGCGAAAAAGCCGCCCTCAGTGGCTGGCTGGCCGCGGCGAACGTCGTCATCTCACTCGCTTTCTTCATCTTCATGTACAAGTACCTGCCCCTTTTGGCAGCTACAGAACTAAAGAAAGCAAACCCTGCGCTCGGCGGACAGATCATGTTCAACCTGGTCGATGGGGCAGTTCGCCTGATCTTGTTCCTGCTCTTCATCTGGGGAGTTTCATTGTTCCCCGATATCCGCCGTGTCTATCAATATCACGGCGCGGAGCACAAAACTGTTTTCGCCTTCGAGAATGGTGATCGGCTCAACACCGCGGCCGTACAGAAATATTCGACCTTTCATCCGCGCTGTGGCACCAGCTTTCTGATGACGGTGATGCTGATCTCGATCGGCTTCTACATGCTGATTCCTTTCACCACATTCTGGGCGCGCTTCGCCTCGCGCATCGTGCTGCTGCCAGTAATTGCTGGAGTTTCATACGAAATCATCCGCTTCGCCGCCAAGCACCGTGGCTCGCTCTTTGCCTTAATGACTGCTCCCGGCCTATGGCTGCAGCGCATCACCACGCAGCCTCCGTCCGATGAGATGGCGCAGTGCGCCATCGACGCTCTCGACCAAGCCATGATTCTCGAAAAGGACCACGGCGGCGATTTGGTCATTGCCTAGCGGCCCCGCCGCGAATACTTCCTCTCTCGATCCGACTTCACTAAAATGCCGTAGAGACGCAGCCTGTTACGTCTCTTCTCTCCGCGACCACCGGATGCGGCGGCACAGCCGAGACGGAGCAAGCTACGTCTCTACGAAGGAATTCGATGTTTGAACGACTAGACCAAATCGAAGCCCGCTACGAAGAACTAACGAACGCCCTCGCCTCGCCGGATATTGTCAACGACTCGGCGAAATACCAGAAGACGGCGAAAGCGCACAGCGAAGTTGCGCCAATCGTCGAGAAGTACCGTGAATATAAAGATCTGACCCGCGGTATCGCTGAGAGCAAGGCCATGCTGGCCGAGGAAAAAGATCCGGAGATGCGAGCCTACGCGCAGGAAGAGTTGAACAAGCTGGAGCCGCGCGTGTCCGCGATCGAAGACGAATTGAAAGTCTTGCTGCTGCCGAAAGATCCTAACGACGAGAAGAACATCATCCTTGAAATCCGCGCCGGGACGGGCGGCGACGAAGCCACGCTTTTCGCCGCTGAGATCTTTCGCATGTACACCCGATACGCTGAAACTCAGCGGTGGAAGGTCGAAATACTTTCCTCGTCGGAATCCTCGGCTGGCGGCCTGAAAGAAGTCATCGCCATTATCGAAGGCCACCGCGTCTTTTCTCAGCTCAAGTACGAAAGCGGAGTCCACCGCGTGCAGCGCGTACCCGCCACCGAGCAGCAGGGTCGAGTCCACACATCTGCCGTGACCGTCGCCGTGCTTCCCGAGGCGGAGGACGTCGACATCAAAATTGAAGCGAAAGACTTGCGCATCGACACTTTCTGCTCGTCCGGTCCGGGCGGCCAGTCGGTGAATACAACTTACTCCGCCGTCCGCATCACGCATATTCCAACCAATACGGTCGTGAGTTGCCAGGACGAGAAATCGCAGATCAAGAACCGTGAGAAGGGTATGCGCGTGCTGCGCTCTCGCCTCTATGAGATCGAAATGGAGAAGCAGCAGCAGGCGCTGGCTAAAGAACGCAAGGCCATGGTCGGCTCCGGCGACCGGAGCGAGAAGATCCGCACCTATAACTTTCCTCAAAACCGCCTGACCGATCACCGCATCGGATTCACCATCCACCAACTCGAGGCCGTGATGGATGGCAAACTCCAACCGCTGATCGAAGCCCTTACGACGCACTATCAGGGAGAGAAGCTGAAACAGGAAGCCACTACAGTGGCATAAAGCTTCCTGGGGATTTCCTTCGTGTAGCTTCGTGCCCTCTGTGGTGAAATAAACTTCGTGCACCTCAAACCAGCTCTAAATTCCGCAGTGACCCAGCTCACCGCGGAGAATGTTCCCTCCCCACGCATGAACGCTGAACTTCTGCTGATGTTCACCCTGGGCTGCGACCGCGCGTATCTCTATGCGCATCCCGAGCGAGAACTCACCCTTGATGAACACAGTCGCTTTAGCGAAGCACTCGCCGAGCGATCTCGAGGCGTCCCCGCGCAATATATTACCGGCCATCAGGAATTCTGGGGGATGGATTTTATTGTTACTCCCGCCGTGCTGATTCCACGCCCAGAAACCGAGCACGTGATCGAAACGGTGTTGGAGTTTGTTGCCGGAATACCTACATCCGACATTCCTCTCCAAATTGTCGACGTTGGCACCGGCTCGGGCTGCATCGCATTAGCGCTCGCCAAAGAATTGCCCAAAGCTGAAATCCACGCGACCGATATTTCTCCCTCAGCCCTCGGAGTCGCCCGCATTAACGCAGCCCGCAATCAACTCGAAACCCGAGTCCATTTTCGCGAAACCGACTTGCTCGCGGGATTCCCGAGCGACTCTTTCGATTTCGTGGTTTCCAATCCTCCGTATGTCGGCGAGTC
>DATNMU010000383.1:0-20866 GCA_035602195.1 Candidatus Acidiferrum sp.
ATGAAGTAAGGTTTCCGCAGTACTTCGCTTGGCCGGAATTCTTCGCGGTATAGCTGAGCTACTGCGTATAAGTGCTCCGGAGCAAAGTGCGCCGCGAATGCGAACGGGAGGCCCAGCATCCCCGCCAGTTGTGCGCTGAAGCCGCTCGACCCGAGCAACGTGATCGGCACATTGCTCCCCTGTCCGGGAATCGCTTTCACCACTTGCCCTGGCCGCTCCGGGCCCAGGTAGGTCTGCAATTCGGCGAGGAGCGCCGGGAAATCCTCGCCACTCTGCTGCAAATCTCTTCGCAAAGCACGCATCGTTTGAAAGTCGCCGCCCGGAGCCCGTCCCAGCCCTAAATCAATTCGACCTGGGTATAGCGCCTCCAGCGTCCCGAACTGTTCCGCCACCACCAGCGGTGCATGGTTTGGCAGCATCACTCCGCCACTGCCCACTCGAATCGTCTTGGTCGCTGCCGCCACATGCCCAATCAGCACGGGCGTCGCTGAGCAAGCCAGTCCAGGAATGGAGTGATGTTCCGCCAGCCAATAGCGCTGGTACCCCCACTGCTCCACGTGCTGCGCCAGGTTCACCGATCGGGCAATCGCACTGCCTGCGGACTCACTGGCTCGCATGCTCACAAGATCAAGTACTGAAACAGCTAACTCGTTATCCATGGTTGCTTAGATGAATCAGCTGGGAAAGCGATGCGACCCTGACATCAGACGACCGAGCCAAAAAGATGAACCCGAGACAATTGCCCCGAGCGATTTCTCTTTGCGAGCTAATGATTCAGCGACTTCAGGAATCGATTCCGCTATTTGCCGTATACAATCGGCTGTCGAAGCGCCCATCTTCAAAAACCGTTGAAACAGTGAGATCTCGCCATTTCGCGGCCTCGCTTGCACGCGCGGCCTCTGCCTGTTGCACCCGCTTTTCCGCATCGACTCCGAGGATCAGCCGTACCGGCACCTCATTGCTATTTGCCAGTTGCACAATTACATCCGCAATCTTCCGCGGGTCGCCTTCCGCACGTCCTTCGAGGCTTCGCAACATCTTGAGTATCGAACCGACCGATGCCTCGTAGTCCGGCAGCAGGTCAGGCGCATTCTGCCCGGCACGCCGGGCCCAATTGGTTCGAATACCTCCCGGCTCTAGCGTGCAGACCTTGACCCCAAACGGCGCGACTTCCATCGCGAGCGCGTCGCTGAAACCGCCTACGGCCCACTTGGCCGATACCTCTTCGACTCTCAACAAGGCGTAGGGCGTAAGCGAGGTGGTTAAGCTTTTGTTCATTGCGTTCCGGTTTTGCTAGCCTTTGACAGTTCAGATCGCTCATCTTTCGCGTCGCGGCCACAGCCCCCCTCCGTATGTTGGCTTCACGATCAGAATCGGAAAACAATTCCAGCAGATGGTTGCGCCGTATGGGTCCAGCTGTCAGTGTTGAGGGCTCTAACGCCAAAGTCGGCGTCTTTGTAGAGATAGCCCCTATACTCAGCGCGCAAAGAGAAGTGTCTGGTCAATGTGTAATTGACGCCAGCGCCATACAAAAAAGTACCTTTTGCCTGAGTATCAGCGCCGGACACGAAGCCCCCCGCTGATAACAACGATCACAAGAGTAACGCGGATTCTCGTGCTTGCGCTGTTGCTGGCTTCCGTCGTGAATTTCAGCCTGGACAGCGCGCGGTTCGATCTTGTGGTTGTTACCGCAGGACTCGCGATTTTCTTATCGGGCGGACTGCGGAGCCGTTGAATGTGGGGCGCGCATTGCGGTGTGCTCTGGCTACAGCCTTCCTCCACATCGCAGGGCGGCCAGGCGCATCGTGCACCCCGCCAGACACGGGTCATTGGCAGGCGATCGGATTAGTCAGTGGCTGTGTGGAATAGGACGCACAGTCGAAGTCAGTGTGGTGCAGGGCAGCTAGAGTTGAGTCGACAACACGTTCCACGAGCCATAAACTGGCCGACGACTCAAGGGACGCAGCGCTATCCGGTACACCTCCAGGCAGGAAGTACTTAGCTTACTGCGCTTTCTTCGAGACACGAGCGACCAACTCGTCACTCTCGAAAGCAAAAGCTTGAGGATCGGAGATTGGTTCGACTTTCTGTAGCCGAGGACCAGATCGACAGTTGGCACATCTCCCTTCAGAGGGCGGCTCGTTACAGACGCAGGGAGAAAGTTCTGTGCGTAAGCAGGTAACAGCCCTACGCCGCGGGTCGACATTATTAAGGAAATTCCCATGGTGACGTGGTCCGCCTCGTGAGCTGGCCTGATATTGATTCCCGATCGCTTCAGATACTTGTCTATGACCGCACGCAGCACAGGAGCGGTATGGGACACAATCACGAATGTTTCGCCTGCTAGATCCCTTGGACCGATCGCTTTAAGCGCGGCGAGACGGTGGTCACTAGGCAAGATCACCATCAAAGGCTCCTTCACAAGAAGGCGGAACGCCAAGTCCGGCAGCGCTCGTTCCTTTCGAAGAAAAGCGGCATCGATTTTTCCTTTCGAAAGGCCCTCCGCAAGTAGCGGGGAATATTGACTCGATATCATCACGTCAATGTTGGGTAGTTCGTCGCGCAATATCCGCAGGGCTTCGGGCATCCAGGTCAATTCGTGTCCGGTCAGAAAGCCCATCGAGAAGCAGGGCTTGGCGGGATGGACGGCTCGCCGCGCAGCTTCGGCAGCCGCTTGCGCCTGCGCTAGCGCGGCGCGGGCGTGATCGAGGAAGGCTCGACCTGCCGGCGTCAGTTCAATGCCGCGAGCGCGGCGTGTCAACAGTGGCTCGCCGACTTCGTCCTCGAGATCTCGAATCTGCCGACTCAACGAAGGTTGTGACGTGTGCAGTATTCGCGCCGCCGCTACCGTTAGACTTCCCGTTTCTGCGACCGCAACGAAATAGCGAAGATGCCGTAATTCCATTCCTCACTCCCCATGCCTGTGAAGCATTGCTCCCAAGCCTAACAAAGTATGCTTCAAAGGCGCTACTACTGGCTAACGGGGTAATCCAATGTTGTGATCGGGATGCCTTGGGCAAGCAATGAGATTTGGGCTCATGCCTGACAAGCATATGTCTAATTCAAGGAGATGGACAATGTCAAAGAAATTGGAAGGAAAGATTGCGCTTGTCACGGGCGGCTCGCGCGGCAATGGTGCTGCAATCGCTAAGCGTCTGGCTGCGGACGGAGCAAAGGTCGCCATTACATACACGAAAGGCGCCGATGCGGCTGCGTCGGTCGTCAAAGCAATTGAACGCGCCGGTGGAAAGGCGATCGCGATTCAAGCGGATGCCGCGGATGCCGACGCCGGCAAAGCCGCGGTCGAAAAAACCGTTGCGACATTCGGCCGGCTCGACGTCCTTGTGAACAATGCCGGCACGGCCATTCCGAAAGCGTTCGAGGAGACCACACTGGAAGAGATGGATCGCGTGCTCGACATCAACGTCCGCGGCGTATTCGTTGCGACGCAGGCGGCGCTGAAGCACATGAGTGAGGGTGGTCGCATCATCACGATCGGTTCGGCAGTGGGCGAGCGTGCCGTTGCGCCCGGGCTTGTGCCCTACGCGGCCACAAAAGGGGCCGTCAAGATGTTCACTCAGGCATTATCCAGAGAGGTCGGGAGCAGGGGCATCACGGTCAATAACATCCAGCCGGGTCCGATCGACACGGATTTAAATCCTGCTTCGGGTGATTGGGCGGTGCCGCAGAAGGCCGCCACTGCGCTCGACCGCTATGGGCATGTTGAGGAGATTGCCGCAATGGCAGCGTTTCTCGCGGGTTCGGAATCCTCCTACGTCACGGGAGCGAACCTTACCGTGGATGGCGGAATGAATGCCTGAACGAACGCCCCTTGGGTCGTAAGACTCCAACAAGTGCCGACGTCCGGCAGCAAAAGTTGAAGCCGACGAGAAGTGAATGTTCGAGAAAGTGGAGGGGTTCTGGCTGATTATGACTCTTGGATTGCCAGTGCGACACCTGCTGTTACCGAGGGCCAGTGAACTTCCCGATTGCGATTCCTCAGGAATCGACTCCCGAAAGTTCTACAGCACCCTATTGCGCCGCATGCCATTGACGAACTGAATTATGAGGGAAAATAAAATGTCCACGCTTCAAAACAAAAGGTGGTGTCCTATTAGGACACTACCAAACAAAACAGCACTGGTGACGGGGGCGTCACGTGGCATTGGGCGCGCGACGTCAGCGGCACTCGCCAGGGCCGGGGCACACGTCCTGGTTCACTATGGCCGCTCCGCGCAGGAAGCGGAATCTCTCGTCTCCGAGATCCAAGCGAAGGGCGGACACGCAAAAGCGATCTCGGCGGATCTAGGAACTCCGGACGGTGCTGCGCTGCTAGCAAAACAGGTGCGCTCAATCGTCGGCGATCGATTGGATGTGCTTGTGTCCAATGCCGGTATCTCCAAGGCCGCAACGATCAAGAATCATACGGTCGAGGATTTTGACAATCTGTTTGCCACGAATGTGCGCAGCCCGTTTTTCCTGCTGCAGCAACTCCTGCCCGTCCTCGGCGAAGGCTCGAACATCATTGTGATCTCTTCGATCGGGGCGCACGCCGTAGTTGGGAAGCCCGCTTTGGAGAACCCGTCGATCCTCGCTTACGCCTCCACCAAGGGAGCATTAGAGACTTTGGTCAAAAACTGGGCTGCCATTCTTGGGCCGCAAGGCATTCGCGTAAACGCAGTCGCGCCTGGTGTGATCGACACGGACATGTCGAACTTCACCAAAACTGAAGCAGGCCGCGAGGTCACTCTCGGGATGCAAGCACTCAAGCGAATCGGCAAGCCGGAAGATGTAGCAGACGTGATAGCGTTCCTTGCGTCCGACGCGGCGCGCTGGATTACAGGAGCGAGTATCTCGGTCGATGGAGGTTCGAAGCTGTGACTGACAACGTGAGGAGCACAATGCATACCAAGTCGAGCACCGGCAAAGAGATCAAAATTCCTGGACCGGATCATCCCATTATGATTTCACCGGCTGTGGGCACGGTACGTGTAACGGTCGCCGGGAGGACAGTCGCTGAATCGGCGCAAGCGCTTCGGCTGGAGGAGAAGGGATATCCACCTGTTTTCTACTTGCCGCGCAAGGATGCGGACATGTCGTTGCTCGTTGTGACCACGCATTACACCTATTGTCCGTACAAGGGTGATTGCACCTACTACAGCATTCCCATCGGCGGATCGAAATCGGAATACGCCGTTTGGGCGTATGAACAACCTTACGAGGCAGTCGCCGACATTAAGGAACACCTGGCGTTTTATCCCTCACGGGTCGATGCAATCGAAGTGATCTCTTAAGCACGTTTGCGCATTGCTCGGCGGCCGCGTGGTCACTCTTGTCGAACAACGTATCGAATGCCTTCAGAACCAGGGATGGTTTTGGTTCCTTTGACTCAGCCATGTCTTGCTCTTAGTTAAGATGCGTTTATGCTACGGGTGCTGGGTGTCGAGCCACTTCCGAATATTCGAGACGGTATCTTCGTAAAACGTCTTGTAATGACCCTGCGAGACGTAGCCGATATGCGGAGTTGCCAGTACGTTGTCCAGCGTCCGGAAGGGGTGAGAAGGAGGCAGCGGCTCAGTGTCGAATACGTCGATCGCCGCGCCGGCGATTTGATTGTTCTTCAATGCGCTGATCAAAGCTTGCTCTTCGACGATCGGACCGCGCGACGCATTGATCAACCAGGCTGTTGGCTTCATTCTCTTCAACTCCGCCGCCCCTACCAGACCGCGCGTACGGCTGCTCAACACCAAATGGATCGTCCTCATCGATGCGGGTGCCGGCAGCTGGTGGGGAGGGGGGAGCACTCGGGCGACTGTCGGGAGCCTCCGCAGCGCAGGCTACACGCCCGAAGAAGTCGATATCGTCTTGCCGCCGACGTGATCGGAATGGAGGTGCGTGAGCTCACTGGCTGCATATCAAATGCGACCTGGGACCGCTCGGTCTCATCCAACTACTTGTATCGTGCGGTCAGCGACCGTATTATCGCGAATTTGAAATTGCTAGGAGCAGAACGTGCGCAAAGGCGAGCAGACTCGGAAAGAGATCATTCGTAAGGCAGCGCCAATCTTCAATCGAAAAGGATACGACGGCGCTGCACTTTCCGATCTCATGCGAGCCACTGGTCTGGAAAAAGGCGGGATTTACAGGCACTTTGAGAGCAAAGAAGAACTTGCGGGAGACGCCTTCGACCACGCTTGGAAGGTTGCAATGGACGCGCGCTCCGAAGGAACAGAGGAGATCCCGAATGCCGTTGATCGTCTCAAACAAATCGTGCGGAACTTTCGCGACCGGCGCACCGGGCTGGTGCCGGGAGGTTGCCCGCTGCTGAACACGGCCATCGATTCCGACGATGGCAATCCCAAGTTGCGAGCCAAAGCCCGCCAGGCTCTCAGTTCCTTGCTTGATCGTCTGCAATCCATTGCCGAGGAGGGGCAACGACGAGGCGAGGTGCGGGCCGATATCGATTCGGCGAAGTTGGCCACCTTGATTGCAAGTACGCTTGAAGGCAGCATAATGGTGAGCCGTCTGCAGAAGAAGGAAGAACCTCGTGACCTTGCCGTCCGTCATCTGGAGGCATACCTCGAAACAGGAGTTCGTGCGCGGAAATCGAAGACCGGAGCTGACAAGTCATGAGCGCCCAGGAAAGTTCCTCGCAGGCGGACTTCAGGGAACGAGCAAAGGCGAACGACGTTCCCATCGCGCGGCTGATTGGATTTGAGGTAAAAGACATTGCTGACGGACGGGCGACGGTGGTATTGACAGCCGGGCCACAGCATGCAAACCCCATGGGAACGCTGCACGGCGGAATTCTTTGCGATATTGCTGATGCCGCGATGGGCATAGCGTTTGCAAGTACTCTCGCCCCAGATGAATCCTTTACTACTGTGGAATTGAAAATCAATTTCTTTCGCCCGGTGTGGCAGGCACAACTCAAAGCGGAAGGAACGGTCGTGCGGCGGGGCCACACGATCGGCTACATCGAGTGCACCATCACCGACGAGGAGAACCGATTGATCGCGAAAGCGGCTTCCACGTGTATGGCACTTCGCGGCCCGAAGGCCGAAGGACGGTGATCCTCTTATCTCTTCCTTGACCTCTGCTCATAGAACAGCTCTCGCAGGCTAGCCCTCAATAATTCATCTCCCTTCGTTCGAACTCGCCGATCTGATCGGGCTAAGAGGCAGGTTAAGGTCGAGAGAATTGGAAATGTCTCTGGCGCGGCACAAATCGCGACGGGTTAATGCAGCTTCCATTCGCCCGGCATGCGAGGTTTGCCGCGAAATCCAAACCAGCCACTCCCCGTTGTGAGTGCTTTCGCTGTTAATGTTAGTCCCAGATCACTTCTAGCTTTTGGTTTTGGCTTTCGGCTTATGTGAGCGCTCTTCATGATTGCCGGATCGGTTCAAATGCTCAGGAATTCCGGTGATCAGGCCCTGATAATCCGTGAGGCGGTCACCCATGATGACCACACCCTTGGAGGTGATTTCATATTCGCGGATATCTTTGCTATGGTTGCCACCGCGCATCTTGATAACGACCATGATCTTGCGAAGCTGACCGTCGATGCATACGTACCGAAGCCGGATAATGTCATCGGTGAGAAACGAAATCGAGTAGGTACTGAACGGAAATTCTGTGAAAGACTCGTTCACCTCAACCGTGCTTAGAATCGTCACCCCGACTCCGGTCAAAGCGGTGATCATACGGTAGAGCGATTCGCGAAAGTCCGCGCGGAAGCCGGGTGCCAGCGCCATCTCAAAGCCCGCCAGCGAATCAATCACCAGGCGTTTGGCGCCAATCTTGTGGACCGCGTCGAGAATTTCGTGCATGGTTTCGTCCACCGAGAGGTCGAGGGGACGGAGGTAGAGAATTTCGAGTTTCTTCTCATGTCGCGGTGTTTTCAAATCCAGACCGAAGCTGCTGGCCCGCTCCGCATACTCTTGCGGCCGTTCTTCAAAGACCACCACAATTCCCGGATCTCCCTGACGTATGCCCTCAGCAATGAATTGGGTTGCCAAAACCGATTTTCCCGTCCCCGAAGCCCCTGCCACAAGGACACTATCGCCTTCAGGAATGCCCCCGCCGAGCATCTTGTCCAATTCCGGAATGCCGATGGAAAGGCGCCGTGCACTGGGTATCTTTCTTACTAATCCGGCCAGCCCAAGAGTACGCGAGAAGGCTTGTAGCCCAGCATGGGTAATGCGGAAGGTGTGCAGTCCGGGCACGGACGCCTGCCCACGCAGTTTCACGATCTGGAGTTTCCGCACAATGGAACTTCGCTCCGCAGCCTGGTAAAGCCAAAAGAGGCCATCGGAGACCGTGAAAACGGGATTGTCACGGATCTCACCTTCGACATATTCACCGACCAGAAAAGTCGTGGCTTGCCAACTCGTCAGGAGCAGGGCTAACCGCTGAATGAAAGATTGCAGCTCCACTTCGGTCGTACCACCTTGCGCCTTCCGCACCACGGTGCGAAAAGAGTCCACTACCACGACGCCGGGGCTTGCCTTCTCAACCTCTTTTGTAATCTCCTCTAAGACCGCGTCCAGATCCTTCTCCAACACAACCTGGCTCAAGTTGATAAAGCGGACGGCGGTGTTTAACTTGGCCTGGTCAAAGAACGTGTACTGTTGCTGGTAGCGCAGCATTTTGATGGCGGGTTCGCCGAGGATGGTGAAATACAGCGCGGGGCGCTCTGGCGTCGCGTTGGCGAACACGATTTGGTGAGCCAGCGTGGTCTTGCCACTTCCCGGGGCGCCCGCGATGATATTAAAAGAAAATTCCGGGAGACCGCCGCCCAGGATTTCATCGAGGCCCGGGACCCCGGTCGGCAGTTTGTTTATTTTCACCTTACCTGTAGTGCTCAAGCTTTCCTCTCCTTCTCGGAAACGCGGCCGTTGAAAGCGGCCTCCGGCCACTCATCCTGAACCAGGCGCAACGTTACACCTTCGCCAATGAACGTGAGAAGCAGCCCGATTAACTGGGCAATGAGAATGGCTCCTTCGTTCCTGGCCTGTTCTTTGTCAGCTTGCAATGCAAGCTCATCAAGACCTTTTAAGGAGCCATCCGCCGCGACCTGTACCGCCGCGCTAAGACTAGGAGCTTCCGCCCTGGCCAGCGTCAGAGCACGAGAAAGGAGCGAGCGAAAACCGGCAACTCCCGCGAGTGTAATGAGGGGACGACGCAGCTTCGCAAAGACGCGAAAAGCCGCAGACTCCGTGGGCTCGGAGTTCTTGCCCGCAACGGCCTCATAATCAAGAAGGCGCTGGGCCAAATGTCGCGACTCTGGAAGACTCACGATTTCCTTTTCCGTGCAGGGCGCGAACGCTGTACTCAGTTCGGCTTGGGGCTTTTAATTGCCGCCACTACCGCCAATACCGTCGCCGTGTTTAGGACGTTTCCCGAGAGATTCATCAGCGCTTCTGTGACGGGCGGATATTGCTCCGCCAGTCCCTCGAGACGCGCACTGACGCCTTGGAGATCATCAACTTCTTTGAGGATCGCTTCAAAGCCCATAGGTATACCGCTCTTCGAGAGGAACTTGACGTCTGGAAGAATTTCAGATGTCGCCAGCTGCAGCGTCATAGCTTCGCCAACAACTCGGACAAGCAGCCCGAGTAACTGGGTAATGAGAATTATTCCAGCCTCCCCAGCGTCGTCCGCATCGAATTGCGGCCGAAGCCCGCCTAGACCCTGTAAGGAGCCATCCGCCGCGACCTGCACGGCGTTAAGACTGGGAGCTTCCGCCCTGGCCAGCGTCAGAGCACGAGAAAGGAGCGAGCGAAAACCGGCAAGTCCCGCGAGTGTAATTAGGGGTTGGCGCAACCTCTCACAGACGCCAAAGGCCGCGAATTCCGTCGGTCCGGAGGTTTTGCCCGCAGCGTTTTCGTAAGCAAGAAGGCGCTGGGCCAAGTCTCGCGTCTGTGAGGGAAGCATCATTATCATTTCCGTTGCCGTGCAAAATGCGCGTGACACTTGGACGTGAAGCGTTCACCTTTAATGTTACCCGCTTTGGGGCTGCTCGGATAGGGCGCGTACCTGATTCATCGCGCGGCGCGTGCGCCAGATCGCTGTATAGCTTGGCCCCCAATCGGAATGATACGGCCCGCTAATCGTGGAGAACGATGTTGAGAAGTGAACTGTGAACCTGTAACCCGCCTTCTGCGCCCCCGGCGTAGTCGATCAATCCCAATTTCCTAAACCTGTTCATGAAAAAGCTAACCCGCGAGCGAGTTGTACCTACCATCTCCGCTAAGGACTCCTGACTGATCTTGGGAATTACAGTCTCGGGCTTTCCGTCCTTGCCGAAATGAGCCAGCAATAGCAATATCCGGGCCAGTCTTTTTTCACTGGAATTGAAAAGCTGGTCAACCAAATCCTCCTCGTATCGGATGTTGCGGGTCAACAAATACGCCACGAACATATCGGAAAACGCGTGTTCCCGGTGGAGCACGTCGACCATCGACTTTTTATCGATTCGCATCACGGAGCAATCGGTCATCGTGGTTGCGGAAGTCAGGCGCAGAGGCTGCCCAGTAAGGCAACCTTCGCCGAAGAAATCGCCCTTGTTCAGAATGCCTATTGTGGCTTCCTTCCCGATCTGCGACACAACGGTGAGTTTTACCTTTCCTTCCTGTATGTAGTAAACAGCATCGGCCGAGTCGCCTTGAGCAAATATCGCCTGCTTTTTGGGAAAAGCTTCGATCTTTCTACCGCCGTTGATGGTGGAGAGAAATGTCTTAGTATCGAATTTGACGAGTCTCTTGGATGCTGCCACGAGTGGCATGATTGACCTCCTCTCAAGAATTCCGAATGCGCAGAAGGCAACTTCCTATGGATGAGAATAAATGCGCAAGAAGGGCGAGAACAGCGCCAAGTGTGCGGGCAAATCCGCTCTTCCGCCCGATGAAAATAATGGTTTCACGATTTGATGTCTAAAGTCAAAACGCCCGATGATAGGGGTGACGTCAAGCTGCTTGTGTAAAAAGGTTGAGGGTGCGGGTTTTCCATTCCAGATTGAATCTCGGGAAGATGGAGTAGATGATTCGGTCCACGCTTTCTACGTTGACGAAGCAAACCATAGGCCGGGTGCGGCGCCGCACCTCGACAAAACAACGCTCGATTATGTTGGTGGTGCGCGGAGTTGAAGGTCGATCCGAAGTTGGTGCAGGAAATGCTCCGGCACCAAAATCTGAAGACGACCCTTGAGGTCTACGCAAAGGCGGTGACCGAAGACAAGCTCGAAGCCCAGGGGATGTTCTTGGAGTTGCTGTTCCGCGGTAGGGAAGACGGCTGAACCCGATCCGGTCAAAAACCTGGAGAAAACGGCTCCGGTAACGGGTTTGGTGCAGTAGTGCGGGCAACTGCGGGTAAACTGCGGGTAATACGGAAAATGAAAAGTGTAGTTAACTGCTTTGAAATGTGGTGGCCAGGGACGGAGTTGAACCGCCGACGCCAGCCTTTTCAGTGCTACGTTATGCTGTAGTCTCAACAACTTAAGTGACTCCAGGTGGCCGCCCAAGTCGTTGAGAAGACGCGAGAGACATGCGAATCGTGGGTTGAAAGCGTGGGTTCAAGAAACAGGCGCAGGGAGAGCCCCAAACCGCGGCAGAATTCAGTGGGATGACCTTCGATATCGCAATTACATTCATTGGCAATTGGAGAATCAGACCAATTGAAATCGCGGAAAACATTTTGGCGTCCCCAACCACGCTCGTTTGAACTCTTTGCGATCTGCCATGAGCCTGCGTAACTTCTTGCTCCGCTTCAGCTCGAGGGTTTGATCAAACACGCCGCTGCACGTCAGGGCTACTCATTTGGCCTTCGTATCATCCTGGGTTTGTCCTGCTTTCACATCGTACGAGAAGTTCTGCTCGGCATCGTTGGTGTAAGCGTAGGTTGCAATTCCCGCTGTCTTCAACAAGGCGAGGAACTTCTCGTTTTTCAGCGTCATATTGAACCTCACTGCGCTGGCGCGTTCGCTGTGAACGATCAGTTTGTCACCGCCTTTGATCTCGGCATAACCCGCAACACCTTCTTTAGCAAACTGGGCATTACTGGCTTTGAGTAGAAAATCTCGCGCAGTCTCTTGATTTAAAGGCTTCGCTGGCTCAGTTGTAGTCGAGGCATTTGGGTCTGCTGTGGCTGGAGTTGGTGGAGTCCAGAAACTTCCATCTCGAAACATCACTCTCCCCACCTGTACCTGAACGTCCATACCATCACCATATTGATGCCAAAATACCCCGTCATGCCAAATGCCAGCGTTCATCTTTCCCGGTTTGATTGTCGCGGTGTTCTCGTATGAGTACACTGCCGGATCAACTTCCTTCAAGGCGCTCACGAAGTGCACATCGAATCGAATTCCCGTAATGTACTTGGTTGATGAGTTCCTACACCAGACAATAAGGCAGCTACCCCATGGGTCGTGTTCGTCGGTTGCGGCATCAGCAAGAGCACATCGGGCGTGAGAATGAGGTTCAACTTTTACAATTTCTACAGGCATTTGTGCAACAGATGACGATGCGAACAATGACAGCAGAAGAGAGCAACACAAATGATTCATATTTTCTCTCCTTGGCGGGCTTCCGCGCCGGGAGTCAATCTTCCCTCGGGGAAATCGTCTGAGCAAAATGGTGCGAACTTTGGAGGCGCCCCATATTTCTTCACGGCCTTATCCGCGACACATTCCATGTGACACAGGTTCTTCCGACCCTTCGCAGTATTGCAGAAAGGCATTGCCGCTGCCCGCGATACCGACTGGAGATTTCTGGGAATTACAAAGGGCGGAGACCACCATAAAACAAACCAGCACGCAACGATTTCTCATAGGCCCGTTTCCTCCTTTTTATCCCTTTTAGCCAATTCTTGAATCGAACAATAGCGTCTGGCCTGTTACTTCTTCGGCCCTTTCTTGTGCCCCAAAGGATTTGTATTTTGCGGTCCGTATTTGAGGTACATATCCCTCAAATCCCCCAGCGACACGGGGCATCCTTCTGGGGAGGGACCCGGCTGGACACGTGTCACAGATCGACTGCCCAGACCTCATCGAACGTTGAGAACATACGGCTTCACTACCCAGCGCTGGCATATCCTACAGACAGCGCCTTGGCGGTGTATCAGAGACGCCGAAGGAACCATCTTCTGTTTTGCCTCCACACTTAGTCTCCTTAGCGGCGAGCGACAGCAACCGCCCCCATCGCGTTCACTTCCAAGGTAGGAGGTTTCCTGCTCGAAGGGGATTTGGGCGTGACGGTAATCTGCACGTCATGCCCGAGTAAGAGCAGGAAGCCAACAAGCCGCTCGATGGAGAAATCAGTGAGACGGCCACGCTTCAAGGCGGAGACTTTGGGCTGGTCCACATTCAACACCTTCCCGGCTTGTACCTGTGTCAGTTTGCGGGCTTCGATGATGTCAACGATCCGGTGAGCCAGATCAGCCTTCGCGCGTGCCTCTTGGGGATTGACAACACCCAGATCGGCGTAGACGTTGCCAGTACCTTCCACGTATCCATGCTTTTTCATCGTGATTTGTCCCTGTTTAGCGTAATTTTCCTGTTCAGCCTAAGTTTTCCTGCTCGGCTTTTCCAGTTCCACCACCTGCGCGAGGCGCTTTTCCACGAGCTTGATTTGATGCCTCGGCGTCGCGATGCCCCGTTTGGACTTCTTCTGGAAAACATGCAAAACGTAAACGGCCTTTGGGAACCGCACGGTATAGACGGCCCTGAACGTATCGCCCCTGAAGTCGGAAACAATCTCCAGCACGCCTGGTGCAATACCTTTCAGAGGCTTCGCGTTCTCCGGCATTTTGCCCCTCTGGACGCGCTCCAACGCAAACCCAATCTCGTCCTTGACCTCTTCCGGCAGTTCGCGCAGCACCTCCAACGAATCCCCTACGAAACGTAGCGGCCTCATCGAAGTGGCTGTCATGTTCAACTGTAGAATATGCTAGTGTTAGCATACTGTCAAGGGGGACAACTTGGACGCTCAAGGAAAGCGTCCGCTCCGGTACATGCCGCCACTTGCGGGGACGCGTGCTTGCCCTTCAGCAGAAAATCAGGGAATCCAGTAACTTTCGTGTGTACACACGCGCGCTTTGAGGTGATTGGCGATCTGAGCCCCAGTCCTGAGAAGCGGGATATTTGCGCGGAGGGCCACCTCGACCCAAGGCCTCGTCCCTGAGCGTGCGGCGCCCCACAATGTAGCTGGAGGCAGAAAGATGTCGCCGTCCTCTGGGTCGCCAACGCCTACTGCCAGCTCGGTCGCCACGGCAAGCCCCGTCAAAGCGCACACCGTCGCCGCCCGCTCGTCGTGGTCGTAGATATCTTTTGGCCGACACCCAAAGCGGCGATTCGGCAAGAGAGCCGCCAACAGTTTGCTAAGACTATCGCCTGCCGTCAATTGCTCCCAGTATCGATCCGAGGCGTCCCTGTGTAGCACCGGCAGAGTGTCCTCGTCTATAAGCGAAGCAAGAAACTGATTTGGAAAGGCTTCAACAATAGCGGCTTCGTCAATTGGTTCGATATGCGTGGAATGCGCAACCGACACTCGTCCGTTCTTCGCCTCACTCAGTACAAGCTTGGCGAATTGTGTTGCGTGCTGGTGCAACTTCTGCCCAGTGGGTGAACTCGTTTGACCGGGCTTGCCCCGCTTTTGAAAAACTCCTCGGGACAGTAACGCTTCTGCCGCTCTGTAATGCAGGACGTGCCGGAGGCCTCGCGTCAAGGGACCATCTATAGCTACAGCGGCAAGGTGTGTTGGTACGCAAAACATGTTGCTGATTGCCAGGCTTCTTGCCTGCAAATTGGTGCCTACCTTCTTGAACGTGAGCCGCACCCGCTCGTCGGACCATTCAAGAAGGCAGAGGCACGAGGTTTGACGATGTTCGGCGAAACCGACATCAATCCCGAGAACTGCGCCTTTTTCCATTTCCTTCCTCGTCGACGCAATGGCTGTCACTGTGGATCTCGCAGAAACCTCCCGTCGTTCGGCAAGGTCCCAACACCGTTTGCAGGAACGGCAGCTTTCACACGGTAGTATAATGACAGGCCCCGCGCGGGAATCAGGCGTGTGGTATCTTCCCATAATGATCGTTGTCGGTGCGAGCGTAGTCGCACGCACGCGCAGAGAAGTGCTGCAAAAGTGGCCGTCATCTTTTGCGTCGTTTTCGTCCCGAACGAGGCGAATGGTGTATGTATTTGCGAATCCAGAGTCCATTGACTCCTCGCCAATCCCTGAAAGTTTGGACTGGGCACAGGTCGCGCCGGGGGCGGGAATATGAGCCTATATAAATACGTACCTCCTGAAAGGCTCGATATCCTTCGAAACCTGCGCATTCGTTTTACTCAACCCGGAGCGCAGAACGACCCTTTCGAGTTTCGTCCGCTAGTCGATCGCTTTCGGAGACCTGAAAAAGCGGCAGAGTCGCTTTCCGATGAGTGGGAGCGATATTTCCCAGAGAGATTCTCAGAACAATTTGGTCCGCAAGCTTTTGCTGAGATCAAAAAGAGGTTCCCAACGTACCTGGCTCTGCGGAAAAGCATAGATATTGCCAAAGCTGACAAACAAAGTGACGGCGCCGCCCGAGAGGAGATTCTTCAGGAATTGAACCGTCGGGTCGGAATACTTTCCCTTAGCGAGGTCTCCGATAGCCTTCTCTTGTGGTGCCGGTACGCCTCGGGTCACACGGGATTTGTGTATGAATTCGACGACAAACACCCTTGGTTCTCGGCAAAGACGGAAGAGAAGGATGACACTCACGAACTGCGAAAGGTTAGCTATGTGGATGTGCCATCTTCGCCATATTTGGCGGAGCTAGACGCGCACGAAGTCCTCTACAGCAAGCGCAAAGAGTGGGAATGTGAAAGAGAACGGCGAATCATACGGCCGCTTGTTGAGCGTTGCCAATGCATAGGCAAAGACGTCTACCTTTTCGGCGTGCCACCAACAGCGCTTACAGGCATCATCGTTGGGAGTTTGGCAACTGAAGGCTCCATCGAGGAACTCGTGCGGATAATTAACAGCAATCCAGATTTGGCACACCTTCGAGTCGGGTGCACGCACCATATCCCATCTGATTGCACGGTGACCATAGAATACTGGCCTGGATCTGTGGCCCAGATCCGAACAGAATTTGGAGCGGCTTCTTAGGACGCGTCAATTACTGCCACGCTCGCCCCTGAAGCGGGCCTGACAGATCACGTTTAGACGATTGCTGAAATTAGTTATGAACGCAGAAATCATTCGCCGACTATCGCCCGAGGAAGAAGGGCTTGCAAAGAAGCGGAACGAACTAGCCCTGCTGCAAACCGAACTGGCGGAGCGCGAACTTGACTTGGCCAATTTGCGAGCGGACCTCTCGGCCTTCGAGGGACTATACCTTCGAGAGGTGGGAGTGCTCTACGCGGAACTCGACGATTGGCACGCAAGAATCGCTCAATTGGTCGCAGAAGAAGCGGGCACGGTGGAAGCTCGGTCTGCTGCGGCGGAAGCTCGCACGCAGGCGGAAGAATATGTTTACGACGCGCTGTATCGGCTGACCTCGAAGTCGTATCCCGACCAGAGCAGCGTGGAGTACGCCTATGACCTGGCGGGTAAGGTGTTGCAGGTGAGCGATCCGACTGGGACGTACGGATTCTCTTACGACAACATGGGACGGCTGATCGGGACGACGACGCAGTACTCGTACCTGCCGGGCTTCAACTTCCAAAACGCCTACACCTACGATGCAGCGTCAAACCGGAAATCGCTGACGGCGCCCGACGGCAGCATCAGCACCTACGGCTACGACACGCTGAACCGGCTGAACGGCCTGGCGAACTCGTGGGCAGGATCGTTCGGTTTCGGCTACGACGCGCTGAGCCGCAGAACGCAGTTGACACGGCCGAACGGCATCAACACGAATTACGGTTATGATTCGGTCTCGCACCTGCTGTCGGTGCTGCATCAGGCGGGAACGAACACGTTGGACGGCGCCAGCTACACCTACGACCCCGCCGGAAACCGGAGCAGCGACGGTAACTATCTGAATGGGGTTACCTCGAATTACACCTACGACCCGCTCTACCAGCTGACGCAGGTAACCCAGGGGGGGAGTACTACCGAGACCTACAGCTACGATTCAGTTGGAAATAGACTGTCATCCTCAGGAGTGCCCAACTACAACTACAACTCGTCGAACGAGTTGACCTCGAATTCCTCGGGCAGCTACGCGTACGACGCAAACGGCAATACCCTCGCCGACCCCTCCGGAAAAACCTACACCTGGGACTTCGAGAACCGGCTAGTTCAGGCCGTAGTGCCGGGCACGGGAACGGTCACTTTCAAGTACGATCCCTTCGGCAGACGCATCCAAAAATCAGGACCAGGCGGCACAACGAACTATCTCTACGAGGAGGTGAACCTGCTCGAAGAGGTTGACACCGCGGGCAATGTGCTGGCGAAGTACGCGCAGGGAACCAGCATTGACGAGCCTCTCTCTGTGCTGCGGACGGGAAGTGCAAGCTACTACAGCGCAGACGCGCTCGGATCAATCACGTCGCTTAGCACTTCGACTGGGGCGCTCGCAAACACCTATACCTACGACGCCTTCGGCAAGCTCATTGCGTCTACAGGCTCACTGACGAATCCCTTTCAATACACAGGACGCGACTATGATCCCGAGACGGGTCTTCGCTTCTACCGTGCGAGATATTATGACCCGAACGTCGGGAGATTCTTGAGTGAGGATCCGGCCGGATTCGGTGGCGGAATTAACGTCTACGCTTACGTAAAGAACGACCCCGCTGACTTCACAGATCCCACAGGATTGAAATGCTGGCAATCTTCCCCGTGGACAGAAATTCCGAATGTATGGGGCCCTAATGGGCCGACTCCCTATTTAACGATGCAGGATGGTCTAAACTGGGTCAGGGTGGGCTGGAGTTATGCCTCCTGGGGCTTGATCTCCGATTCCACACACTGCATTTGCCGTTGGATTGCGGACCATACGCGCATACGAAAGTTTTATCGTTACACCGTTCAAGAGCAGGCGCAATTCACATGCGACTGCCCGCCCAGCACCGAAGTCGTGACGCGCGAGGTCACAAAGGATTACGAAGTCGACGGTCCCGGCAACCCAAGCTGGCCTACGGAATACGAATTTACCCAGGGGCCGACCTACCAGGCCGGCGAGAACACGGGATCTAATCCGAGAAACAAGAAAAATGTTGGCTGCGCTTGCTCGGTACCGCAGCCCTGACGGAGACATGGCAATGAAACAACTCGGAACTGTGTTGCTTCTCGCTGTCTGTGTCGTTTACGTCGCCCGCTGCCCTCAGTTCGCTCTGGCGCAGCACAGCAGTGTCTCGGTCGACTGGAAGGCGGAACTGGAGAAGGCTCGAGATGGCATCAAGAAAAACCCGAAGTCTGCGTTCTGGCACAACCAAGCCGGCGTTGCTTATGACGCCCTGGGGGATTTCGAACGGGCCGTGAAAGAGCTACAAATGGCGTCCACCTTGGACGCCACAGATCCAATCCATGATTATGCCCTCTACGCTATCTACAAGAGAAAAGGGATGCTTGCCCAAGAGCGAGAGGTTTTGCTCAAGGTTCTTGAAGTAGATTCCGTAAACCCTCTCGGACGTTTTGAATTTGCTTATGTGCTCGAGAAGGAGGGGCATTTGGCGGACTCGTTAAGGGAGTATCGGATAGCCAGGCAGCTCGCCGTTGATGTGAAGGGGCCCGAATACATCGATCCGAGGGGCAATCCTTATGGTACAGGCAGCATCCGGGATGAGGCGGACAGCGCGATCGACAGAGTTTCCAAACTGATTGCCTCTGGACAGCGTGCAAAGTGATGTGCGCTACGACGCAAACGGCAATACCCTCTCCGATCCCTCCGGCAAATCCTATACCTGGGACTTCGAGAACCGGATGACTCAGGCGGTTGTCCCCGGCACCAACGGCGGAACGACGACCTTCAAGTACGATCCGTTTGGACGCCGCATCTACAAACAATCGCCGAACTTCACGAGCGTTTTCTTGTACGACGGCCCCAACCTCATTGAAACAACCAATGGGTCGGGTAGTGAAGTTGCCAGCTACACGCTGACGCAGGACATCGATGAAATGTTAGCCGAGCTGCGCGGCGGCACGACCGACTACTACGCGGCAGACGGTCTGGCATCGGTCACATCGTTGAGTAGTTCGGCGGGCGCGCTCGCCAACACCTACGTGTACGATTCCTTCGGAAACACCACGGCCTCCACCGGCACGCTCCGCAACTACTTCCAGTACACCGGGCGGGAATTCGATCCCGAGACCGGTCTCAACTATGACCGCGCCAGATACTACAATCCGACAACAGGCAGGTTCCTCAGCGAAGATCCCATCGGTTTCTACGGAGGAAATAATTTCTATCGGTACGTTGAAAACAACCCTGCCGATCTGATTGATCCCTTCGGTCTGTGGTCATGGACAGGCGTTGGGGCAGGGGTGGGAGGCGCTCTCGGTGGCATCGGTGGGGCTCTGTTAGGCGCAGGGACCGGGACCCTAGTCGCCCCTGGTGTGGGGACTGTTGGAGGAGGGGTAGAGGGGGGCGTTGTAGGGGCCGCAGGCGGCGCCGTCGCTGGCGCCGCGGTAGGCGCCGCGATTGGCAACGCGATAGATTGGCTGAAGCGGAACTCATGCAAGGCGAAAGAGGAGAGGGACGAGTACTGCTGGGATGTTTACGAAAACGACCTTGCGGTGTGTTGGTCCATCAAGGACAAACGGCAACAAGCAGTGTGCGCTAAACAAGCTGCGACGCGCTATAGCGAATGCTTGGCGCATGGTGAGCCGCGTTCACCGTTGTCGTGGTGGTTCTGAAGTCGGAGGCAGGAAACATGTCCATGCTTGTGTTGAAAGAAATTGGCGAAGTGATCGCGGAGAGATCTCTCTACCTAGAGGGACAACCCGCAACCAAGATCCGCGTTCTGCTAGGCAGGCCTCAAGAACGGCCTGCCGCATCCGATGAAGGGCTTAGCCTTTGCCCCTACCAAATCCTCGGAATCGGCGATGAAAAAGTCAGATTCGCAGGGGGCACGGACTCCGTTCAAGCTTTGCAGTTGGCAATGGAAATGATCGGGTCTGAGCTCTATTTTAAGATTAACCGGAGGCACAACCATAAGCTCCGCTGGGAGGGTGGGAAGGCGGGCGATCTCGGTTTTCCTGTACCTCATGGGCTGGAACAAGAGATCGGGGATGGAAGTCCCGGATAATTACCGCCATTCCGGCTGCCGAATCCGGGCCCGATTCCCGCCCGGGCGGTGTGGCGAATCCGGCACGGTTGGGTTGAGGTTCTTGCCCTCCCGGAGGGTGGTGGAGGGGGTTGAGGGTTTTTTTTCCGTGCTGCGCACGGGGAGTAGGGTGACACTCCACCCCTGAAAGGGTGCTGCGCGGTAACTTCCGGTTACCGTGGGCGAACCTGTTGAAACGAGAGCAGCTAGAGGAAAATCCTGCCGATCCGGTTGCTGTAGAGCAACCGGAAGTTAACGCAGGCGAACTTGTTGATTTTTAAGCGTGGCTGCTAGTCTCGGCTGTGATGGCGAGAGAGGAAGCCGGGACATGGTGAAGCCGCCGCTGCGCACGAAATCCATCGGTTTCAAAGTCAGCGAAGAAGAGTACGCGCAGCTGGAAATGGCGGCGCAGGCCGGAGGCAGCACGCTGGGCGAGTGGTGCCGCAAGGTGGTGTTGGCGAGTGCCAGCGAAACAGAAATGGGCGATCTGGCGCTGGCGGAGATCGTGGGAGTGCGCCTGCTGCTGGTGAACGTGTTGGGACCTGTGGCGGCGGGGGAGAAGGTGACGGCGGAGAGGTTCAACCAACTGCTGGAACAAATCAGCGAGATGAAACA
>DATNMU010000384.1:0-10042 GCA_035602195.1 Candidatus Acidiferrum sp.
GCCGGGGCCGTTGCTACCGTGAATGCGAGTACTGGAGCGGCTAAACACCGGTACCGAGCGAGGACGCACATTCATGGCGAAGGCAGCGAAGCTAAAAATTCTTTATGGGGAAGGCAATGCCGAGGCACAGGCGGTTACGGCGGCAGCATTTGAGAAGGCCGGGCACGCGGTAGAAAAAGCCCTGGGTCGAAAGGCCTTGGAATCGGCCCTGAACAAAGGCGGCTTCGACCTGGTGGTGTTGGGGCCGACGCTAAGCAGGAATGACCGTCACCATTTGCCTTATGCGGTGAAGAAGGTGCAGGCCGAGATCAGCGTCCTGGTAATGCATGCGGATGGAAGCCGGCATCCCTATGTGGATGCCTGCACAGATACCGGAGCCAGCATGGAGAATGTGCTGGCGAGGATCGAAGGGATGAAGATTGCGGGCATGATGCCGATGGCAGCCGGAGCTGCAGCCGGACGCTAGACAAATATCAGTTGCGGGTACCGAGTTATGAGAGGCGGCCTTGCGGCCGCCTTTATTTTTTCTTGGACTCAGGGGCAAAGAACCTGGCTCATGCTCTGAAGTGCTCAAGCGAATCCGAGTTGAAACGAATCTACCGAGTTAACTGGTGGGACTCCTGGCAGTTCGCCGCACTTTCTCAGCCCTCGATGAAGCAGTTCAAGGCTGGAAGTGGATTTCGCCTCGCGGTGCACAGATTACCTCGGGAGCGAAACCGCCTAGTAATAGTGGAATTTTCGCGCGCTGTTCGGCTTGCTTTGTTCGTTGAAACGGCCACGGCTGGCGGCTGAGTGGGCGCAATCGGTAAAAACCGCATCCACTTTGGCCACAATTGAAGGCGGCGTACGCTCGGGACTGGGGCTCGCGCGTCCCTCAGCCCTGACTTCAGAAGAACTCAGCCATTTGACCTGCGCCCCCGCACGACCCCGGAAAACTGCTCAATCCCAGTCCCTGTAGTAACAGGCGGCAAACGCTCTGGTGTTGATACAGCGTTGTTGACCGGTAGCCTCTCTTGGCCATCGGACTGACCACCACTGCAGCAACATGTCCGCCCCCGTGCTGCGTATCACTGTCGAGTGATTCATCGAACACGATGACTAGCAGACCGTTCTGTTGGAAGGTCGAGCTCGCGATCAGCGGTGCAATGTGGCTCTTAAGCCAATTGTCAGCCTGGCTCAGGGTTCCATCGTGCGCATCATCCAGCATGTTGGGAACGATGTATGAATACTGCGGCAGCACGTGATTCGCTAGGTCACTGGCAAACTCCGTGAACGGTACCAGATTGCGCACCTGATTCGTGCTGTTCACCACGTCGGTCAGATACGCAAATGGGTTATGGTGTTTCGCATAAGGATAAACGTCGCCACCTTTGTAACCTACTGACGGTAGATTCTCCGCATAAGATTTCCAGGTCTTGCCGGCACTTATCAGGTGCCGCACCACGTTGTCCACGCTAACCGTTCCGGAGAACGCATCGTTATTAGTGATGATCTGGCCAGTGGTCAACTCGAAATAATTTCCGATCGAAGGATGAGTATTGCCGAAGTATTCGGTGGCCAGCCCATACCCTTTGGCCAGACTGTTCAAATAAGGCAGCGACGAACTTCCAATCACACTCGAATAACTGTGATTCTCTTCCATCACCAGAAAGACGTGTCCGAACTCGGCAGTAGTCGCGGCGAGCGCCACCGTGACGCTGGCTGACGCTTCCACCGAGCCGCCTGCTCCCTGCACCGTTGCCGTGTAGGTAGTGCTGGCGGTTGGAGTAACGCTGGTCGATCCGTTCGCCGCGAACACTCCCACCCCGGCAATGCTCACTGATGACGCATTGCTTGTTGTCCAGCTGAGAACGGCCGATGCTCCTGCGGCAACATTGCCGGGTTGCACGCTGAACGTTACAGTGGGCGCCGCATTCTGACCGGAAGTTGTTCCAGAACCGTTCACGGTTACCACCGTTGAGGATTTACTCGTTCCTCCCGGTCCGGTTGCGGTCAAGGTGTAATTGGTCGTGCTCGTGGGAGTGACGCTCTGAGAACCGCTGGCCGCCACCGCCCCCACGCCGCTGATACTGACCGAGGTTGCATTGCTCGCGTTCCAACTGAGCACGGTCGACGTCCCACTCGAAACTGTTGCCGGCTGGGCGGCAAACGTGATGCTGGGAGCCTTCTGCTGGGTAGCGGGCTGGGCGCTGTTTTGTGCGCCCACCGATGTTCCTCCGCCGCCGCAGCCTACCGCTGCGACCAGGATTGCAAACAAAAACAGCAACGCCAATATGCGCGGGGGAAACATAAAAATTCTCCTTCTCGATGGAATTGAGGCAGGCGAAGTAACTTAGGCCAGAACAGGGATTGGCTAAATTCTAGGCAGCTGTTCCAGCGCCCGCAAGCAGCGAAGCCCAAATAAATACTCGGAAGTACATGCGGATACCGCTTCGGGAACGCCCCCGAAACCTCAATTCGGGGCGCGACATCCGCACTTGACGATTCAGCCCGCTAGCGCAGCGCAACTTTCATATTCAGATTGTGAGCTACGAAGGCCCAGGTATCGGCAGCTTCGTCGATCTGTTGCGTAATGGATTTTCCCGCGCCATGGCCCGCTTTCGTCTCGATGCGGATCAAAACGGGAGCCGTACCCGCCTGATCAGCTTGCATGGTTGCGGCGAACTTGAAGCTGTGGCCGGGAACCACGCGGTCATCATGATCGGAAGTCGCGATCAGCGTAGGCGGATATTTTGTTCCCGGCTTCAGGTTATGCAGCGGCGAGTATGCGTAGATCGCCTTGAATTCCGCGGGATCGTCAGACGAACCGTAATCCGAGGTCCAAGCCCACCCAATGGTGAACCTGTGGAAGCGAAGCATGTCCATCACCCCGACTTCAGGAAGAGCAACTCCGAACAGCTCTGGACGCTGGGTGAGGCAGGCGCCGATGAGCAGCCCGCCATTGCTGATGCCTCGTATCGCCAGTTGCGGGGTTGAGGTGTATTTGTTGTCGATCAGCCATTCCGCGGCAGCAATGAAATCATCGAACACGTTCTGTTTTTTTAACTTCATTCCCGCCTGATGCCACTCTTCGCCGTATTCGCCTCCTCCACGCAGATTGGGCTGGGCGTATACGCCTCCCATCTCTAACCACACAACATCCGGAACGGAAAACCGCGGCGTAAGAGAAATATCGAATCCCCCGTAAGCGTAGAGCAAGGTCGGATTCTGCCCGTCGAGCTTGAGTCCCTTCTTATAAGTCAAAAACATGGGGACGCGAGTGCCGTCTTTGCTGTGATAGAAAACCTGCTTGGTTTCGTAACGGCTCGCGTCAAAGTCAACTTTCGGCCGCCGAAAGACTTCGCTCTTTCCGGCTTGCGGATCATAACGGTAAATCGTGGTCGGCGAAATGAAGCTGGTGAATGCGTAAAAAGTTTCCTTGTCCTTGCGCTTGCCCGTGAAACCCACCGCCGTGCCGATCCCAGGCAGATCAACATTACGCAGAAACGTGCCGCTGAGTTCATGTACACGAACTTCAGTGCGCGCATCTTTCAGATATCCCACCAGGAACGTATTGTTGACCACGCTCGCGAACTCAAGCTTGTCGGCGCTCTGGGGGATAATAGTCTTCCAGTTGGCTTTCTCCGGATGGCGTGTGTCGATGCCCAGCAACCGTCCCCGCGGAGCGTCAAGATCGGTCTGCACCCAGAAAACGGGACCGTCATTATCGATAAATACATACTGCGCATCGAAATCGTCTAGTAGCTTAACCACTTGCGAATCAGGCTGGGTGAGGTCTTTGTAATAGAGGCGATTCTTCGGAGAAGTTCCCTGCCACACTTGAATAATCAGATAATGACCGTCGTCGCTCACGGTGCCGGCGAAGCCCATCTCTTTGTTGTCCGGTCGTTCGTAAATAAGTTTGTCTTCCGATTGCGCCCTGCCCACGCGGTGATAATAGAGTTTTTGAGAATAATTGGTGTCGCGCATGGTTGCGCCCGTGGGCTCGTCGTAACGGCTGTAGTAAAAGCCCTTGCCGTCTTTCGACCACGAAGCGCTCGAGAACTTCACCCATTTGATAACGTCCGGAAGATCTTTGCCCGTATCCACATCCCGCACGTGCCACTCGTTCCAGTCAGAGCCGGAGGTGGCGATGCCGTAAGCCATCCGCTTGCCATCGTCCGAGACGGCGGTATCGGATACCGAGACCGTGCCGTCGGCAGAGAGCAAGTTGGGATCTAGCAATAAACGTGGCTCTGCCTTGAGCGACTCTGCGACCAGCAGCACATTCTGATTTTGCAGGCCATCATTGTGATCAAAAAAATAGCGGCCACCCTCCTGCTGCGGAACGGTGTAGCGCTCATAGTTCCAAAGTTTAGTGAGACGGTCACGGATCGCCTGGCGGTAAGAAATCTTATCCAGGTAATCGAACGTTAATTTATCCTCGGCCTCCACCCAGGCATGAGTTTCGGCAGAATCAGTATCTTCAAGCCAGCGGTAAGGATCCGCAACTTTGACGCCGTGATAGTCGTCAACTTGATCGCCACGTCTCGCCTGAGGATAGATCAGTGGTGAAGAAGTCTGTGCCATAGGATCCACCGCCAGAAAAGATAGACACAGCGAGAACAACATTATGGCGTGGCCGGCAAACGGCATGAAAACCTCTCTGGTTTAATCGATGGGAATCAATCGACGAAGCGATCCATTCTAAGGCAGCGTGCGCCGTGCGGGTCTGCTCGAAGTTGATTTGTAGTCGGCCGGATACAGCACCACGCAGCGGTTGAATCCCTCGCCATCACTTTCCGTACGAAGGTCAGCCTGATCGCGCAGCGACAGATGCACGACCCGGCGCTCGCGCGAAGACATCGGAGCGAAGTGAAACGGAGTCCCAGTCTGACGCACTTTGTCAGCCGCAACACTGGCTGCCATACGTAATTCCTGGAAGCGGATGGAGCGCTGGTTCTTGCAGTCGAATGAAATCTTCTCGTGTTCGCCCGATGGCAGTCGCAAAATCTCGAGCGCCAATAGTTCCAGCGCGCGCAAAAGTTCTCCACCACGATCCAGCAGCAGCGTGGAATCCGGACCGGAGAGATCGACGAAAACCTCTGGCTTCTCCCACTCGCTCTGCGGCGGCGGATCGACCACGATCCGGTATTTCAAATGAAGCCCGCCGTGAGTAACCACGGCCTGCAGGAATTCGTTGATCTTATTGGCGGCGGCGAGTTTGTCCATAGGTCAGCTCTTAGCTGTTAGCTCTTGGCTGTTAGCTTGAAATCAAAATCATTTGACCACGAAGGGCACTAAGGTTCACGAAGGAAGCCCTCGACTGAAAACAAATCTTATCGCAACATTGCCAGTTTTTGCGGGGCCTCAAGCTAACAGCTAAAGGCTAAGAGCTAAAAGCTACTTATCCTTCTTCCTTGCCCGCTTGGCCAGCATCTCGCGCATTTCGCTCCCGAGTTTGGTGCGGTTCATTAAAGCCTGCTGCGCGATTCCAATCAAATTCGTTTCCGCGTAGTACAGGTTCAACCCGGCCGCCAGCTTGAAGAAGATGAAGCCCATAAACAGCGGCATCATCACGGTCATCATCTTCTGCTGGGCCGGATCCATGCCCGCCTGCGGCGTCATGCGCTGCATAACCACCATGCTCACGACCATTATGATCGGCAATACCCAGTCGGCGGCGGAAAGGTCCCTGATCCAAAGCCAATGCGCATGGCGCAGTTCAAGCGCCACGCCCAACATGCGGTAATAAGCGATAAGAAATGGGAACTGGATCAGCGTCGGCACGCAGCCCCCCGCCGGATTTACGCCCTCTCTCTTATAAACCGCGCTGATCTCCTCGTTCATGGCCGCTTTGCGAGGATCGCGCAGGCTGTACTTCTTATATTTCTCCTGGATCGATTTTATCTGCGGTTGAATCCGCTGCATCTTCAACATCGACTTCATCTGCGTAATTCTCAGCGGAAGCAACGCAATGCTGATGATGAAAGTCTGTATAACAATGGCCCATCCCCAGTTATGCACGACGTGGTTGTAAGTCCACTTGAGCCACAGGAAAAGCGGGCGGGCGAGAATCCCCCACCAGCCGAAGTCGACGATTCCGCGAAGATCGGGGTTGTCGTTCTTAATCGTAGGAACGGGAACGGCGTCCAGAACGGCGATTTCTTTCGGGCCGACAAAGATGCGCTCGTGGGTTGGGCCGCGAGGATTGCCGACGGCCGCGCCGAGCAATTCCACGTTGGCCTCCTTTGCATTGGAACCCACGGGATTGAATCCAGGCTTCTGTGGAACTTGTATCGAATCCCGCAGAGTTACCATGGCCGCGGAGGCAGGATCATCGGGAATAAAGATCGCGGTGAAATATTGATCGCCCGTGCCGGCCCACTCAAATGGACCCTTCAGAGTATTGCCCCCGCTGACGCTCTTGATGGGAAGACGCGTGACATAACTGGGGAAGAAGACATAGCCGCTGCGCTCCGTGGAGGCATCATTGTGGTAGTCGATCCGTGAAGCGGCATAAGAAGCGGGCGTTGATTCGTCTCCGAATCCCGAGGGCCACGCGGGCGGGGCAAAGACTTCCGCACCTTTGTAGAAAACGGATGTTTCCACATTCACCACATAAGTGGAATCGAAACGGAAACTCTTGCGGACCACGAGATCCTGATCTGCGTACTCAAAAGTGATGTTGGCAGGAGCCGAAAGCCAGCCTTCAGAAGAAGTAACGTAGAGCGCCGAATTCAGCCGATTGCGCAGCCCCTCATCGTAAGTCCACAGGGAAAGCGGGTAACCGAATTTGGGAGCGGCGAGTGGATTCACCAGATCGAGCGGCCCATTCTGATCGTCATTGTTGAATTTCTTGAGAATCCAGGACTTAACCTGCGCGCCGCGATTGGTGAAGGTGATGCGGTAAAGATCGTTCTCGATGACCGTATCAGTCTCGGCAGAGGCTTGCTTGCTGACCGTGTTCGCCGAAACTGTGGTGGACGGGGCGGATGCCGCGGTCACAGCCGCAGGTGGCGGAGACACTCCTTGCGCCGGCACCGGCTGATTTTGCGCCGGAGTCGCGGGCGCTTGCGGCATGTACTTCTTCAGCAGGGGCTGGAAAATAATGAGAACGACGAATGTCAGAACGAAGACGAGGAGAAGCCGGCGCTCGGCACCGGGTTCTTGTTGAGGATTTTTAAAGTCAGGCAAAGTTTATTATCGTCTCACGTTCTTAGCGCACACCGCGCACATTACAGGGAATGTTTTTCCGTGGCCGCTCGAACTACCGGATCGTAGCCGCTGCGAGAGAACGGATGGCAGCGCAGGATTCGCGAAAAAGCCATCCACCCACCGCGCACCGCGCCGTAACGCTCAACCGCCTCCATCGCATATTCCGAGCAAGTCGGCACGTAGCGGCAGGCCGGCGGCAACAAAGGCGAGATCGCCCACTTGTAGGCGCGCAGCAATTGCAGCGTGACGAATTTAGCCCACTGATTCAAGATCGGCTTCCAGCTTCCGGCTCTCGGCTTTCCGGAATTTTATTCATCGCCGCCATACTGACAGCATTCCGCGACAGCTTGTGCTCGATAACTCCGAAGGCACGGCTTACTTCCTTCAACGCGTCCGAAAAATCAGCTGACAGCAACGACTTCTTCGGATTGATAACCACATCCGCCGCAATTCCAATCGGAGGATGAGACAAGCGAACCGCCTCGCGCAAGCGCCTCTTCATGCGATTGCGCTGCACTGCGCCGCCCAGTGCTCGCCCGACTGTGAATCCGACCCGCAAACCTTGAGGAGCCGCCCTCCGATTCTTCGCTGGTGTATCCTGCGTTGCCTCGGAACGCGGCCAATAGAAAAACGTCATGGACGCGGAAAAATGCCGGCGTCCCTGTTTGTACACGCGCTCGAAATCCGCATGGCGCAGAAGCCGCGCCGTGCGAGGAAATCGTGCTGCTTTCTTTGGCGGCATCGCGATCTCAAGCCGATTTCCCTGCGCGGCATCCGCCATCATGCCCTCATATTGCGACCAACGGCTGGATGTCTCGAAAATGGAAGCGAGCGGCACTCGAAAAATGCTACTCGCGGAAGCCGGGCTTCACGGAGACCCGCTTCCGTCCTTTGGCGCGGCGGCGGGAAATTACCTTCTGGCCGCCCTGGGTCTTCATGCGCGTGCGAAAGCCATGCTTCTTGCTTCGCCTGCGCCGGTTAGGTTGGAATGTACGCTTGGGCATGAAAGATAGCTGCTCCTGATTCCGTCGACAGTGTTAGGACAAACGACAAGTATAAATGACTTTAGCCCGGTAGAGCAAAGGGCTACGTCGGTGGCGGTAGAGTCCGAATTTGGCTAGTCGGCATCTCTCCGTTCCCGACAATTGGGGGCGCGTGGCAATTTCCTAAGACTCCGGCCTTATTTCATATCGTTGCCGCTTGGGCAAAATCGGAACTCCACCCCCTTTTCGTTCATCAGGCAAAAGTTAGTGATGAACTGCTTCCTCCTCTCTGGCCCGTAATAGGTAATTCTCCCCAAGACGTAGGTGACCGTCTGTTCTGGTATCGGAACGTTGAGCCTCCTCCCTCCCGCCCCTTGCTGCGGCATTTTTATTTTCCGGCTAGAATTTGGCGGCAGAACGGTAGATATAAGGCCGGTGAACGTTTTCACAATTTCGACTTGTTTGGCGAGCTGATCTGGGATGGTTTTAGGCGTCAGCTCCGCAAGGATGCTGTCGTAGTCAGGGATCGGTTGACTTTTTGTACGCACAATACCAAAAAACGAAGAGAAATTCATATCGATAGCTGGAGTTCTCCCAAAGTTTTCGAGGACGATAGACATGTCGCCCCACGTAATCTCTTCTACAGTTACGGGAGTCCTAAAATCGTTGGGATTGGTTTCTTTTGGTATAGTTGCGCAATTGGCGCATTCAAAATCACTTGCTCCCACCCAAGGCCGCCGATCCTCTTTGGCCAGCTGCCGAGCAATGGTCGCCTGTTCTTGGATAGCTTTAACGCTGTCTTGCGCCGCCGCCGCCTGTTGTTCGGCAATCTTAATTTGCTTTGCCGCATTGACGCTGGACGCTGCGGAATCCCTCCGGGATTGACGGGCAGAAATAGCCAAAATATTGGTCTGGGAGGACATCTCCTTGAACTGCTCCCAAAACACTCCAGCAGTTACGATAATAGCGGCAAGGGTGACGGTCGCTACGAAAAAACTCCATCTCGCAAAGCGAATACTCCAGCGCTCGAACTCGCTAAGTTCTCTATCCCCCACGTCCTGAGTAGTCAACGGGAGATTAACAACCCTTACTGGCATTATCTCGTGGCCGTCTGTCTGACTATCGGCGCGTGTTTCATCGGGAGGTATGGCACCGGCGCTTTGCTGGACGATGGACGCTGGAGAGGAGACGGATTCCCTGACGGGCAGAGAGCCCTCATTGGTCCCTTGTGTTTCGTCGTGGCTGTCGCTTGCTTGGTCCAACTTTTGGGCTCTTCGGGACGACGCCTTTTCAGAGTTCGCGAACTGAGCCAATACCTGGTGGTTGCGCCCTCGGTGGGCCAGCTGGTCCCGGCCTAGTCTTCGGTAATCGCTTCTCGCACGATTCTCGCCGCAGCTCGGCCGGCGTCTTCTTTGTACGAGGATAATTTGTCGACCGCAACCGATCGAACCGGGTCGCCCACCGATTTCTGCGTCGACACATCGAACTTCTCAATGTCGGCCGTTTGTCCGTCGGGAGAAACTTTCACAACTCTGTAAACTCCGACCATGCCCTCGGGCACTACAAGCCGCCCCGCTTTCATTTGTACCTTAGCCATACCAAGAGTTTCCCACAGCCCCAAACCAAACGCTAGCCCTCTGGATTTTAGGTAGTGGGTCAGTTTCGATTTCTTTGCATCCTCGCTCAGTCGATGGCGTCATCCTGTCTCTAACGACGCTATGCCCTGTCAAGCGTTTTGTGGCGACACTTCGGCGTCAACGCTGGAAGCAGCGCCATTTCGCTCTCGTAGAAAAGTCTTTGATGACCAGACCAAGCTCGTCACTCTCTTCAATCCTGCAGCGGGACCTCAGGTCCCACCATCC
>DATNMU010000385.1:0-2856 GCA_035602195.1 Candidatus Acidiferrum sp.
CCGGGACGGGCCTGAGACTGGCCGCCCTCGGGAGCCGCTGAGCCTTGCGAGCCATCGCCTTCCTGACGAGTCTCAAGCACGCCTTCGCCGGAAACTTTGAACGCCAGATTCTGTCCGAGGTTGGTGTTGGACACGACCTGCACGTTCGCATCGGGCTGGTTGGGATCGTTCATGGATTTGAATCCCGCAGCAGGAGATGCGGCGAACTGCATGGATTTGGGCAGAATGGCGACGAAATGTTCCAACGGGTAAATCGATTTGGGGTCGAGATTAGCGCTGCCGGAATAGGGAAGCTGAAAGGCGACCTGGAATTGCGTGACGCCGGGGCGCAGCGGGAAGATGAAAGAGTAGCGATCCTTTTTCTCGCTCTCGGGCACTGGCGCGGAGGTGATGGGTTGACCGCCGGCGGTCATGGCCGATCCGTCGATCACTTTCGCGCCTTCGGGGACGTAGAACTCGAGGTTGCGCTCGTTCATCTGGGTGCGCGGCGGGTTCGATGTGTTCTGTACTGCGAACGCGCGCATCACTTCGAGTTGGCCGTGCTCCACCTGTACGCGCATGATGTCGGCGACAACCGCGATGCCCTCGATTTTTTTCGCGACGTCATACACTTCGAGTTCGACGGAAGTGCTTCCAGGAGGCGCCATGCGGTGGTAGGTAACATCCTGATGGATGGCACGGACGAGGTGCGGCGATTGGGCGTCGTCGAGCTTGAAGCTGAAATGGCCCTTGGCGTCAGTCTTGGTGCGTCCTGCTTCTTCCATGCCTTGAGCGAGTTTGAGCAAGACGACTTCGTCGCCTGCGGAAGGCTTGCCGGTGGTTGAGTTTTTGACGGTGCCGGTGAGAGTTTGCGCGGAGGCGAAGGTGGCGAGGAGGATGGTGAGGATGAAGGCTGCTGCTGCGAAGCGCGATACAGAGTGAGGAGAGAACTCCTTGCGAGGACTCCTGCTGGTGTTTATGGACAAGGGATCCTTCGACCGCATGACTGCTTCGCTTCGCGAAACAGTCACTTCGCTCAGGATGACAGGGGGGTGAAGTTGTTTCAAGATCTGGGTCCTTTTTGTGGCGCGGGATTTTTTTCCAGGCGGGCGATCTCGGCCATGATGGTCGCGGCTTCGTCTTGCAGAGAAGATTTCAGGGAGGCGAAATCAGCATCCGGGACTTTGCCGGCTTTGTATTCGAAGTTGAGGTCGCGCAGATTTTCGTAGACCGCATCCTTACGCTCGCGCAAATATCCGGCGCGAGTCTTTTCTGGGCCGAGAAAAAGTCTTCCGGGAAGGTAGAACACATAAAAGAAAGTGGCGACGGCGAGCGCTGCGCAGATGATCAGCCACATCATAGATCAGTCTCCTTGCCGGCCTGATCGCGGAATTGCTCGAGCTCGGCGCCGCGCACCGGGCGCAGGCCGCCGGCAATCGCGGGAGCGGGGCGATTCTTCCAGGCCCGGACGATCCCCACTACCAGGCCGAAGCCAAGAATCAAAGCCACGAAGGGCAAGATGTAGGCGGCGCGATCGAAGCCCTTATTCGTGGGAGCGGCGAGAACGGTTGGCCCATATTTTTGCACGAAGCCTTGTTCCACCAGACTATCGCTGTCGCCGCGAGTGACCGCAGCCATCAGTTCGTTACGCATGCCATCGGAGGAAGGGCAGCCGACGTGATTGCATTCCAGAAGAATCTGGTTGCATCCGCAAATGCACATCATCTGGTGGCCGATTTCCGTGAAGCGCGTGCCGGGATCACCGGCGCCGAGCAGGGCGAACACGGCGGCGCAGAGCAAGATTGTCTGTACGGCCTTGCGGCCGGCCTTGGCTGGCTTCGTTTGTGGGTTCGACTCTGTCATTGACTCCCTTGGACTTCGCGCCGATTACTACTTGCCGTTTCTACTTGGCTCGCACTAATAGAAGAACTCCAAGCGCCATTATTAGGGCCGCAAAGACGGCGATACAAATAGCGACCAAACGCCAACGTTGTTGGCTGGGGCTCGTGCCCGAGACTGCAACCTCATCCTGGGCGGACACAAAAGTAAAGATCGACCTCTTGAAGGATCCCCAAAGCAACAAATACGGAAGTCCAGCGACGAGAAAATAGATCCCGATAAAAACGCCCATACCTCTGGCGAAATGATCTTCCGGCTTGCGCAAGATGTGATTAAGGCCGATCGACCAAGCTGATGACAGCAGAATGCCTAACCAGAGTATTGCGAAGTGTGCAAAGTAAAACATTTTCAGAAAAGATTTGATTCTTAGTTCGTCAGCGGGAGACTTCACAAGATAGCCTCTATTTCGATTGATGCCAGAAAAGACGACTACACGCCCGGCGTCTTCGCTTCTGAAGTTCGAATCGACAATAAGGTCAAGAAAAGACATGTTTCAGTCTCCCGTGGCCACGGGAGCGGGCTGCGCGCGCTCGAGGCGCGCGGGTGCGGGAACACGAACTGGCGCGGGTGCGTTTGGAACCAGGGCCAGAACCGTTCCGCCGAGGATGATCCATACGCCCAGCCAGATCCACATCACCAGCGGATTCAGATGCGCCTTGATAATGGGGTGGCCATTGTCAGGATTCAGCCCCTCGAATACCAGATAAAGATCCTCGTTCAGCGAGGAGCGGATGTCGGGCATGGTCGAGGTCTGCTGACTGGCCTTGTAAAAGCGGCGCACGGGCGTCATCGTGTCGATTTGCTTGCCACCTTTATACACATCCATCAGCGCCCACTCGCTGGCATAGTTAGGACTGTCGTCGTCGGTATAGGAACGGCAGACGAGGGTGTAGGGGCCAATGGTCAGTTTGTCGCCATTCGCCATCTCCTGCTCTTTATCTTGATTGAACGCCGCGCCGGCGAAGCCGATGATGACGA
>DATNMU010000386.1:0-4370 GCA_035602195.1 Candidatus Acidiferrum sp.
GAAGGTCCGAGGCCACATCAGCAGCGATTTCCATTTTTTGTTTCCGGTAGCCGACACTATACACCGAGGCTTACAAAGGGGCGTGTGCAGCCTCGGCTTGAGGTTTTCGTGTTGTTCCCGGCACGTCTCCGGGTTGTGTCTGGATCACGGGCAAACCGGAAACTGACCCACTACGCCGGGGTCGGCAGCCTTGACCGATGGGAGGCGCGGATGTCAAACTGTTGTTGGCAGGATTGAAGAGAAAAACACTTCAGCGGCTTTCTCTTCTGCGGTGCGCTCGCCGTACAATAAACGTGCAATGGAAGCGGGATTGTGGGGCATTTGGGCCTTTAGGCCGGATGCACAATCAGTAAGTTGCGTGTTATCAACGTGATGGAGTAGTTCAAGTCCCCCCACCAAGTTTTCAACTAGTTACCGGCGGCTGCAGTTACAGTGCAATTCAACATCGCTACGACGTTGGCGTTGGCAATACGGTTTGCAGACTCCACGCCGGGTTCGTAGGTATCCATTGTCATAGGAATACAAGAGTGACGCATCAGTTCCTTACCGGAATTGACGCGCCAGCTTCGTCCAGCCAGGTCCGGTAGTTGTGGCCTAGAGCATGCCATCCCAATGGACCAGCCAGCCCGAATTTCGCCAGGATGGAGCTTATCGCGCTGTGCTGAATTGCCGCTGGACGGTTTCTTCCCGAGCTTTACGGAGCTGACAAAGCCGCAGGCCACTGCAGAGGTGATTAGGCTATGAGTTCAGTTGCTCCGATATTTCTTCCGGATGAATTCAACGCCGCTTCCTACTTCGTAGACCGCCATATCAAAGACGGCCGCGCCGATAAAGTAGCCATCGAATGCGGAGAAGTTCATGTCACTTATCGCCAGCTTTTTGAGCGTGTGAACCAGGTTGGGAATGGGTTGCGAAGGTTAGGCGTGCGCATTGAGGAGCGTGTGTTCTTGCTCCTGTTGGATTCGCCGGAGTTTGCTGCCAGCTTCTTCGGTGCCATCAAGATCGGAGCAGTCCCGGTTCCGGTAAACACGCTACTGAAATCCGCGGACTATGAATACCTGCTCAACAACTCACGCGCGCGAGTGGCGATTGTGAGTGACTCATTGATGGCTGGCATTCAGGCGATTCCCAGACAGCAATTGCGCTATCTCGAAACCATCATCGTTGTCGAAGGCGAGGTTGTCGAAGGCGAGGTTGTCGATGGCGAGCCTCGGCGAAGCACCCTGTCGTTCAAACAACTGCTGCAAGAGAATTCCTGCGTGCTCCAACCAGAGTCGACTGGGAAGGACGATGCTGCCTTTTGGCTCTATTCTTCTGGCAGCACCGGGCCGCCCAAAGCTTGCGTTCATCTGCAACATGACATGGTGGTGAGTTCCGAAAGGTATGCCAGAGGCATACTGAACATTACAGACAAAGATCGCTGCTTCAGTGTCGCCAAGCTTTTCTTCGCCTACGGATTGGGAAACGGACTCTATTTTCCCTTGGCCGTAGGCGCTACCAGTATCCTATTACCGGGGCCACCCAAACCTCAGAGTGTGTTCGAGATCATCGAACGCCAGCGGCCAACGTTGTTCTTTTCGGTTCCGTCGAACTATGTCAAGCTTCTCGCTCACACCGCAAAGGGTGGAAGGGAATTTGATCTTTCTTGTGTGCGTCATGCGATTTCTGCCGGGGAGGCGTTGCCAGCCAGTGTTTTTTATCGCTTCAAAGAGCGATTCGAAGTCGAGATTCTGGATGCCATCGGCTCCACAGAAGCACTGCACATGATCATCTCCAATGCCCCTTGCGCCGTGCGCCCTGGCTCCAGTGGAAAAATTATTCCCGGCTTCGAGGCCAGAATCGTGGACGACAACAACCGCCTCGTTGTGCAGGGTGAGATCGGCAATCTGTTGGTTAAGGCCGACTCCACCTGTGCTTACTATTGGAACCAGCATGAAAAGACCAAAGACACAATTGAGGGCCATTGGATCCGGACTGGCGACAAGTACTATCAAGATGAAGACGGATATTTTTGGCACGCGGGAAGAGCCGACGACATGGTGAAAGTGAGCGGCGTGTGGGTCAGCCCCATTGAGATTGAACGCGCGTTAATCGAGCATCCTGCCGTGCAGGAAGCGGCGGTGGTCTTCCGAAAGGACGAAGACGAATTGCCCAAACCGGTCGCCTGCATCGTGACGCGTAACGGTGGCGCGGGCACTCCGGAACTCGCCCGTGAACTGCAGGAATTTGTGCTCGGCCGATTGCCTGTCTTCAAGCGCCCGCATCGCATAGAATTTCTCCTCGAGCTTCCGAAAACAGCGACCGGAAAGCTACAACGTTTCAAACTTTGCGCGGACGACAACGAATAGCGCAGCCGGGTGGCAAATCGAACGTGACGACATGCCGGACCTGTGGCCGGCGACTTCAAACCGCGTGCCTCGGCGCGGTTTTACCCCACATCCGAAACGAATCCAGGAGCAGACAGGGGCCGCTCGAGACAGCGATCTGGAAGCACGAAGACATTTCGGGCGAGATCGGATTTCAGGGTGGACTCGCGATAGTAGCGGGTGAGAATTCCGTTTTTCCAAATCAGGAGGTCCGGATTGCGGCGTGCGAACTCTTCCCAGTTGAACCCCTGGTCGCGCATCATGCGTTCGTGGATGAGGAAGAAATAGGCGCAGGTGATGGTTTCATGATAGAGCTGCGGCTTGCCATGAGCGGCGGCGAAATTCTTTAGGGCGCTGGTAAATTTCTGCAGGGCATCCAGAGTTGGATGTTCGGTCAGGTAGGCGAAGGCGAGGCGGACATGATCGGCGTGGTGGAAGGAATTTTCGGGAAGAGAGTTGGTCTCGAAGCGGCGGATTAGGTCCTGGTTGGTCATTGAGGTTGCCGGGCTCCGTGGTTCCCGGGCTGCGTGTTTGTTATCGTGCATGTCGTGATCGTTCCGCCGGGCTTCGCCTTGGCGGGACAGCCGAGAGCCTGCCCTGAGCGAAGTCGAATGGGCGGCTGTCTCTACATGAGTATCTATCGAGACGAGTAACTATCGAGTCGCAGCCACGGCCCATGCGGCGGCGGTGTAAATCGCCAGGTTTCCGACGTTGAACATTCCGTGCAGCAGGTGGACGATTATTGCGAACAGAAAAAGCGCAACCAGCACCCAGGCGCCACGAATCGCAGTTCGCGGAATCAGAAGGAGCACGGCGCCGATGATTTCTCCCCATCCCAGAACTAGCCGCACGAAATTCGGCATGTGGGTTCGGGCAAAGCCTTGGCGGGCGCCCGGCATTAAGAACAAGACAGCTTCGATCAGAATCACAAGGCCTAATGTCCACTGCAATGCGGTGAGAGCGATTTTTGTTGGTTGGTGGGCCATATGCACCTCGGTTACTTCTCCGCGCTGCGCTTGCGCGCTGGCCGGGATTTGATTTCTTTCAGGCGATGGCTGGCGCGGGAATCGAGATCGAAATCGTAAAAGCGCTTCAACTCCTGAATGCGCTGCAGCGATGCTGGGCTGAACGGCGTCTTGCCGTCGAAGGCATGGAGAACGATGCCTTCTAAGAGATCGCCGAGAGTCATGTCGTGGTACTCGGCGAAGGCCTTCAGGACTTTAAGAAGGCGCTTCTCCATGCGGACGCCGGTCTGGACGCGTTCCACCAGCAGTTTGGGATCGTCGGGCATGTGTACCAATGTACCACAGTACATAGGTACTCTGCGGCCTTTTGGCGAGAGAGTCGCTCCATGCCTATCGATACGAACAGCATGGTTCAGCGCGACGCAAGTTGCATAGGTCCTTCGCGCAAAGTACGCGATCAGGATGACAGCTTTGGGGCGGCGGGGTTGGTTATAATCGCAGTTCCCTCTTTTGGTCAGGAAAGGTCCCCATTGGCATTCGACGAGAATATTTACGAACTGCGGCGGCAGAAGGTGAAACAGATTGAGGCGCTGGGACAGATCGCCTACCGCAGCAAGTACGACTTCACGCACACCATTCCGCAAATTCTGACGGACTATTCGGATAAGACAGCCGAGCAACTGGAGAATCCGCGTGTCAACGTGCGCGTGGCCGGGCGGATCATGGCGATCCGGTTGATGGGCAAGGCGGGATTCTGTCACTTGCAGCAGGGCGGGCAACGGCTGCAGATTTATGTGAAGAAGGATGCGGTGGGCGAAAAGGGATTTGAGTTGTATAAACTGCTCGACCTTGGCGATCACATCGGCGTCAGCGGATATTTGTTTCGCACGCGTACGGGAGAACTCTCGATTCACGTGGAAGAAATTACGTTTCTGAGCAAGGACCTGCTGCCATTGCCGGAGAAATGGCACGGGCTCACGGATGTGGAGTTGCGTTACCGGCAGCGGTATGTGGATCTGGTGGTGAATCCAGAGGTGCG
>DATNMU010000387.1:0-3124 GCA_035602195.1 Candidatus Acidiferrum sp.
GCGGTGCTCGACCTCTGAGTTCCTGAGGGACCAAGTCTGGTGAGCCGGCAGGACTCGAACTTGAGGCGATTAGCGGGCGTGAGAGCAGCGGGAGCCGGCTCGCGAAATCCTGAGCAGAGCGAGGGACCTACTGCTGGTGAGCGCGGCAGGACTCGAACCTGCGACCCATGCCTTAAAAGGGCATTGCTCTACCAACTGAGCTACGCGCCCACAGTCTTTCAATTTAACATAATTGCAAGCATCGAATGCCGCGCCGAGCATGTGTGCGACTCACGGCTTACCAGGCTCGGCTCCGGAGCGCCCTGAAGGCGCGATTCATCACGCAAGGCTTATGGCATGCCTGAAGGCATACCCTGTTACGAGTCTCAAATTTTCTGTTTTCTTGCCAGCTCTTGGCCGCAGGCAGTATTGTTGCCCCTCTTCGCGGCTAGGTCTTCCCACCGATCCTGTAACACCCTGTCCTGGCAAAGTTGTTTTTCCACCAAAGTTCGCTGAGCACCGGGGCTTGGCGTGGAATAGAATAACGCTTCGCCATGTCGCGGATCATGAACACTCCGGCGGAACTCGGGAAGAATTGGGGGGGCAGAGTTGTCGATGAGAAGTTCCCGTTGCGGCAGCGGTTGGGCGGGTCGGATCACAGCGCGGTTTTTCTTACCGAGCGCGCGGGCGGGGCGAAGACTGCTATCAAGCTGATACCTGCGCAAAACTGGGACGCCGACGCTCAACTGGCGCGATGGGCAAGTATTGCGAAGCTTTCGCATCCCCACCTAATTCGGCTGTTTGAAAGCGGACGCTGCCAGATTGAAGGCACGCGGCTGCTTTATGTGGTGATGGAATGCGCGGATGAGAATCTGGCGGAAGTTCTTCCCGTCCGGGCGCTGACTGCGGCAGAGGCATCGGAGATGCTGCCGCCGGCAGCCGATGCGCTGGGTTTTTTGCATCGCGCGGGATTTGTGCATGGACGGGTCGCGCCTTCGAATATTACCGCGGTTAAAAATCAGCTAAAACTTTCCAGCGACAGCCTTCGCAAAGCCGGGGACGCCCCGGGCACGCGCACACCCAGCGCCTACAATGCCCCGGAAGTGGTAACGAGCGGGGCTTCGGCGGCGGGCGACGTCTGGTCGCTGGGCATGACGCTGGTGGCGGTTTTAACGCAGAACGAGCCGAAATTAAAAACCGGCAATGGCAGCGCGGTGGCGGTACCCAACACGATTCCGCAGCCCCTGCGAGAAATTGCGCGGAAATGTTTGCAGTTCGATCCGGAGTCGCGATGCACGGTGCATGATATTGTCAGGCGGCTGCGCGCGCTTACTGCGGACCGGGCGGAGGAGGTTGCCGAGGAGCAGACCCCGCAGCGACCACAGCCGTGGATTTGGGCTGTAGTCGCGCTGGTGGTGCTGGTATTCCTGGTTTGGGCGGGCGCCAAGGTCTTTGGTCATCGGACGCCCGGATCCACGAATGAGGCTCAGCCTGCAGGGCAGCAGACAGCTGGCGAGAATTCCGCGGCGCAGGCTCCAGCGCCCTCTTTCCCAAAGTCCGGGCCGAATGGAGTTGCGCGGGGCAGTGTGCTGCAGCAGGTTATGCCGGATGTTTCAAAGAATGCACGGAACACGATTACGGGCCACCTGAAGGTTGCAGTGAGGGTTGTCGTTGATTCCTCAGGAAACGTTACGGATGCGAAGTTTGTGACTCACGGACCGAGCCAATATTTTGCGAGCCGAGCATTGTCCGCTGCGGAGAAATGGAAGTTTACTCCGCCGCAGGTGGATGGACGGGCGAGCGCAAGTGAGTGGCTGTTGCGGTTTCAATTCAGCAAGGGGTCAGTGCAGGTGGTACCGACGGAAGTGAAGCCGTGAGTGGGTATAGCGGAGGCATAGCCCAATGTGGATGCGAGCCAAACGCGCGGCTTATTGCGTCGCAAAGAACGCGACGCTTCGCGCGGCTCGCCCAGATCCCTCGCTGCGCAAGAAGACGCTTGCTCGGGATGACAATCGACTAGGTATTTTCAATCCGGGTCAGCGTCCTGGCTGATCGTTTTTCTTTAATTTCCAGACAATTTGGCGGAGCATGCCGAGGAGAAATTCGGCGTCGCCGGTTTGCAGGCGCAGGCGGTTGACCATGCGGCGGACTGCGCCGTCGAACGAATCTGAGGTGTTCAGCTTGGGGTAATCGCTGGCGCGGAGGGCAGTAAGGAGAACTTCATGGATTCTTTCTACTTGGGCGGATGATGCGGGACTTCCCTTCTCCGTCTCACGTTGAGCCTCGTGGTTGCGCTTCAATTCATACAGGCATATCGCGACAGCCTGGCCAAGATTCATGGAGAAATGTTCTTCTCTGGTGGGTATGTGCATAAGCCAGTGGCAGTGGCTCATGTCCTGGTTGGAGAGGCCGAATTTTTCAGATCCGAAGAGCAGGGCGCAAGGTCCGCTGGCCAGATGCCGGCGGATGACGGGAGCGCCCGCCTCCAGGCGTTGGAGAGAGTGTTGCAGGTCGCGATGGCCGACCGCGGTGGTTCCAACGACGAGGGAGCAATCGGCGACGGCTTCGGCGACGGTTGTGAATTTCCCGGCATTCGCCAGAACGTCCGCCGCTCCGACTGCGGAGCGGGCATTTTCAAAAGCGACTTCATAGGGATTCACGACCCGCAGATGGAGAAAGCCGAAGTTGCTCATGGCGCGGGCAGCTGCTCCGATATTGAGGGGATTGCGCGCGTCTACCAGGACGACGCGAAGCTTATCGAATTCGAGGGGAGCGGGCAAGCTCAGGACATTCTATCCGGTGCGACCGCGAGCGTGCAGGGTCGGAAAAACCACAAACAAAAAGGGCGTGCCGGGTTAGCACGCCCTTCTCGCCTCTGTTCACTTCGTTTACATCAACCCTTCATATCGCTCTCTGTTACTTGCTCGATCGCCTTGTAGTTCTAGACGTGAGCAATCTTTAGTGATGGCCGCCACTGGAGTGGCCTCCGCCGCTGGAATGGCCTCCACCGGAGGAATGACCGCCAGAGGAGTGCCCGCCGCTGGAACTGGGTGCGCTGCGTCCACCGCCGCTGTAGCCACCTCGGTTGCCACCGGAACTCGGGGCGTTGCGAGCGCCACCACTGTAGCCGCCGTAACCGGGCGCG
>DATNMU010000388.1:0-8566 GCA_035602195.1 Candidatus Acidiferrum sp.
GGTAATCGGGACGGCCATCGCCGCGCAGGTCGGAGATCCCAATGATGAAACTGTTCGAGAGCAAGACCTGCGCGTCAAGACGGCTCATGGCAAATGGCCCCACGTTGAAAGGAGCCGGTGTAAATGTGGGCGGGGCCGTCCCTTGCGGGTCCCCCAGCGTCCACATGCCAATCACTGGAGTGGCTTTCGATTCACTGGCTGCTCCAGTTTCATCGAGCGCTGTCACCGCCACTGACAACGTTCGATTCGCCTGGGCGGCCATTAGGAAATAACCGACATCTCCGTAACCACTCAAGGAACCGACCCAATCGCCGGGAACCGGAACTGGCGCAGGCGCACTCCAGGTTTCCGTGGCAGCCCAGGATGGAATGGGCTTTGCGCTGCCGGACATGAGAATGTCCTGATCAAGATCGCCGCCAGCGCCCACGGTGACCACAATAGGTTGGAAGACTCCCGAAGGCGCAACCTGCGATCCATCATAGGGGCGCACTGCCGTGGACCATAACGGGTCTAGGGCTTCGACGCTCAGCTGATACTGCGCTGTGCTCGCGCCATTTGGAATCGGCAATCCACCCAGATCGAAGAGCCCTTCCACTGTTTGATCGGACGATCCGAATTGGCTGTATAGGTTGCCCCGGGGATCGCTGAAGCCAGTGATGGGATTGCCGGCATTGCCAGTGAACAGAAATCCAGAAACCGACGAGACGGCATACTTGTGCGAGGGCAAGCCGGTCGAAGGATCAATCCAACGCGCGAATACATTCACGCCCTGCATCGGTTGGGCAGGGCTGCCGGGATGGTTGACGAAATAAACCGTGCCATGAATTCGAGCTGTCGTGGCCGAGTTAGTGGTCGGATACAAACGCAACAGCGCGGCCACATCATCGGAGGCAAGGTGGTAGGGGTTGGGGTAACATGCGGTGATCGGCACACAACTAAATAAGTCTCGGTAATGCATGACCGGAAAGCCAGCGTAGTCATCGGAGGTCGGAGGCGGCTTACCCGTAACCACATTCAGGTTCACCTGCGACCAGCCGAGGCCAAGCACGTTTCCCAGCACTCGCACCAGGCGGTATTCGACGTCTGTAAGCTGCGTCGATTGCAGCGCACACTGGCCGTTGATGACGACCAGAGGATGCAAGAAATTCGCGGCGACGCTGAAATTGTCGACGCTGCCATAGACTGCGTTCCAAAAACATTGCGAGGGATCGCCCGCCCCGGTACCCAGCAATGCATCCGTCACCGAACCGTCGTAGTCGTAAACAATTCCTACCGGATCTTGAGTGGCCGAGGGGGTGATGTCAGCAGGAGCGGTAACCGTTCCATTGGAATCGACCGCGAGGTTGGTGCCGTTAACGTCCTCGGCGAGTTGGCCGGCGCTTGTTATGGTAAGAGCCGCGGTGGAGACGGCAGTCCATTGGCTGAAGGCATTCGCCACCAGGGCATTGGCAGATGCGTTCGGCAGAATCGGGCTGAGATCGCCCTGGTCGGTGTAATAGTTCACTTGACCCAGCGACCACACTACGGACTGGCCCATTGTCGAACCCTTGAAGAAGCTGGAGCCCCGCCACGTATTCAGGCCCGCCGGCGCGGGCAAGTGCAGCGAAAAAGATTATCACAGCCAAAGCGACAACCAGCCGCAAAAAGAATGGCCGCCAGCGGAATGAAATATCCTTCTCTGTGTCCATAGTCACGTCTTGCTCAATCCTGCCGGCTGAAACGACGCACTAAACGTGCGAAATCGAGGTATTGGATAACAGCTCTTCCGCCGAGAACTGGATCCGCCCCTAAGATTTCAACGTGTCTTCCGTCCATCACAATGCGGCCTTGCGAGTCCATTGAAAACCTGCCCAGCGCCCCAGCCACCGGGCTGGTAAGGCCCAGCCTGCTGGGCGGATAAAGAAACAGTAAGACGTACTCGCCGACGCGGTAGTGCTCACCGCTGGCCCACAGGCCCGCCCACTCATGGATGGTCAGAATCTGCCCCGGCTCGATGCCACGAATCGCCTGTTCAACTTGAAAAGACACGCTCGTCGAAGCAGGGGTTGGTCCTAATGGTATGGGGTCGTGCCCGACCGCGGTTACATGTCCAGAAAAAATGATTCCAGCGGCACTCACCATTTTCTGGAAAGCCATAGTGCCAGGAGGTACGGGGACACGACGCGGCAGAGTGGGAAACAGAGGAGGCCGCACCGGCTCAATGCCCGGGCCATAGCGCAACATGCTCAAATTTGGCGGCAACAGCGGAATGCCGTCGACAAAGCGGTCGCCCATGTCTTGCCCACGCAAAGACACCGACGCGATGAATATCAGCGACAAAACGGCGAGCAGACGCCCGCGGCTCCCGGACATAGCCGTCACCTGGAATTCAATGTCTGCTCGGAGGATTCTGGGAAACCGAGGCCATGCTAAGCGGTCGCCGCAGAGTGCGCAGTGATGGATGTCACCAACGGGCTGTGGATTTTCCTCTTGTTTCGAAACTGAGAATGACCTACAGCGCACGCCGCAAATGCTCTTCCGCGCTAAGATTCGCCCCTGCCAGCAGCAACAGTCCAGTTAAGAAGGCCCAGAACATCAGGCTTACTGAAAGCGCGAACGGCCCGTAGACTTCTCCGAAATTGAGCCACGGGAGGGCCAGGATGTAGCCGTATTTCAAAGCTTCGGAGAGCAGTCCCATAATTATGGCGACGGGCAGCACGGCGCGCGCCGGAACCTTTCCGTTAGGCAGCACCCAGTAGATGAGAAAGAAGATGGCACTGCTGGTGGCGATGGCGAAGACTTTCATCACCAAAAATCCCACTAAACGGATAAATCCAGTTCCATGTCCGCGCAGCAGAAATCCCATCAAGGCCACGTTCCCGGCCGTCATAGCGATCGAGAGCAAAGCCAGCACGCCGCACGCGAAAGCCAATCCGAGCGAGATCAGTTGATTACCAAGATAAGACCGGTTGTTGGGAAAGCGCCAGATGCGGTTGAGTGCCACCTCCAGCGGCATAAACACTCCCGACGAGGTGACCAGCAGGATGACGAGAGATACCGCCTGTACGCTGTGGCGGCTGTTCACCATGGCATTCAGGTTACGAATCAAGAACTCTTGTCCTGCGGGCAGATAGTCGCGCAGCAACTCAACCACTACGTCGTACATGACCCGCGAGTGAAACACGCGCCGGATCAACGTCATTAACAACATCACGAAAGGGAAAAAGGACAGGATCGCGTTGGCGGCCACCGAGAAGGCAAAGGTGTGCACATCGGTGCGGAGGAGGTATTTGGCGGTCGTCACTGCTAGCCCAGACTGACGTCTGCGCCGGGATCTAAGGGCCGGGGAGGACCGTTCGCCCGGTGCAGCGGGGGCGGGCGCAAAAGTGTCTCGATCGGGGGGCACGGCTAATCCTATCAAAGAGTTACGTCCGTTTTCGCTTTCTTGCGAAAGCCACCGGCCGGAGACGGGGTTCGCCGGTTTCTTTCACCTTGTTAAAGCATAAAGCCCAAACTGTCCCATTATTTAATGGGTCGCTCTAATTTTTCTTGCGTAACGATTTAATAATCCTTATTATCGGGTGCTCGTAAGCTCATGCACGTTGGAGCTTGGGTTCGCAATGCAGGTTGATGTCTTGAGTAGTGCGGTAGAAACGACACCGATGGTCCAGGACTCCGGAAGTTCACGCCGTGGTTTCTCTGCGCGACGCTGAACCTGCGGGGTCTTTTGCTTTGGGGATGTTTTTTCCGGCAGAGAGGCGCAATCGGTTTCCTGGCTTTCTTGAGGGGGCGCTCTAGTCGATCAGAGCAACGATTGGGAAATCCAGGGAGCTTATTTCTTAATGATTAAGGGAAAGGAGTTTTCTGTGAGAGAGAAGGGAACAGTGAAGTGGTTCAACGGGGCGAAGGGATATGGCTTTATCCAGCGCTCCACGGGGGAGGATGTTTTCGTACATTTCTCCGCGATTCAGGAGAACGGCTACCGCTCGCTGAACGAGGGTGAGACCGTGGAGTTTGATCTGCTCAAAGGCCCCAAAGGCTTTCAGGCGGGCAACGTCGTCCGCGCATAACGCCGGCTGCTGAATTCGGCCCTCCCGCTTACCTCGGGAGGGCTTTTCAATTTCTCGTAGTTAAACATGAATCCTGTCATCGTACTTCCACCGATACTAGATCTCCGTCCGACAAGCCGCCCGGTTTGTAATTCACCGAAACCGAGCGATCACTCCAGTCGCATGAAAATGCATCGGCTCCAATCAGCAGCAAAGACTTGTAGTCGGGCGTCCGAAGTTTCAGAACAGTTCCCCCAGAGGCCACGGTGAGAACCGCGGCGGGTGAGTGCGAGCAATCCACGTCCACCAGACGGCCCTTCAAAAACTTCGCCGGCCGTTCGTCTCCCGCAGATTCTGTCGCCTGAGCAGCAGCGGCGCGTTGTGCGGCATCCTGCTCCAACACGTCGAACGGCGAACTCTGGGTCGTGAGTTTCTTCCCCGAAGAGGCTGTAGCCGCTGCGCCGTATTTTTGCTCGTTTCCCAGTTGTTCCAGCCGCTCCCGCGCTTCCGCCGCGACCCGCGGATCGCTGCTGCTCTTCAACCGCTCCATCAGGGCTCGTGCGGCGTCCCACTTTTTATCCTCGACGTAGATTTCGGCTAAATGGTAAACGTACTGCTGGTTGCGCGGGCTGAGTTTGATGGCAGCACGCTCTGCCTGCAGGGCCGCCACCGGACCACCGCCTTCCCTGTGTGCTGTTGCCATCAGGTCGTAAGCATCGGCGAATTCCGGATACCACTCGAGCACCGCGCGCAGATCCTGCAGCATGTTGGGCAGACCCTGAATGTCAGCATGTTTTGCCTGCGAGACGCGGTATTTCAACAAGCAAAAGTAATAGCGTATCCACATGTCGCGCGGGTTGATTGAGGCGGCGTCCTTCATTTCTTCCACAGCCGAATCGAACTCGCTGTGCTGCAGATGATCCCAGGCCTGCGCGCGGTGCGCGATCTCGTTCCCGGTGGCCGCGACTACGGGAGCATCTTTCTTTTCGTCTTGATCAGCAAGGGCTTTGGCGGCATGTCGGTTGGGCGCTGTGGCCAGAGCGTCGAGTTCCCGCAGGCCGCTCTCGCGGCGCTCGGGAATTCTCACCTGCACCTCAGCCATCAGAGCGCGGCCATCTGCTTCGGGAATAGTCTTAGCCGTCACCACATTATCGTTCGGTCCGATAGGCTCTGGAAATTCCGAAATCTGCGGCAGATTCCTGGGCGCGCTGGATCTCTTTGAGGCATCAAGCGCCTCGAACAAGGGCTTGAGCGAGTGAAAGTAGTCCTTCACTGCCTGGTCAAACTCGGCTGTTGTTACTCCATACGCCTTCTGGATGGCTTGCTCCAGCGGCATGTGTTGATTCTCGACCAGCTCAAAATAGCTGCCCGTTTCCGGCAGCTTTTTTTCGTGAAGCAGATAATGCACCATCATCCACGACTGCGCGTAGAACAGCGTACTGTGAGTGCTCTCCATGTAAGAAGATGTGTCATGTTTCATCGTGAGCAGATCTGGCAGCGCCAGCCAGACTTGTCCGCTCAACAACTCCGTAAGCGACTTCGGCGCGTTCCGCAGCTCAAGCCGGTTCTGGAACGAGTTCTGTGCTGAATCGGAATGGGCCTGAAGTTCAGGATCGTCGCCGATTTCAACCGATTTGTTGTCGAGGCGAATGGAGCCGAAATATTCCGCCACGCCTTCGTCGAACCATCCCTGCACGGGAGGGTAGTTGTAATTCAGCATCAGGTGTGCGAAGTCGTGCGCGACGGCCCGCCAGGGTTCTTCCTCGGATAAATTCAATACGATGAAGTTGTGATCCTGACCGGGAATGAAGAAGCCGGCTGCCTGCAGGGGTTCTCCCTGCCGCAGCGGAGCGCTTTGGTAATAAGTTTTATCGCTCTTGAAGGCCAGAATGGTCAGTGGCACCGGCTCGTTCAATCGGTCCTTCATCAGCAGCAGGGCGAATGCAGCCCGCATCTGCTCAAACCGTAGCGCCACCTCGCGTCCTTTCTTTTCCCCCGCGTCGGTGATAACGGTGTAGTGCGTCGAGTGAATCTCGAGCCACGGCGATTGCTCCGCCGCCGGCGCGGAGATCGAGAGCAGAGCGCCGAAAAGCATCGAGCACAATAATGAAATCGGGATGAGCCGAGTACGGGCCATGCGCGTGCGCCGTTAGGAAGAACAATCACCAAAATGCTAACACGAGCACACTTGTTAGAGGGTAGTTGCTGAAGGTCAACAGGACTACAATCGTGCGTAGTCACCGCTAGTTGCGCAAGTGTTGGACTTCGGATAAGGAGATCAGCCATGGGACTCAAGATTGTATGCCTGTCAATTTTGGCTATCGCTTCCTGGCTGCTTCCGCCGACTCTCGCCACACCCGCTACGGCTTCACCGCTGGCATTCGATCCACCGCAGACGCACATGCCCACCAAGTCTGGGAATGTGCCGAACCTTCACCCCGAAGAAGAGACAGGCCCCATTGCCCAGCCGAAAACCAAGCTTGACCCGGAGCAACTCAGGCGAGAGGCACGGGAACTTCTGGAGCTTTCGCAATCGTTACAGGTCGATATCGAATCGCTAAACCAAGGCCTGCACCCCAAAGACATAGGTGAAAAGCTTAAGCGCGTGCAAAAACTGGCAAAGCATTTGCGGGCAGAAATTGCGCCGTGATGGGTTCAAGCGCCGCCCGCCTATTTGCGATAGTCGCAAGCTTCGCTTTGCCGGCATGTGCATTCGCGTGCGGGCATTTGCCGCCCAGCGTTATTTCTCGGCGTACTTTTGCACGTCAAAACCGTAGCTCCTTAGGATCTCTCCAATGGCAGGCGTCTTAACGAAAGATAAGAATTGTCGCGCGGCTTCCTTACTTTTTGACGACGCGAGGATGACGCATGCCTGTTCAATCGGTGGGTAGTCGGTAGGCGGGACATCCACGTAACGACCTTTGTCCCTCATGTTTGGCGATAAGGCGAGCGATAGAGCCACGATGCCAACGTCGGCGGCACCTGAGACCACGAACGAGGCTGTCTGGGAAATATTCTCGCCCAGAACAAACTTGTCTTTCACCTTTTCATAGATGCCCTCCTTCTGCATTGCCGCGACAGCCGCTTGACCGTATGGAGCGTGCTGCGGATTTGCAACGGCGATCTTCTTAACAGAAGGAGCGAGAAGGGCCTTCATTCCGGATGTCAGATCAATTGTCGACTCCTTCGGAACCCAGAGCACAATCTTGCCCATGGCGTACTGGTAGTAGCTTCCCGGCTCGGTCGATCCAGCGGCTTCCAGTTTCTTCGGAAAATCGAGATTAGCGGAGAAGAACATATCGAACGGCGCGCCGTTCTGAATTTGCTGGAAGAAGTTTCCCGACGAACCGTAGATGACCTTTACTGTCTTGCCGGTTTCCCTCTGGAACCGCGCGGCGATATCTTGCATGGCAAACTGAAGGTCGGCCGCCGCCGCCACGGTAACTTCCTGCGCCATGCTGTTTTGCGCGATCAAGCTAGCAGCCAGCACGGCCATCAAGCTCACTCTTCGGACGTTCATGAATGTTCCTCCAGGCTTATAATAGTTCCATGCCAATCTCAGCCAGAAACAAACTCCGCGGCAAGATCGAAGAAATTCAGCTGGGCGATATCATGGCTCACGTCGCCGTTCGAGTGGGCGATAATCTCATCGAGAGTGCCATCACGCGCCGCAGTGCCGACGAACTAAAACTCAAGAAAGGCGACACAGTCACCGCCGTGGTCAAGGCTACCGAAGTCATGATTCAAAAGGACTGAGATCCCTCACGGTGCGTCCACAATCTTTAGGGTCGTCACCTGCTTCGCCCATCGCGCCATTCTCTTTTCGTCGGGGATGACGATGCGGTAGGGGCCCTCCTTGTCGTCCAAGGGCTTTCCGTCCTTCAAAAACGCCAGAACAACCTGCTTGTCTGTGAACGCCGGATCGAGTTCCGGCAGCGCGATCACCACTCGGTATCCGTCGGCGGCTTCGACCAACAGATACGACGCCAGCCGTTTTCCTCGCATCGTTTCCCCAAACTCGACTCCAGCCTTTTCCAGTACGGCTTTGAGGCTCGCGCCCTCGAACGTTGTAGCGCTGCCCGGAGCGCTGGTCGTTATCTTGACATGCGGCAAAGCTTCAAGATCCGTCCGCGTTAACTGAGTCTGTTTCCCGGTTCCGGTTTGAATGGTCAATTGCTGGGAGTGTGCGAGGCTAGCCTGCACAATCAGACAGAAGACGAGGGCGGGAAAGAATGGTCGATTTCTCATTTCACACACGCAGAATCATCACTTCGGTGGCTTTGATGAGGGCGGCCGCAGTCTGCCCCGGTTTCAGCTGCATTTCCCGTGCCGAGCTGGCAGTAATAATCGATGTGATTTGCTGGCCGCCAATCGAAATCTTGATTTCCGCCATCAGGCCGCTGATCCGAACCGCATCGATTCGTCCCACTAGCTGGTTGCGCCCACTAACACGGCGAATCACCAGCTTGCGTTCCGCCTCGTTTCTACCTCGCGTTCTGAAGAGCAGCCGGTCAACTTCACTTTGCGGAATGCGGTGG
>DATNMU010000389.1:0-7387 GCA_035602195.1 Candidatus Acidiferrum sp.
TTTTCAAACCGCGAAGTGAACGAATACTGCGTATCTTTCAGCACTCCGCCCGGGGCCGAAATCGTCCCTTTGCCATCCTTCAGCCCGCCCTTCCACACCGCGCTCGCCTTGCGTTCCATCGCTTTCTCCTCACCATGATCAACAGATTAAGTTCTTGATCATTGTAGACGGAGATTGCCCACCTCGTCAGAGTGACGTACCCTGTCCCCTCAGCCACCTCTGGGGTTAAACCTTTGATTGCCAGAACCATGCGCAATCAATAAAAATCGGAGCAGCTCAAATAGAATCCACACTCCGGACAGTTCAACTTGCACCGATTCTCCTTCAATTCCGCCGAACAGTTTGGACAAAATCGCTCCGGATGCGATGCCTCGCTGGCCCGCGCCTCCGCCGAAGGACCAGGCTCTCGTTCTCGTTCTTGTTGCCCTGCGCTCATCCGCGCAACATACCGCTACATGCCTTCTCGCGCAAGTGGAAATCCCGCTTCGTCCAGGATTTTTCTTCTCGGTCCCAGATCGTGAACATCGTTTAAATTTTTCTCTCTCGCTCGCAAATCTTTCTTTCTTCCACAGCCCACCCCCGCGCTAGAATGTTTTCGCGTCGAGAGCGAAGCCCATTCTGGCCGTGGACGCCGCTCTTAGCCTTCCCCCAGGAGGTAGTGGATGTATCAGCCTTATTCCAGTTCTTTGGCGGATTCTCGTCCGTTTTTAGACGTCACGTCTCTGATCCGCAATCGGTCTCAGGATTTTGTCACTTCGTTCAACACTGGCAACTATGATCAGGCCAGCGCGCTCTTCGCCCAAGACGGTGCATTCATGGCTCCCCACTACGAGCCTGCACACGGACGCAGGGCGATCGAGCATCTGCTCCGCCAGTTAGCTGACGCCGGGTATGAAGATCTTCGCCTCGAAACCGCGCGAGTGGAAAGCTCAGGCGATCTGGCCATGGAAATTGGCCGCTACAGCGTTGCTATTCGCCGAACCGACGGCACCATCCTCGCCGACCGTGGCAAGTATGTAAAAGCCTGGCGTCGTCTGGGCGCATGGCTCATCGTGGCGGACTGCTGGAGCAGCAACCTGCCGATCAATCGTTAGGGCGGCGAGGAGAATGAAGAGATAGGGGACCGTTTTTTTTAGTTTCTGGCTCGATTCTTAATCCAGATCGGTGTGCCCACAAATCCGAAGGCTTCTCGGATCTGATTCTCCAAAAACCGCTGGTAAGAAAAATGCAGCTTCACCGCGCGATTTGTAAATAGCACAAAGGTCGGCGGGGCCACTGACGCCTGTGTCATGTAAAGAATCTTCACGCGCGAGCGCATAGGCACAGAAGCGCGCTCGAAATCCACGCGTTCAATAAAGCGGTTCATGGCCGAGGTCGAGATTCGCTTGCGCCGTTCCGTAGCGACCTGTTCGAGCAGCGGAAAGATTCTTTCCGTGCCTTTGCCCGTCTGCGCCGAAATGAAAACAATTGGAGCATAGTTCAGGAACTTGAGATCGTATCGCAGCCGCTCCTCGTAGGCTTCGCGATCACCGGGCCGCTTGCTCTCCCGCATCCGCATGGCTTTCGATGGCCGGCCGGGTTTCAGATTGCCGCTGGTGATGAGGTCCCACTTGTTGACTACAATAATCATCGAGCGCCCGCTCTCATGCGCATATCCGGCGATGGCGGCGTCAAGTTGGCTGACGCCTTCGGTAGCATCGATAACCAGCAGCGCGATATCGGCTCCTTCTAAATGCTTGCGCGCCATGACGACCGAAAGTTTTTCCGCCATCAAGTGAGTTTTGCCTTTGCGGCGAATGCCGGCGGTGTCGATGAAACGGAAACGGCGTCCATTGTGCTCAACAATCTCATCGACCGCATCGCGCGTAGTGCCGGGAATCGGGGAGACGATGGCCCGATCGGAGGCGGTCAGACAATTCAACAGCGTCGACTTTCCCACGTTAGGATGCCCAATAATCGCGACTTTAGTTTCATAAACCGGCTCAACGTCCCCCGCTAACTCCGGTTCTGTCTCGGCCGTTTCTGGCTGTGCTTCCTCTGTGCCCGCTGCGCCCTCTGCGTTTAAGCTTTTTACTTCCGGCACAACTTCAAAAACAGCGTCCAACAGATCGTCGATCCCACGCCCGTGTTCAGCGGAGATGGGAAACATCCGCTTGATCCCAAGCCGATGGAACTCATCAACAATCGATGCTTGCTTCTCGCTGTCAGCCTTGTTCACCGCGAGAAAGAGCGGACGCCCGGTCTTACGCAGCAACCGCACCAGTTCAAGATCCGCAGCGGAAACCTCGGAGCGGCCATCGACCACCATGACGATGGCGGCGGCTTCGTCAAACGCAACCCGAGCCTGACGGAAAATCTCCGCCGGAATAAAATCCTTGTCTTCAGGAATGATTCCGCCCGTGTCAATGATGCGAATGCGGCGGCCGCGCCACTCCGCATCGCCATAGAGGCGGTCGCGCGTGATTCCGGGCTCATCGCCGACAATGGCGCGCCGCGATCCAACTATCCGGTTGAACAGCGTAGACTTGCCTACGTTCGGTCGGCCCACGATGGCCAGCGTTGGGACGCCGGCTGCGGTGGTGGCGAGGGTGCTGGTCGAGTTGTAAGTGGGCTGAGTCAAAATGTGTGCAAGCAGTGTCAGTAGCCGGGAATGTTTATTATAGAGACTCCCGTGCCTTTAAGTTCCCAACCCGCGTCTCCTGCAACGCCTGGGAAGTCGGCGTCCGGGGGCAAAGACGGCTCGCTCTATCAATTTTTCTCTCCGGGAGGAGTGCTCGCGCGCACGCATCCAGCCTATGAATTCCGCCGCGGTCAACTGCAAATGGCGCAGGCAGTGGAGCAGGCGCTGGAGGAAAAGCGTCATCTGATTATCGAAGCGGGTACCGGCACCGGAAAGACGCTCGCTTACTTGCTACCGGTGATTCGCTCAGGCAAGCGTGTGATCATCTCGACCGGCACGAAGAACCTTCAGGAACAACTTTTCTATAAAGATATTCCGTTCCTGGAGCAGGCTCTATTCGGAGAAGCGGCTTCGGGTTCGCGGCTCTCGGTCTGTTACATGAAAGGCCGCAACAATTATCTCTGCCGCAAGAAGCTCTACGACCTGACCGACCAACCCGTGCTCAGCGGATTGGAGGAGATTGAGCAGTACCGCGCGATTTCCGCATGGGAGAAAACTACCTCTACCGGCGACCGTGCCGAGCTTGCTGAGCTTCCTGAGGCCAGCGCTCTCTGGCACAAACTCGACGCCCGCGCGGATGCGTGCATCGGACAGAAATGCAGCGAGTGGGAGCGTTGCTTCGTCACTGAAATGCGCCGGCGCGGCATGGAGAGCGACATTGTCATCGTCAATCACCATCTTTTCTTCGCCGACCTTGCCATCAAACTGCAAGCGGAAGGCGCGCCGGACGCGGGGATCCTGCCCGAGGCAGCCGCGGTGATCTTCGACGAAGCGCACGAACTAGAAGATGTGGCCGGAAACTATTTCGGAATCTCGGTGAGTAATCTGCGAGTCGAGGACCTGGCGCGCGACGTGGAATCGTCAATGCAGCACAATCGAATGATGTCCGCATCGCTTTCCGGGGCGCTGGGCAGTCTGCGCGAGCGGGCGCAATTTTTCTTTTCGCTGCTGCCGCCCGGCGAAGGCCGGTTTTCCTTCGACACACGCCGCGAGTTTCTGGAAGAAAACGGTGAGGAATTTCTGGCGTTCAATCAAGCCCTGACTCGGCTAGCTGGTGAACTTGAAGCCCTGCCGCAAAAGCCGGAAGAAGTTTTCAATTTTGTGCGCCGGACGCAAGAACTGCAAGTGCACCTTAGCTTCGCCATGGAGTCCAGCGATCGCAACACTGTGTTCTGGATCGAACGCCGCGGCGGTCGAGGCCGGTCGAATTCGCCGCAGAGACAACGAGAAGCGGAGAAAACAAGAGAAAACTTCCAAGGCCGGCAGAATGTTTTTGTTCAGGCCACGCCGATTGACGTTGGCCCCATCCTGCGTGAGTGTCTTTGGTCAAAGCTGGAGTGCGCCGTGTTGACGTCCGCAACACTCGCCGTCGGCGGTGGCTTTGAATATATCCGGCAGCGCCTCGGAGTGGAGCATGCTCGCGAGTCGGTGCTGCCTTCGCATTTCGATTACGAAAGCCAAGCTTTATTTTACGTTCCGCCCGATTTGCCCGATGCTCGCACCCCGCAGTTCACGGCCAAAGCAGCTGACCGCATTCGAAAACTTCTCGAAATTACTCGCGGCCGCGCGTTCGTTCTGTTCACCAGCTACGCGCAGATGAATGATGTCTACCAGCGACTGCTGGGTACACTCGAATTTCCCATGCTGCGGCAGGGCGATGCGCCGAAAAGCGCTCTGCTCGAGGAGTTCCGGCTCACTCCAAATGCCGTGCTGTTCGCTACCTCGTCATTTTGGCAGGGCGTAGACGTGCAAGGCGAGCAGTTGAGTTGCGTAATAATCGATCGCCTGCCCTTTGCCGTCCCCAGCGATCCGGTCGTCGCCGCGCGGGTGAAGGCAATTGACGCCGATGGCGGCAATGCATTCTTCCAGTATCAAGTGCCCGCAGCCGTGATCACGCTGAAACAAGGCTTCGGACGTCTGATCCGCTCGCTGCACGACCGCGGATTACTGGTGCTACTGGACAACCGCATCCTGAAAAAGCAGTACGGTCGCGTGTTCATCGAGAGCTTGCCGAATTATAAGAAGACGACAGAGATGCGGGTGGTCGAGGAGTTTTTCGGAGTAACGGAGTAAGAAGGGCCCATGCGGATTTTTCCAGAGGGAGTCAGGGAGTGGGTCGTGCCCGGGGGGAAGGTCTTCTTGCTCATCGCTGCCGGCATACTGCTGATCGGAGTCGGGGCCTTCGCGTGGAAGGCATGGATCCTTGAACGTTGGCCGCGAGCCGAGGGTGCGGTCGTAAGTGCCCGAGTAGAGCGTGCCAGCAGCGACGATCAGACAATTTGCAGTGCGGTCTACTCCGTTCGCTACTCGGTTCGGGGCACGGACTTCACGACTGAAACCGGCGGTCACACGTTCTCCGGCGATTGCGTTGGCGTGGAAGCCGACGCCGCTGCCGCGCCCGGACGCAAGGTTGTCACGCTGTACGATGAGGACAATCCTCGCGGAGCATATGTAGATCCGGGATTCAACACGGAGTTCTTTCTGGTTTCTTTTATCCTGACGATCATGTCCCTAGCGTTCGCGATGGTGGGACTCGCGACATGGAAGCTCGGCTCGTGGATGGATAAACGCGGAATCGAACTCCCCTAGACATTTCCTTTCAGCGCACCGCGGACGATAGCGGCATTCATCTCCTCAATGGATATCGGTTTGCGTCGCCTGCCTCGAAGCAGCCCATTCAGTTCCCGGACTGAGCCAGTGGCAGCAACGATGGAGCGGACTTCTTTTCCCTTTTTCAGAGATTTGCGGTTATTTCCAGCAGTCTTTGTCAAAGTCTAGGTGCCTCAAACATTAGTTTAGCAGTAGGATCTCGCTGCTTCACACATACTCCCGCTCCGCCCGCCGAATCTCCCGATACCGTTCAAAGACTTTCTTCTCACTTTCCAGCCCCAGTGCTGATCGTATCGAGCTTCCCCGAAAGGTGTGCCCCAGCATCTTCCAGCCGCGAAAAAGGACGAATCCCGGATCATGCCGCAGAGCCGCGGGAATATGATGAACCTTCATCCAGCGTTCGGCCTTCCATCGCATAAATTCCACTTCTTCGGCGGGCAGGTGCTCAGTGCGCACCACTGCGGTTGTGCCGTCGTATTCTTCGAGCCGCTCGTTGATGATCAAACCCTGATCGCGAAATTCTTTTGTCATGGGGGTTCGCGGATATGGCGTTGGGTGCTGGATGTAAGGCCAATCAACATAGCGGCGTGCGAATTCGAGATTCGCTTCGATCGATTCGCGTGTGTCGCCGGGGCTGCCGACGATCAATCCGCCCACAACAAACATCTGGTTGCGGTGGAGATAGTCGATGGCTTTGAGCGTGGCGTTTCCAGTGTTCTGACCGTTCATCCGCTCCGTATTCTTGGCGGAAGCCTTCAGAAACTCCAAGTCGCCTTGCAAAATATTTTCAATGCCGAGAAACACGTAGCGGAATCTGGCCCGCCGCATCAGCGGAGCAAGAGTCTCGCCGTGATTTGCAATGGCGGAGGTCATCGCCTGCACAAAGTAATCGAGCCTGTGCAGACCGGCGGCGATGATGGCCTCGCACAGCGCCTCGAAGCGCTTCACGTTGAGCGTGATGTTGTCATCCACCAGAAAAATGGTTCGAGCGCCGTGGTCACGGGCGTCGCGAATATCGGCGAGCACGCGGTCGAACGAGTAGGTATGGAAGTTGCGCCCGCGCATCTCGATGATGGAGCAGAAACTGCAATCGAAAGTGCAGCCTCGTGAGGTCTCGATCACATCCACCTGCCGGCCTAGCATCGTGTACCCCTGCAACACGCGCGCATCGCGATTGGGCTGGCGAATCTCGCTGTCTTCCAGCCGATGCGGAGCCCGCGCCGGATTATGCACCCACCCGTCGCCGTTTCGGTATGAGAGTCCGCCAATCCCGTCAAAACCTGTGCCCGCTTCAATCGCCCGCAATAATTCGCGAAACGTAACCTCGCCTTCGCTGCGCACCAGATAATCGACGCCCATGTTCTCGTAGGCTTCGGGCGCCAGGCTGGGATCGTATCCGCCGACTACAATCTTCACTCCCGGCCGCAAGTCGCGCACCAGATCGATGATGCGCCCGGCAGTGCGGCGCTGAAAGGTCATAATGGAAAGTCCGACGACTTCAGGATCAAGCTTTCGCACAAGCTCGGTGACGGTTTCTCGAACCCGGCGATGAACCAGGATCAAATCGGCGACGGCGACGCGATGATGCGAATCAACGTTTCCCGCCAGCGACGTCAGCGCACCGTTGGGCATGCGAATCGCCACCGGTGGCATATGCTCGAAGGAATCGGGCATAGAGAGCAACAGGACGTTCATCAGGACCAGTCCTTTACTGCCTCGCCGGCATCCCACAGGCGCGGATCAACCACGGGCGGGGCGGTAGCGTGAGGCCGTAATTGTATCGCAGCTAGCGGCCAAATCTCCGACCGTAGGCAAACTGCGCATGCCGTCGATTCCCGCTTTGGGCTTCAGCCTGAGTTGAACCTGCTACTTGCGATCTTCCGCCGATCCCGGATTATTCACCACTCCTACTACGATCCCCGAAGCCTGCCTCTCCGCGTGGTAGACGCGCTCGGTAGCCTTCACGAAATCCGCGGGCTTAGCGTCGGGAATATTGACGAAGGTCTGCGGATTACGGTCGGTAAGTGGGAACCACGAACTCTGAACCTGCACCATGATGCGGTGGCCGCGACGGAATGTATGGTTCACGTCCTGCAT
>DATNMU010000390.1:0-4014 GCA_035602195.1 Candidatus Acidiferrum sp.
ACGGCCGCCTCGGCCGTCCCGCCGAAGCTTGCCCTGAGCTTGTCGAACGGGCGCAGCGAGGCGGAACCTCCACTCACTCAGAACTCTATGCCTCGCGCGCCGCGCCCTCCGTGACCCGCATCACAACTCTGATGCACAATCTTGAACAGGAGATTTCTCGGGGAAACCCGAGAGCGAAACCTGAAAAAAATCCTAAACTTCCACCTTCGCCTCCGCCCCAGCCAGCCTGCGCAGGGACTCGTCATAAGGCGCCCGCGCAATGCCCCGCTCGGTGATGATTGCACCCACGTACTTCGCCGGAGTCACATCAAATGCCGGATTTTCAATCGACACTCCATCCGGCACCATCTGTTTTCCCGCAATGTGCGAGACTTCCCTCGCATTCCGCTGTTCGATCGGAATCTTGCTCCCATCGGGACATTCCATATCCACCGTCGAAATCGGCGCAGCCACATAAAACGGAATCCCGTTCTCTTTCGCCAGCACCGCAACCGTATACGTTCCAATTTTATTCGCGACATCTCCGTTGGCCGCGATGCGGTCAGCGCCCACCACAATCGCCCCAATCTTCCCTTGCCGCATCATCGCGCCCGCCATGTTGTCGGCAATCACCGTCGTCGGAATGCCATCCTTCATCAACTCCCACGCGGTCAGCCGCGACCCTTGCAGAAACGGCCGCGTCTCATCCGCGTACACGTGAATCTTTTTTCCCGCTTCCACCGCCGCGCGAATCACTCCCAGCGCCGTTCCGTACCCGGCAGTCGCCAGCGCGCCCGCGTTGCAATGCGTCAGCACTCCGCCTTCGCTCGGCATCAGCGTCGCGCCATGCCGCCCCATCGCCTGGTTAGCGGCAATATCTTCGGCATGCATTCGCCTGGCCTCTTCGACGAGTTCATGCTTGATCTGCGCAATCGGACGAACCCTTAGCCCTTCGAACTTTTCCTGCATCCTCCCAATCGCCCAAAACAAATTCACCGCCGTCGGCCGCGTCTTACCCATGTTCTCGCAGATCTGGTCGAGCTCCCGTTTAAGCTCGCCCACCGTCGATGCTTTCGAATCCCTTATCCCAAGCGCAATCCCCAGCGCCGCCGCCACGCCAATCGCCGGAGCCCCGCGTACCACCATCGTCCGGATCGCGTCCGCAACCTGCTCATGCGTCCCGCACGTGAGATAAATTTCTTCCGTGGGCAGCTTCGTCTGGTCGATGAAGCGTACCCCCTGTTCCGTCCATTCAAGCGTATGAATCATTTTTCTTGGAATCCCCGATTATCTTGTCATCCTGAGCGAGGATTGTGCTTCGCGAAGCGGAGCACAACCGCAGTCGAAGGATCTCTTGCACCTTTACCCCTGACACCACCCCCGCAAGGCATTTCTACCACTGCCTTACCCTACGCCCGATGCGCCTCGCACCGATTCCCCGGCGCATTCGTCACCGCCGCTCTCCCGCACACCTCGCACTTCGCCGCCACCGCAAAAATCACGGGCTTCGTGTCATCCATCTGTGCGATGTGATCCGCCCTCACATCACTCGCCGTAAAAACTGAAACAAATGGAGCCCCAGCCGCGGCCTTCTCCACACTAGCCCTGCCGCCAGCCTCCTCTCGTTCCACCAGGCACATCACTCCCACAATCTCAAAACCAAATTCCCGCGCCGCCTCAATCGCCTGCACCGTGGAAGCTCCAGTCGTGCAAACATCGTCCACAATCACCACGCGCGCGCCCTTCTCACGGAATCCCTCGATGCGCTGCCCCGTCCCGTGCTGCTTTTCCGCCTTGCGCACCAGAAATCCATCCAGCTCGCCGCTAACCACCGCAACTGCCACGACAATCGGATCCGCCCCCATGGTCAGCCCGCCGATCGCCCGCGGCTTCCAACCCCGCTGCCGGATTTCGTCAGAAAAAACCTCGCCCGTCAGCCGCGACCCTTTCGCGTCGAGTGTTGTCGTCCTGCAGTCGATGTAGTAGTCGCTGGTCCCGCCCGAAGATAACTTGAACTCGCCCAGCCGGAAAGACTTGCAAGCCAGCAGATGCAACAAATCCTGACGCGAAGATTCCATCAAATCCTACAATATCACGGAGAATCCACACGTTGCCTGCGTGCGCCACAGCCCATGTGGAGGCAAAGCTCGTGTGGAGGCACAGCTCGTGTGGCGACGGGCGCCTCGGCCGTCCCGCTCACGACTCATGTGGCGACGGCCGCCTCGGCCGTCCCGCCGAAGCTTGCCCTGAGCTTGTCGAACGGGCGAAGCGAGGCGGAACCCATCCCTGCCTCTTGCAGAGGAGTCCCCACTAAATCGCTACCCCCCCTCACACCCAACCCTCGTCGTGTTAACCTGAAGTTATTCTTCACACCGATTTTTTTCGAGGTTTTAAATTTTGCACAGCTCCAGAAAGCTCTTCTTCTTCCTTTTTTTTCTGTCATCCCTGACCATCTCCAGCCTCGCCCCCACCGCCCTCGCCGAAGGCACACGCACCTGGGAGCAGTCGCGCTTCGACGAATTCACGAAAGGCACGGCCACCGCAATCGCCATCCGCAGCGTCGGTAGTCTCGAACTCGCGCCCACTTTCAAAAGCCTCTACGCCACTCCCTCCACCTACATCTGGGCGATCGCCTCCGATGATGCCGGCAACCTCTACGTCGCCGCCGGCGCGCCCGCCCGCGTCTACCGCATTACCCCCAACGGAAAATCCACCATCATTTTTGAGCCGAAAGAACTTCAAGTCCAGGCCCTGCGTACCGCTCCCGGCGGCGTTATCTACGCAGCCACTGCTCCCGACGGAAAAGTTTATAAACTCGAACACAAAGGCAGCGCCAATCCAGCCGCCGCAAAATCCGATTCCTCTTCTCCCGATTCAGACAAGAATGATTCAGACAAGAATTCAGACAAGAATGAAGATAAAGAAAACGACAAGAATAAGAATAAAGACAGGGACAGGAATAAAGACAAAGACGCCGCCCATCCCTCTGCCGATCCCTCCTGGACTTCCTCCGTCTACTTCGAACCTGGCACCAAATATATTTGGGACCTCGCCCTCGACAAGTCCGGAAACCTTTACGTCGCCACCGGCGATCGCGGCGAAATTTATCGTGTAACTCCCAAGGGCGAGCACTCAGTTTTTTTCAAGAGCGACGAAACCCACATCCGGGTTTTGACCTTTGACCCTCAAGACAATCTGATCGCCGGCTCCGACGGCAGCGGCCTCATCTACCGCATCTCGCCCGCCGGCGAAGGCTTCGTCCTCTACAGCGCTCCAAAGAAGGAAATCACCGCACTCGCTCTCGATCGCGCCGGCAACATCTACGCCGCAGCAGTCGGCGAGAAGCGCAGCACCGGCAGCTCCTCTTCAACTTCATCCGCGCTCATCATGTTGCCTTCGAATTCCCCGTCGCCCAGTTCCGCCCCGCAAGTCCCCGGCCTGACCATCACGCCCACTCCCAGCGCGCCGTCCAGCTCCGGTCCATTTCCATTTCCCGGCGGCGGCGCCGGCAATGGCTCTGACGTCTACCGCATCGCCCCCGACGGTTCCCCCACACGCCTCTGGAGCTCTCACGAGGACATCGTTTATTCCCTCGCCTTCGATTCGCAGGATCACCTTCTCGCCGGCACCGGCAACCGCGGCCACATCTTCGCCATCACAAGTCTCGATGATTTTTCCGACCTGCTGAAGGCTCCCGCCTCGCAGGTCACCGGCTTCGCCAAAGCCCCGGGCGGCGGCCTCTACGCCGCCACCAGCAATCTAGGAAAAATATTCGTCCTCGGACCACAGCCTGAATCTCAGGGCACCTATCAGAGCGATGTGTTTGACGCCAGAATTTTCTCGCGCTGGGGACGCGCCGATTTTCGCGGCGCAGGCAACGTCGATCTGTATGCCCGCAGCGGCAACGTCGACAACCCCGACCGCAACTGGAGTCCCTGGAAAAAAGTCGACTCCTCCAAAAACAACGAAACCGAAATTCCCCCCGCCCGCTACGCCCAATGGAAAGCTGTCCTGCACTCCGGAAATCCAGCCCCC
>DATNMU010000391.1:0-10779 GCA_035602195.1 Candidatus Acidiferrum sp.
GTGACCGTGGTCTTGTTAACGATGGTCGTGTTATAGACGTTGGTGATGACGGTGTTACTGACCGTGGTATTGCTGACGTTTACGCGTTCCACGTAACCGCGGCTCACCGGATAGGAGGGCACGTAAACTTCCCGCGGACCGAGCGGGAACCATCCAATATTTCCGCCGAAGCCCCCGCCTCCGCCAACAAATACCACCAGTGCCGGAGCGTAGACTGCGGGCTCTGCTCTTGGCCCAGCGATCCAACCCCATCGTCCGCCGACGCTCACCCAGCGTCCGTAGTGAAAGGGGGCGTAGCCCCAGGAAGAATCGTCGACCCAGGTGTATCCCCAGGGATCGATCCAGTCCCAATGGCCTTCGCGATAAGGCGCCCAACCGGCTTCAACATGCGGGTACCAGACGTGTCCGTAATTGGAATCATCGCGCCAGTCGCCGTTGTCATCGAGATCGTCGTAGCCGACCATGTCGGTCGAGACATATTGGGCGGAGCGCGATTCGTCGTAGCGGTGGTCACGGCCCTCTGCCCAGTTATCGAACTGATCGGGGTTGCCGATCTGCTCGACGTCGGCATTCAGAGAGTCGGTTCCGTTGAAAGTAGCTCTTTGACCCGCGTGAATTTTGTAAGTCTGACCGTTGCCGGTGGCTTCACCCTCGCCTTCGCGGATCGTGACCACAGAATAGGTTCCGTCCTCGCTGGCTTCCAGGCGATAGCTTCCCGGCTGATAGAGCGAAAAGGCGAGGTTGGGCGTGTCGATCTCGAAGGCGTCATCGCGGTCGAGGCGACGCACCCGAATGTTGATTGCGCCAGAACTGAGTTGGAGCTGTATGCTGTGGTCGTCCAGATTCAGGAACGAAACCCCCGTGTTTTCCGACAGGCGGATCACAACCGAGCCCAGTTGGAGCTCGGCGCGTGAATCCTTGTCAGCCCAGAGCTTGTCGCCGGTGGTCATTGGGCGGTTGTCGACGGCGCCGACCCAGTCGGTTTCTCCTGCGGGCTCGAATGAAATCGAGCCTTCCATGTAGCCGAGTCGAGCCACCCGGCTCGGGGGATCGTCCTGCGGTTGATAGTCATCCTGGGTGGATGCGTGTGTGGGCAGAATAACAGTCGCGAGTGTGAGCGCAAGAAGAGCGCTCCACCAACCAAACTGCGTCCGTATTGTTCTCATAAGTGGTTGTTCCCTCAAGCTTTGTATTCGCGAAACCCGAATCGCGTAACTCTCTGTGCCAAGCTTCGATGCCGGAAGTGGCCGTTACGTCTACCGGCCTAAAACGAACTGCAGCGAGCGTTAGACTCATGATTCCACTCCCGCGTCAGCGGTTGGAAGTGTCAACCAGGATAACCAGGTTGGCTGCGCGAGTTTTAGTGGAGCGCCCTCCTCTAGAGGGTAAGCCCGGAGTGGAGGGAAAGACCTCAAGAGAAGGCGCAGTTGAGATTTTAGTCTCACTGTGAGACGCCAGGGTTGCGCGGCGAATAACGGCGGTGGCTCCTTGCTTCTAAGTTGCTGAAAGATTTGGCTCCTGAGTTCTAATCCTTCCGTTCCGCACTGTGGTCTTGGTCGTGCTTCTCCTTCCCACATAACCGCGTGTTCTGGCTCCCCAAAGCTCTTCCTAACCGGGAAGAGGGGGAGCCCAACCGCACCAGTGCAAGACAACGAGTCCTGGTAAGGGATACGAGTCTAGGGGAAGGGGTCATCATCTCTTGGCGCAGCAAGCCACAGCTCAAACGCGGACGGGGCAAACCAGCCCGGTAGCCGACTTGGCCCGCTTTTTCCCGGAGGCTACGCCGGTTCGCATTCCGGTTCAGTTCACCCGTACCGGCAGCCAGCCGGGAGGGGTCGGAGTGGAGGAGAGCACGGTAATCGAATTCGGAACGTGCCGGGAAGTGTTGTTTGCCTGCGCTACTCCGTTGGAGTTCGCTGACGTTCTGCGTCTGCGGAATTCGGACGGCTCCCTCGACACGGAAGCGTCGGTGGTCGCCGTGCAATACCATCCGGGAACAACCATCGTTGCGGCGCGATTCCTTCGTGCCGTTCCCAACTGGATCGTAAAACCATGACTTCATCGCAATCCGAATCGACAATGCCGGATCTGGCGGCTGTGTGGTCGACGGCCCGCCGTCTATATCCCATTTACACTGAGTTGGCTCGCGAGTTCACGATCGACCTGCCGCTTTGCCCCGCCATGGATGGCGAGGGCTTACCCAGCCCTGAAGTTGTAGAGCAGGCCCAGCAGTGGTTGAACGCCGTCGATGAGCGCCTGCAGGTTCACCAATTGCGGCAGTTTCTTCAAACGAGTTCAGTGATTGAGCCGGCTGGATTGGTCGACCTGGTGCAACACTTCCTGTCCAAAACGACGCGAAGCGACGGCATGCGCGACAAGATTGACTTCCTGCTGGTGCAGTACTTCAGCCAGAACGCGCCCACCGATCTTGATGACAACAGCGCCGACATGGCTTATGTGGCCGCTGGATTGGAGCCAGTTCTTGGCAAGGTCGAACTGAAGACGCCGGTATGGTTGAATGCCGTAGACCGCGTGCTCGATTCTGCAAGGCGCTGCCGCTCGCTGGACGAATTGCTGCATGGTGGCGTGCTGGAGCAAGGGCGCAAGGCGAAGGCCCAGGCCGGCGACCTGTTCTACCTGCCCGTTTCACTGATTGCGTTTACTCGCTTTGGATACCTGATGAGGCGGGTCTTCTTTCGTCTGATGCATGCCGATCTCAACAAAATTCTTGACGGCCTAACCGAGCTGGACGCAAAAGGCGTCGAGACCATTGATTGCCGGCGCGCGCAATTTTCGGCGCAGGAGCCGATCCTGCGACTGCGCATGATTTGCCAGTCCTGGAAAGTGATGTTCCAGGCGGAATACTCTTCCGGGCAGCCGTTGCGAATGCTCGTGGATTTGCGCGCCTCCGTGGATGCCGCCTTGGGAAGTGGAGTCGCTGGTGAAGGCGAGGAGACCGGATCGGACGACTCCGAGCCGAAGGTGGGCCACGCTTCCGCAGCCTCAGCCGGTGCCTCGACACCGGCTGCCGCGTCGTTATCGGCAAAGGCGCACAGGAGCGGTTCTAAAGCAGATGCGAAAAGCGCATCGCAGGCGTCGATACCCAGCGGGGACGTGGCGGAATTCGAAGTAGCTGCTGCGGTTCCGGAGTGGGATGCGGAATCACGCGCGACCCAGAAGAAATGAAAAGGAATCTTTAATAGAGGAAGAACTTCCCAGTGGATCAACCGACCGTACTCGTAATCTCCGACGACGTGGAATTTTCCCGCAGCATCACCGCGCGTTGGCAGATGGAGCGTCATGTGCCGACCTTCACGCTGCTGAGCGGAGATCTGTGGCCACGCAGCATCGACAATTTCTCAGTCGCCATTGTTGGGCCCTTGCGACGCGAGTTGCTCTCACTGATTCTGGAACCTTTGCACTCGACGCAGCAGCCTCTCTTCTGCGTTTGCGCTGACGGCGCCACCGCCAAGTTAGTTCGTGATCGTTGGCCGCGGACTTCAGTGCTGCGTCGCGAGGAGAACTGGCTCGATGTTCTGATTCTGGCTGCCGGCGAAGCTGTGCTGCGGGCCGCTGCTGAAGTTCGTGCCCGCACCGCAGAGGAAGCCTGTGCAACGCTGGAACGGCAGGCGATGCTCGGGCGTTACATTCTCGACATGCGCCACGGTTTGAACAACGCACTGACGTCTCTGCTAGGCAATTCCGATCTGCTGCTAATTGAACCCGGCAGCCTTTCTGCTCAAGCTCGTGCTCAGATTGAGACTATTCGCAACATGACACTGCGGATACACGAAGTGCTACAGCGGTTTTCTTCCCTGGAAAAGGAAATGAACGTGGTCGCGCAGCAGGTTGCACGGGATTCGAGCAAGTATCGAGTCGCCGTTGCGGCCTGCGATTGAAGTGAGAATTGAGGATTGACACATTAAATTTGAATCCGAGAACTGAGATCTAAGACCTGAACTGAGAGCTGGATCGTTATTCCCCCGAGCTTTTATGGCGATCTGAACTGCTTGGTACACGAGCGAAATTTCTCGCCCAGGCTTGGGGAAAGACATTATGCACAAGTTAATCGCGACCAGCACCATCCTCGAGCACGAACTTTCGGAGTTGCGGCTGCTGGTGGAGCGCCAAACTGGCATTGTTCTGGATCGCCCCAATAGCGCCCTGGCTGCGCACGTCGCCGACTATATTGAAGCGCAGAATTTAGGATCCTCTACGACCTTACTCGAACGTCTACGGTCCTCTTCTCAGGAACTTTCTGGCCTGCCTTCTTTGCTCGATGGATTGATTAGCGTCAACACTGGGTTCTTTCGTCATCCCGGAGCGCTCAATGCGTTGGCGCGTCACGTGGTGCCCCAGCTTTGCTCGCGTAAATCGCTCGACGGTCCGGGCCCGCTGCGCATCTGGAGTGCGGGCTGCTCCACTGGGGAAGAGACCTACACCATCGCGATGGCAGTCTGCGACGCGCTGAGCGCCGGCGCCAAGAACGGCAATGGTTGCAATGGCGTGGTTAACAGCACGGGAAATGGCAAGTCATCCTCGCGGAATGGTGGCATCGTCGAGAGCGCGCCCAGTTTTCCAGAGACCGGCAAGCTGAATCCATCGTGGTCGGTTCACATTGTGGGAAGCGACTTATTCCCGCAGAATATCGAAGTCGCCGATCGCGGCATTTATCGGCAGACAGCGCTTGATGGACTTCCGCCAGCCACGATTCGCAATTATTTTTCCAAGATTAATTCGGCTTCAACTCCAGTCAACGGATCGCAAAACGGAGGACCGCTAGGGGAGGCGCCAAGATTGATGAAGAGCGCAACTTCTCTCGTACCTGAAAATGAGGCTTCCAGCGCCTCGCATTTACTGGTAAAGCCACGGCTGCGGAGCCTGGTGACTTTCAACTGCATGAACCTTGCCCGCCCCGGTTATATCGGCCGTTTTGACTGCATCTTCTGCATGGACGTGCTGCCCTACTTCTCCCGAGCCCAGCGGATCGCGCTGATTGAACGCCTGCATCTTTACCTGGAACCGGGCGGATACCTCTTCCTCAGCCAAACTGAAAAACTGATTGCCTCGAACCTGAATTTCCGGTCGGAAACCTTCGACGGATATACGTTCCATCGCAAGCCGCTGGCGGCCAGCGCGGCGTATGGACGATGATTGATTAGATTGTCTATTTTGTCTATAATAGACAAATGAAGACAGTTTCCGCCACCGATGCGAAACAGCGCCTTGCCGCCCTTCTAGACGCCGCCCAGCGCGAACCAGTTCTTATTCGCCGCCAAAATCGTGACGTTGCGGTGATCATGTCCGCACAAGAATATGAGCGCATTCGCAGAATCAATATCGACGAACTGGAACGAACCATGGACCGCATCGGCGCTCAGGCAGCGGCGCGGGGCATGACTGAGGAGATTCTCGCAGACATTCTCAAGGACTGATGCTCGAGCACTCATGATCAACGAATGATGCGCTGCGTCATCGACACGAACGTGTTCGTCAGCGCCGCCGTGTTTTCGCCTTCCGTTCCGCGTCAGGCTGTGAGCAAGGCACTGAGGGACGGCCTCCTGCTATTTTCCGAGTACACCATGGACGAGCTGAAGGAAGTTCTATTCCGCTCAAAGTTTGACCGCCATGTCAGCCGGCAGGAGCGCACTCTATTCTTGGCTCAACTGGGAAGCGTAGCCGAGTTCGTGCCTATCATTCAACTCCTGCGCGAGTGCCGCGATCCGAAGGATGACAAGTTTTTGGAAGTTGCGCTGAACGGGCGGGCGGATGTGATCATTACGGGCGACGCGGATTTGCTGGAGATGCATCCGTGGCGGGTGGTAGAAATTTTGTCGCCAGCGAAGTTCCTCGAGAGGTAATGCATGGGCTTCTACGCGAACAGAAACTCCTTCGTTCGCAACTCCTTAATCGTATCCCTCAACTTCGCCGCCTTTTCGAACTCGAACCGCTTGGCGGCTTCGCGCATATCGCTCTCGAGCTTCACGATGTAGCCGTCCAACTCTTCCTGCGATTTGAATTCCGGCATGCCTTCGGCCTCGCCGCCGGTTAAATCGGTGTAATCAGCCGCCACAATTCCGGCCAGCGTCATATCGAGGGGACGCACGATGGATTGCGGAGTGATTCCGTTCGCTTCGTTGTATGCCGTCTGGATGGCGCGCCTGCGTAGAGTTTCGTCGATGGCTCGCTTCATGGAATCGGTCATGCGGTCGGCGTAGAGAATGGCTCGTCCTTGCAGATGCCGGGCGCAGCGGCCGATGGTTTGGATTAGCGATCCTTGCGAGCGCAGAAATCCTTCTTTATCGGCATCGAGAATCGCTACGAGCGAAACCTCCGGCAAATCCAGACCCTCGCGGAGAAGATTGATGCCGATCAATACATCGAACTCGCCCTTGCGCAGATCGCGGAGAATCTTCACCCGCTCCAACGTCTCAATTTCCGAGTGCATATAGCGGCACTTCACGCCGACCTCGGCGTAATACTCAGCCAAGTCTTCTGCCATGCGCTTGGTGAGGGTGGTCACCAGCACGCGTTCACCGCGCTCGGCTCGGGCGCGAATCTCGTGCAGCAGATCGTCGATTTGTCCTTTTACTGGACGAATCTCGACTTCGGGATCAATCAGACCGGTGGGCCGGATAATCTGTTCCACGACCACACCGGCGGATTTTGTCAGCTCATACGGGCCCGGCGTCGCCGAAACGTAAACCAGCTGATTGGTGCGGTGCTCAAACTCTGCGAAGGTCAGCGGACGGTTATCCAGCGCCGATGGCAGGCGGAAGCCGTACTCGACCAGCGTTTCTTTTCGTGAGCGATCGCCGGCATGCATTCCGCGGAGTTGCGGAACTGTCTGATGCGACTCGTCAATGAACATCAGAAAGTCGCGGGGAAAATAATCGAGGAGCGTTGGCGGAGGCTCGCCTGGCATGCGTCCGGTAAAGTGGCGCGAATAATTTTCGATGCCATGGCAATAGCCCATGACCTTGATCATTTCCAGATCGAATTTCACGCGCTGGTGAACGCGCTGCGATTCGACGATCCGGCCCTGCTTCTCCAGTTCGATTTCCCACCACGCCAGTTCTTTCTTGATCGACTCGACGGCCGATGCGCGCGTCTCATCTTTCATTACGTAATGGGTCTTGGGATAAAGCGGTAGCCTCATGTACTTTTGCTTCACCGTTCCAAACAGCGGATCGACCTGCGATAGCGATTCGACTTGATCTCCCCACAACTCGATGCGGTAGGCCATGTCGTCGTATGTGGGGAAGACCTCGATCACGTCGCCACGCACGCGGAACGTGCCGCGACGGAACTCGCCGTTGGTGCGCTCGTAGAGAATATCGACCAGCTTCTTCGTAATGTCGTCGCGGGTGATCTTCTGGCCTTTCTCCAGGAACAACATCATGCCGTAGTAGGCTTCGGGCGATCCCAGGCCATAGATGCAACTCACCGAAGCCACGATCAGCGCGTCGCGGCGTTCGAATAAAGAACGGGTCGCCGAAAGGCGCAGCTTGTCGAGTTCATCGTTGATAGTCGCTTCTTTTTCGATAAACAAATCGGCGGCCGGAACATAAGCTTCGGGCTGATAGTAGTCGTAGTAAGAAACAAAATACTCGACGGCGTTGTGGGGAAAGAAATTCTTGAACTCGTGATAAAGCTGCGCCGCCAGCGTTTTGTTATGCGCCATGACCAGTGCGGGGCGGTTCACCGCCTCAATTACCTTGGCCATGGTGTAGGTCTTGCCAGATCCGGTAACGCCCAGCAAAACCTGATGCTGCTCGCGATCGTAGACGCCGCGCAGCAGAGACTCAATGGCGCGGCCTTGATCGCCCTGCGGTTTGTAATCGGAAACGAGTTTGAAGTCCATGAAAGAAGCTCTGGGTTTAGATGCCGACCATCTTTCGGTGGCGCCTAATCCGGAATCTCAACTTCCGTGTAAGTACCCGGTCTCGCCGCGTTCACCGCCACTACGATCTCTGGGACCGCCAAACGAATGAGCCGCCATCGCCCTCGGCCCAACACAACGACGGCTATCTTGCGTCCTTCGAGATTCTGCTGGTAGCGGATGTTCTTGTCGGTGGTTACAAATACGTCAAATCCGGCTTCCTCTGCGGCAGCCAGTAACTCTCCGTTTGAGAGTCGGTCCCAGCCTCGTGCTTTGGCCTCTGTTACTTCGTGGCCCGCCAGGAACCGCGATATCCCTCTCGGTGTGCCGTGGTCAAAGAGAACGAGCATCGGAGGAACGAACGTTATCGGCGATCGGGGTTCTGTCCAAGCTGCGGGCCGCGAATTCGAGAACGGATTTGATCTGGTCGACCGTCACATCGAATTGTTCTACGACTTCCTCGATGGTCATGCCGTCTTCGAGGTTTTCGAATACAGTGGCCACTGGCATCCTGGTGCCGCGAAAGACCCACGCGCCGCTGACCTTGCCAGGAACGCTCTCCACGGCGGGGCATTGTGACCAGTCAAGCGGCATAGGTGTCTCCCATTCGTTAGTGAACTTCCAATGTTATCTAGTGCTATTCTAACTAGCCAGCGTGCTGCAGAAAAGCGGAATCTGGATCGACCCTTACTTACAGTTCCGCCAGCACCCGATGCACTAGATAGATGGCGATCGATCCTTCGCCCACGGCGGCGGCAACGCGCTTCACATTTCCAGCGCGAACATCGCCCACTGCAAACACACCCGGCAAGCTGGTTTCGAGCATCTGCGGCGCCCGCTGCAGCGGCCACTTGAGATCGTGCATGACCGGATCTAAATCTCTTCCGGTAAGAATGAAACCCTTGTTGTCCATCTTTACGCAGCCCTGCAACCACTCCGTACGCGGGGAACCTCCGGCCATAATGAAGACGTGACGAATGTCATGAGTTGAGGTCTCGCCCGTATGCTTGTCCTGCCAGGTGACTCGCTCCAGTTGGCTATCACCTTCGAGGGCGACAATCTCGGTGCGATAGTGTATTTCGATGGCGGGATTTTCTTCGATACGCTGAATCAGATAGCGCGACATCGTATCGGATAACTGGCCAGACCGCACTAGCATATGCACCTTGCGGGACGTTTGCGACAGGTAGACCGCCGCCTGTCCGGCCGAATTTCCCCCGCCCACGACAATTGCTTCTTCGTTGCCGCACAACTGCGCTTCGATGTAGGTAGCGCCGTAATAAACGCCCTGGCCTTCGAACTTTTTCAGATTGTCGATTCTTGGCTTGTTGTATTGCGCGCCGCTGGCGATCACGACGGTTCGCGCGCGAATGGTTTGACCGCAATCGACGCTCAACTCATACGGCCGCCGCTCGCAATTCAGTTTCGTCACGCCGGCGGCGATCAGCATCTTGGCGCCAAACTTTTGCGCCTGCGCAGAAGCACGACCGGCGAGCTCCTGGCCTGAGATTCCCATGGGAAAGCCCAGATAATTTTCGATCTTGGAACTCGATCCCGCCTGCCCTCCGGGAGACTCGGCCTCGATCACCAACACATCGAGCCCTTCGGATGCAGCGTAAACCGCAGCCGCCAGACCGGATGGTCCGGCGCCGACGATCACCAGATCCCGCACTTCCGACGCGGTGATATGAGCGTTCAGTCCCAGGCACCGCGCCAGTTCCTGAATGGAGGGCTTGCGCAATACGGTGCGGTTATTGCAAATGACAACCGGAACCTCGTCTGCCGTTACCTGAAATTGGTCAAGCAAGTCCTGATAGCCCGTGTCGACATCAAGATCGACGTAAGTGTGGGGATGGCCGTTGCGAGTGAGGAACTCCCGCAGACGCAGAGTATGGGCCGAGTGCCGCGAGCCCAACAGAATTACATTTCCCAAGCCATGACTGATCAGGGCCAAGCGCCGCAAGATGAAGGCGCGCATGAAGATATCGCTCAACTCAGCGTCTCTGGCTACCAGCGCCCGCAAATCTTTGTTGCTCATTTGCAGGAACTCGCCGGCTTCGGTCACCCGCCCGCGAACCAGGCTGAGCCGACCGGAGAGGGTGGTCATTTCTCCGGTGAACTCGCCCGCGTCATGGTTAACAATCGGGCGCTCGGCATGGCGGTCCGGTTGCACAATTTCCATGCTGCCGGAGAGCAGCACAAAGAAGGGCACGTCGCTGTCGCCTGGCTCGAACAATATTTCACCGGCTTTTACATTTCGAACCTTGCTCAAGGGGCGAATGCGGTTGATCTGTTCCGCGGTTAGAACCGGGAAAGCCTCGCCACGAATATCGGCGGACAACGGGATTAGCTGGGCAGACATAGTTGCTCCGGAGAAATCGGACAAGATTAAGATTAGTAGATGACCGCATCACTCATTTGGCTTCAGAAGCGGTCTGCGGCTATTTTTCGACGTCTCCCACGCCAACGATTCTGGTGGTGGCGCGGAACTTCTTGTAGTCGCGGTAGGTCTGGTCCACGTCCGCGTTGAACTCTTTGAGTAGGGCCACGCGCACATCTACTTTGACGGCGACGTGCTTGGGCAGCCAGACCTCATCGTTCACGCGGGTTTGCTCGATTACGATGCGCGAACCTTTGTGAAAGCGTGCCAGGAACCATCCCAGCGAAACGGTGTCGATGCATTCGATGTCCATCTTCGCCCACTGGTCCTCATTCTTGTCGATCCACACTCTGCCATGAAACTTAGGCAGAAACTTCGCCTCTTTCATATGCGGCTCGTATCCGGGACGAGGTTCGGCATCGATCACCCAGGCGTCGCGGCCATTCAAAGATTCGGTACCGGCTAAATGGAAGGTGTAGGCATCGGCCACTTCGTGAACGAACCGGCGGCCATCCTC
>DATNMU010000392.1:0-4108 GCA_035602195.1 Candidatus Acidiferrum sp.
GGGGGCTGGCCCATCTTTAATGTTTCTTGCCCACGCCGCCACAAAAGAGGCTGCCCCAGCTTTGCCGGTTTTGCAAAGCTGGGCACCACGGACCCCGGCGTCGCCGCGTTAGAAACAGGCTGACAGAGTGCTATTGGAGCAACCCGCGGGTGTGCGGTGGGAGATCCTTCGCTCCGCCTGAAAAGCAGCTATGCTCAGGATGACGCCGGGTTTGGGAATCCGCCCGCCCAACTTCGGGAACGGACGGGACGTTCCCCGATCGATGAGAAAATTCCCTGGCGCAGCTCAACTGGCGATTGGGATTGCAGGGGTCCTTCAGTCGCGCAAAGAACGCGCTCCTTCAGGATGACAATGGGGCGGGCAGCGTAATGACGGCAGTGGGCATCCTTTCGCGTTTTTTGCGAAAGGGTGGGACTGCGGTGGCGGCATATGCAAAACCCTAGCGCTGCGACAGATGGGGAACCTCCATCCTTTAAAAAGGGCGCAAAGGATGGGCCACCGGCGGCTGCCGGGGCAGGGCCTCAGGCGCTGAAGCGCGGGTCTTTCCTAGGGACGGGTTATTGGCACGAGTGGAACTCGCGCCCTTCCCGGTTGGGACTTCTGTCTTGTTTTGTTTTGGCAGCGTGTTTCGGGGGCGCCGGGCTGCGCCCAGGCTTGGACAGCCGAGGCGGCTGTCTCCACATGGTCCGAGCTTGGATGAGCGAAAAAGCGAGGGCCGCGCATCGGTGGCGGACGTAGGCAAACAGCGGGTCCCTCGACTTCGCAAGATTTTTCGCTTCGCGAATGATCTTGCTCCGCTCGGGATGACAATTCGCGCGGGTTACTGCTTACTTGGCCGGAACGATATCAAATTCAATTTTGAGTTCATCTTTCACCTTAACCGTCCCACCCGCGATGCGAATGGGGGCGATGCCGAAGTCGCTCAGCTTGATCGAGGCCGATCCGCGATAGTGACCAGCTACTAAGGAGACCTGCATCGCGACCGGCTGTTTCTTGCCGCGCAGGTTCAGATCGCCGCGCACTTCCCAACGCCCCTTGCCGCGGCTGGTCACGGCTGTGGACTGGTAAGAGATATCGGGAAACTTCTCGACGTCCAAAACTTTGTCGCTTTGCATTGTGTGTTGTATCTCAGCCCGTTTGTCCGCCGGGGTGTCAGGGTCGAGCACACGCATCTTGCGCGAGTCCACGTGCAGTTGCACGCTAGGCCGGGCGGATGAGTCAATCTTGCCAGCTTCGATCGGAGCCTGTATTTCGTGGTCGTGGGCGAACGCGGAAAATGCCCCTGACTTAAAGACCCGTATCTTCAAACTGGACTTATTCACATCGATAGCTCTGCTCTGAGCATCAAGGTTGTTTGGTCCAAGGCTTGCTGCAACGGCAAGTATGCCGACTAAGAGCCCTCGAAGGTTCATTTCCGCCTACTCCGGCGTCCCGATTGATGTCCTGTGGTCAAGTGTAGAGAACGTATGCTGGCCCGGGGTCATGGGCATGTAAAGAGATTGTCAGGTGGTTGTCATCAAGGAAGCCGAGTTGCCTTGCTGGATGGCAGGCTGCCCTCACTTGAATTCCTTCGTTTGATATAGAATGTAGGCAACAGTTACCCTGTTCCTACTGTACTGACTCAGCAAGTCTGTGGACTCAGCAGGCCGCTACCGTGCTGAATCTCCGCGTAAGAGACAGTGTAAGAAACGCCGGCAGGATCGGCGTGTTTGCACTCACACTACGCTCGCTGGAGGTGGCATGTGGCAGGATTCTTCTCTCGGGTAAAAATCCAAAAAAATATTGCAGTGGCAACGATCGTCCTGGCGCTTGGGGCTGGGTCTTACAGCTCGGCTCAGGTCAATGGGGACGCGCCTTATGACGCGACCGCCGAGCCGACTTATGCGATGGCGCAGAATGAACTAGAGAATCTGGTGGCGCCGATCGCGCTTTATCCGGATGGGCTGCTGGGCCAGGTGCTGGTGGCCTGCACGTATCCCGATGAGGTAGTAGAGGCGCAGTGGTGGCTTGAGGACAACGGGAATTTGTCTGGCTCGCAATTGATGGAAGCCGCGCGGCAGCAGAACTGGGACTCTAGCGTGCAGGTGCTGGTGGCGTTTCCAGATGTGGTGGCGCTGCTGAATCGCGATATTCGCTGGACCACGCAACTCGGGAACGCATTTCTGGCGCAGCAGGCGGATGTGATGAATGCCGTCCAGAATTTGCGGGCTGAGGCGCAGGGAAATGGACAGCTCGCTAGCACTCCGCAACTTTCGGTGAATACGGAAGTGCAAGGGGATCGCAGCGCGATTGCAATTCAACCGGCGGATCCGCAGCGGATGTTTGTTCCGGCTTACGATCCATCGGTGGTCTGGGGGCCTCCGGCCGAGGGTGCTTATCCGGCGCTGCCCTATGCCGAAGGTAGCGGATTTGGATCGCTGATTGGAACCGTGGCGAATCTGGCGGGATTATTGCCGGGATTCGGATTGCTCGGACCGAGAAGCTGGGGATGGGCCCTGGGTTGGTTGGCGCAGACCTTGTTTGTGAACAACTCGTTCTTCAACGATTTCGGATTTCACGGTTACGGCGGCGGCGATCGAGGAACAAGTGTTTGGTCGCACAGTGGGAATCGCGAGTTTGGCGGCCGCTATGGAAATAACGTGGCGGCAGGTTGGCATGGCGGAGGGTATGGGAATCAGGGCGGGGGCTGGCAAGACTTTGGCAGCCGCTCGAGAATTGGTTCCCGTCCGGAAGGGCGACAGACGATCGCGCGAAACGGATTTAATGGCGGCCAGAGTTTCCGCGGCGGAAGCCGGGCGGAACAAGGCGGCAACCGGGGGCATTTCAACGGTAATGGAGGGATGAACTCGGGCCGAGGATTCGAGAGGACGGGCCTAACGGCATCGCGAGCAGGCGACCGAGGAATGCAGCGAGATTATCGCGGAGCAAGAGATTCATATGCCGCGAATTCTGCGGAAAGCCGTCGCGGCTCTTTCGGAGGAGCGAGATCGCTTGAAACTGGACGAGGCTACAACGGGTTCGCTAACTCGGGAAGCGGGCACAGCGGAGCATCATCCCGGAATTACGCGAGCAGGTCGTGGGGCAACAGTCAACAGCACTTCTCGTCCGCACGCATGCCGTCGGAGCGTGGATCTTCGTTTGGACGGGGATCGTCCTCACGGGGCGGTTCTTCGTGGAGTCACGGGTCATCGTCCCAATCGCACTCGTTCAAGCAGCCGAAGGCGCCAAAGTATAAGGCTCCTCATTACGCAAAATCGCACGGGGGAGGCGGAGGACATTTTTCGGGCGGGCATTCGGGGAAGAAATCGCATCGCGGATGATTGGATAGAAACAGAAACTGCGTTTTTTTATTTCGATGTCGGGTAACTGTTACTCGGCGATCTACGGCGCGGTGCAGTTGTAACCTTCGGGAGTTTGCGCCCTGTATACGTTAAGTTGGGTCACGGTCGATTGGATGCGCCGGTTTAGTGCTTTGACGGCTTCGAGAAACTGTTCGGAGTTCTGGTTTAGCTGCTTGATCTGTTGTGCGCCCAGATAATCCGCGTAGATGTCATAGCCGGAACCCATCAGGGAACCGACCGACTTGATGAACGAGGAAGACTCGGGCGAGAGGCGCAGCGCATGTTGGACGGCAGGGTCGCCGAGCAACATGTCGGCAAGCTGCTGAACGCCCTCCATGGCGCCTTTCAGGTCGTCGGGGTTCTTGTGGGTCCACTCAAAAAAATCACGTTCGTTAGCTAGTTCGCTTAGATGTTTCTTGTCGATTTCGGCGCGCCTTAAAGCATCTTTCAGGTGGGCTTTGTTCAAATCGAGCTGCTCGAATTTCTTTTGCAGATCGCCGACCTCGGAGCCTTTCTTGTTCGAGATTTCTATATACAAGTTTTCTATCTCTTTATCCTGCCCCTTGATCATTTCCTGGAGATGATCGGTAAGTTTATCGCCGGCATAGTCTCGCACCATGTCGAGGCCGCGCTTCAGGGCATCGTCGGAATCGTCATCGATTTCTTTCTCCCAGTCTTCGCGATTCTGCGACTGTACTTCCTGAGTGTGCATAAGGCGGCGAAGAGCGTCTTGAGTCTGGACGAGTTGCGTGCAGAGCTGCGGCAGG
>DATNMU010000393.1:0-4092 GCA_035602195.1 Candidatus Acidiferrum sp.
ATCTATGCTGAACTTTTAGCCGGAACCTACACGGGCGCCCTTCACCACGACGATATGCGCTTTAATTCGCCTTACAATACCTACACTCACGCCGGTCTACCTCCCGGTCCGATCGGCAATCCCGGCAAAAGCGCGCTGGAAGCGGCCATGCACCCTGCCCAAAGCGACTACTACTACTTCGTCGCCGATGCGGCCGGTCACCACCGCTTCGCCCGCACCATCGAAGAACACAACGACAATGTGGCGGCTTACCGTAGAGCTATGCGGGGGAAGTAGGAACGTCTGTTGTTAGTCGTTGGTTGCCGGTCGGTGCGATTCCTTTCCTTCCATCCATCCCTGCAGAATCAAAATCGCCGCCATCCGGTCCACTGCTTTGGCGCGCTTTTCGATCGACAATTCGGTTTCCCGCAACAGTCGATTAGCCTCTGCCGAGGTCAGCCGTTCGTCCCACAAGTGCACCGGCAAGCGAAACCGCTTGCGCAGCTCCTCGGCGAAAACCTGCATTTTCTCCGATTGGGTTCCCTCTGCGCCGCTCATCCGCAGCGGCAGGCCAACCACAATTTCGCGCACGGAGTATTCTCGAATTACCCGCTCTAACGCTGCCAAATCTTGCCGTTTGTTGCGGCGTTGCAGGGTTTCCAATCCCTGCGCGGTAATCCCCAGAGGATCCGATACCGCTATCCCAATCCTTCGTGATCCCACGTCCAGCCCCAGGATCCGTCCCGCCGCCCTGACGGGTTTTTCTCGAGAAACGTTCACGCCGCGATTATAAGCGCCGCCGTTCGGTTAACATCTTGATACATTCTGACCCTGTCAAACCCAGCACCAGACCTTGCTTTTCGTCCCATTTCGGGATAATCTATTTGTAGTAGTCAAGGCTATTCCCAATAGACCCTCCGCCGACCGGGTGCCTTTTTATGAGTACTACTGACCTGAACTTCCACATCGGCGACAAGGTTGTCTACCCTAACCACGGCGTGGGAATCATTGAACAGATCAGCAGCCGGTCCATCGGCGCCACGATCGAAAAGTTCTATCTGCTCAACATTAAAGCCAGCAGTCTCAAGGTGATGGTGCCCTGCAACAATGTGGGAAGCGTGGGCATCCGCCGCGTGGTTCGCAACGGCGAAGTGCAAAAAATACTGGATTTTCTGGCGGTTAGCGACGACCTGAGCCCCTCCGACTGGAAAGACCGCTTCAAGGAAAACTCCGACCGCATGCGGACCGGTTCTCTGTTCGAGGTCGCCGGAGTCCTCAAGAGCCTAATTGCCCTTCACCAGGCCAAGCCGCTGTCTTTCCGCGAAAAAAAGATGTTGGAGCGCGCGCGCTACCTCCTGGTCAGCGAACTGGCCATGTCCCGCAGTTGCGAAGAGACCAAGATCGAGGAACTTCTGACTCTCGCACTGGCCAAGTGCAATCTTCGCTTCCCCGAAGCTTCCGAATTTCAAGCCTGATCCGCCGCCCACCTTCCCGCGAGCTGGGAAAAGAAGCCTCGTGCCAGTTTTCTTTTTTGCACTCGAACACATCCGAGGAATAGCATCTATCGATTGCCCCACGTTTGTTTCCGGAGAGCACGCCATGCCGCAGAGCACGCACAATCGAGCCGCCGAGCTCCACAACCTTGCCGCCCATGCCCACGCCGCCGCCGCTACCGCGCACGGCAAAGGGGACCATCGGACCGCTCACGAGCTCAGTCAACAGGCGCACGAGCACTCCATGAACGCCCACAAACTCTCGCAAGAACTCGCCGCACAGAAAGCTGGCCCGGCAAACGCTACCAAGAAATGACTCCGGAACAACACGCCGTGAACCGCCACGCGCAGTGGTTCGGACTCCCGGCGAGGAAGTTTGCGTGGGATTTTCCCGGAGGGATCTCGTCTGGGAGATGCCGGTATCGACCTTTACGAGTGTTCGGTCTTACCATCCAATAAATTCAGGGCATGAGGAATCAGATCAGCCACAGCCTCGAGAGATTCCACCGCGCCGCTGGGACTGCCCGGGACATTCAGGATGAGAGTCTTGCCGCGAACTCCGCAGACACCGCGGCTGAGCGCCGCGAATGGAGTTTTCTTCGCGCCCGCAAGCCGCATATGCTCGCCGACGCCACTGATCAAACGCTCGCAGATCGCCTCAGTCGCCTCCGGCGTGACGTCGCGCTCAGCGATGCCGGTTCCGCCAGTGGTCACAATGAATCGCGCTTCCAAGGCGAGGTGGACGAGCGCATTCTGAATTTGCATGGAATCGTCTTGCACGATTCGCGTCGCCGCCACGCGGAAGCCGAGCTTTTTCAAAAGCTCGCCGACAGCCGGCCCGGAAATATCTTTTCGTTCGCCGCGAGCACAAGAATCGCTGACTGTCACGACGGCGGCGCTCAGCAAAGCTGGCGCAGATCCTTCGGCTGACTTTTCAGTTATCGAGGAGGACATCTTCCTCTTCTTCCCTTCGCTCGCCGCCCGAAGTGCTTGCACTGCCTGATGCGCTTGAACCCGCTCCGGCGCTTGCTACACTTTCCTGCGCGGGTTCTCCCCCGCCCTCGCGCTGCGATTCGTCGAGCAGGCGCAAGCCCTCCATCAATAGACCCTGGGTATTGAGCTTGGTCGTTTCCTGATCGGTTTTCCCTTCGAAGTTCAATTCGAAATTGCCGCCGGTCCAACGCAGAACTTTGAAGACAGCTTCATCGCCGGTCAAAGAGCCATAAGTCGCGTGCTTGACCTGCCCTTCCACGAAAAAGACCTCGCACTTGTCGCCCTGATAATTGAGTTTGAGCTGGCAGCTTTTGCGGCCCATCTCAAGCGACTGCATCAGGTCGATCACGTTCATCTGCGATAGGTTCCCGCGCACCACGCCGTCGGAGGGTGCGGTCTTCGCCATTTTCTCAAGCGCGATGCGGTCAATGGTGCGCTTGATGCGGCGCGTCGCATCTTTTAAAAAGAATGGTTTGACAAGATAATCGTCGGCAGCATCCTGGGGCGATAGACGCTCATCAATGTCAGTCCGGCTGGCCATGAGAACAGCGGAAAAATTCGCGGTGGCCGGACGGCTCTTCAATTTCTCCACAAGTTGCCGCCCATCCATGCCGGGCATTCGGTAGTCGCAGACAACCAAGTCAGGAGGATCGTCGACCGCCTTGAGCAAAGCGTCCGCAGTGTCACCCGCTGGCACAACGTGCGCGAATGCCGTCAGCGCCTGCTGCAGCATCGCCAGCACCATCGGATTGTCATCGACCAAAAGCAGCTTAACGTCGTTTGCCATGAATCACTTCTTGCGCTGGTACTCCCCGCTCTTGCCGCCACTCTTCCGCTCTAAAACAATCTCACGAATCTCAGTTCCCTTATCGATCCCCTTGACCATATCAAAAACCGTCAGGGCGGAAACACTGGCTGCGACCATGGCCTCCATTTCAACGCCGGTTTGCGCCGTAGTAACCGCTTTTGTGCTGATGGCGACGCCATTTTCGCACAGGCGGAGTTCGACATCAACGTGCGAGAGCGGCAGAGAGTGGCACATCGGGATCAAGTCCGCCGTGCGCTTAGCGGCCATAATTCCCGCAATGCGCGCGATTTCCAGCGGATCGCCCTTGGGATTTTTCGGTAGCGCCTGCAATACGGCGGGACTCATGCGGACGAAAGCGCTGGCTTCAGCCTCACGTTTCGTCGGAACTTTGGCCGAGACGTCTACCATGCGGGCATGGCCGGCATCATCGTAATGGGAGAGCTTTTTCGCCATGCGGAATCTCTATCTTACATGGGGGATGCGTTGGAGATGTGATATCCCTACCGGGTTAGCATTACTGCGACCCACTCGCCAGCAGCGATTTGCTCGCGGTCGGGCGGGATGACGACGTAACAGTTGGAGCGGACGCGCGCGGCGATGTCGCCCGACCCCTGCCAGGGCACCAACTCTACCTGAGTGTTGGCGTACTCACCGGAAAATATGGCGGGCAGAAACCGCGTGAGGCCGGACTTAACTTTGATCTCGGATTTCAGGCGAGCATGTAGAAAAGCAAGCGGACCGAGCGACATTCCCGCTAGCGCTTCGAGCATGGGCCGGGCAAACAATTCGAAGGTGACCATAGTGGAGACGGGGTTGCCG
>DATNMU010000394.1:0-10938 GCA_035602195.1 Candidatus Acidiferrum sp.
GCTTATCTTTCGTCCACAAAAGCGTAGGCGCATCGATAAAGACAGAAGCCATCAGGTGAGCGTCGGTCAGTCCGATGCCAAGGCTGTACAAACGACGAGCTTCAATCATCTGCCGCACCTCGCCCACTTGCGCCACTCGCACATGAGGTAAAACGTCCAACAGTGCAAGCGTTTCGGTGCGCTTCCGCAGCGATCCCAGGGCAAGTTCCGCAATGATGAACGGATGAATAACAATGTTCCCCTGGTTAAGATGCTTGCGCATCTCTCCATTTCCGGAACGGAGGTGGTCGACCCAAACGGATGTATCCGCCAGAATCAATTCTGCCGCATCCTGCGGCGAGGGACACTCTTCAATTCAGGCATTGTCCCCCCCAGTGAGGCCAACCTGCGGGCGCTTTCCCGCTCAATCAGGGCTTTGAGTGCCTCGCGAATCAGCACCGTCTTCTCCGCTAACCCGGTGAACTCCTGGGCTACCCGTACGAGTTCGTCATCAAGCGCAACCGTTGTTCTCATAAGATACTCCAGGCACTGATTATAGCATCACATGATGTTGTTCACTGTGCCTGTCTTGGAAGGAGAATAGTGCCTGGAAGGAGGATGGTGCAGAAAATCGTAATCGCCTTGCCGTTCAACCATCCTGAAAAAAGTAAAAAAAACGTTTCCTAACCATTCGTGAGCTGACCACTCAATCGCTCAATCTCTACTTCATTACTCCGCGCTGCGCAATCCCAATATTATCCCGGGTCGTGTTCTTCACCAGATACATCATCTCGTCGGCCTGCCGGATAATATCGTGCGTGTCGCGCGCGTCGTGCGGATAGGTAGCCAGCCCAATCGACGCGCGCACATTCAAATTTAATCCTTCTTCGCGGCAGAAATTGCTTTCACGTAGACCATCGCGCAATCTTTTCGCCACAACCAGTGCCTGATCTTTTCCCGTCTGTGGCAACAACACCACAAATTCATCGCCCCCGTACCGAAACGCGTAATCAATCAACCGCAGCTGCGCCTTCACTAGATACCCAATTTCTGCCAGCAACTTGCTCCCAATCAAATGTCCGTGTGTATCGTTAACCGATTTGAAATGATCGAGATCGATGAACAGCACGCTAAACTCATATCCAAATCGCGACGAACGGTAAACCTCGGTATCCAGCGTTTTGTACAAGTGTCGCGCGTTATAAAGGCCTGTGCAGTCGTCGGTGATCGTCAACTCCTGAATTTTTTCCACCCAGCGCGCATTCTCAATGGCGATGGCCGCGTAGTCGCACAGCGCCTGCAGAAAGAAAACTTCCTGCTCGTTGAACTGCGCCAGATCCACATTCACCAACTGGATCACGCCCAGCACTCGCAGCCTCGACCGCAAAGGCACGCAGATTACCGACCGTGTCTCCCACTGGGTGGTTTCATCGATGCGCTTGGCAAATCGAGGATCATTCTCGACATCCGCCGAGATCACCTGCTCCCCGTGCTTCGCAACCCAACCGGCAATCCCCTCGCCCATTTTCAGCCGGACATTTTTCAGCGCCTCCGCCGCATCTCCCACGGCAATGGCGAAATACAACTCGTCGTGCAGCTCGTCCACCATCAGCAACGACCATGTATCCGGACGAAAATATTCCGCCATCTTGTCCATAATGGTCTGCAGAATGGAGTCGAGGTCCAGCGACGAAGTCAGCGCCTTGGCCACATCGTGGAAGATGGTGACTTCCTGGGTGTGGCGCGTGAGTTGAGTACCGGTGCCCTCGGACATGCCTGCTTCGCTGACCTCAGTTCTTCGCTTCGGATGGACGGAGTAACGGTTACAAAAATTATAGGGCTGCCCAGTCACCCGAGCAACGAACCTTGGTAACCGGAACCCCTAAAGCCAATGCCATGCTAAATTTAGGAAGGGTCGCAAATTCCGCCACCCGCGACCTTAGTGTTGCTTCGTGGCCCTAGTGGGTGATGTATTCTTTAACATCATGCACAGCCTCAAGATCGCTAGTTTAATAGCCCTTTCCCTCGCCATCTGCATGCCCCATATTCAAGCTCAAGCCGACCCCAAATCGGTTCCCGTAATCGATGGCGGCCTCGGCCCGTGCACCGCCGACTTCATCATCGCCGATGCTGCCAATGCGCCCATCTACGCCGCCACCATCCAAGTCCACATTGCTTATGGCTTTTTAAACGCCCACAAATTGGACCTTCAGGTCGGCACCAATGCCGCCGGACAAGCCCGCTTCACGGGCCTCCCGGAAAAAACCAAGCAGGGACTCTTCTTCCAGGCCTTCGAAGGCAAGCGCGAAGGCTCAGCCTTTGACGATCCCGCCAAGACATGCAAGGCAAGTTTCACCATCGCGCTGCGAGAAAATCCCCAGAAAGAATAAGAAAAGGATAAGAGAAGTGAAAAGAATAGAGCATCTCAAAGTATTGGGTCCTTTCCTCACCTCTCCTGATCGCCCTACCCTGTGTTCCCGGGTCCTCTGTGTTCAAGATTTCAACTGCCCTAGTAAAAACCAGATGAGGGCTTAAACCCTCCCCTCGAACTCAGGTAACCCCTTGGTCCACCCCACTTCTGGCATATGGCCCCGCTTTCGCCTATGATTGATTTAGTCTGCGTGCAGGCGGAGTATAACCACGCCTGCTGGAGCTAACCGTGGGAGCGTTCGGAGAAAAACTTCGCCACCAGCGCGAGCAGCGCGGGCTCGCGCTCGAGGCTATTTCAAACACCACCAAAATCAGCACGCGCATGTTGCGCGCTCTTGAAGACGAACACTTCGACCAGCTTCCGGGTGGAGTTTTCAATAAAGGTTTTGTGCGCGCGTACGCGCGCCAGGTGGGCCTGGATGAAGAAGAAACCGTAACCGAATATCTGGCCGCGTTGCGCGAAAGCCAGGTCCAATCACAGCCGATTCTGCCTGACTTCCGCTCAACGGCAGGCAAGTCTCGGTCGTCCACGCCGCTGGATTCGCGACACCACATCTTACCCGCCAGCGATCATCCGGCAGGAATGGCGAAGGGTAACGGCAAGGATCTGACAACCGAGGATCGCCGCAAACAAGAACGCCGCAACGAAGTTCGCCGCAGCCAGGACCGCGATCAGAAGCAGCCTGCTCTGAACAAGACTGAGCAGCCAAGTCATGCTGGCAACCTCGATGCGCCTCTGGCAGCGGGCGTCGCCCAACATACTGAGGACATCCAAAAGCAGAATATTTCCCAGCACCACATTCCCATTGCATCTCGCTCTCACGAACATAGCGAAATAGAGGATCATCGACACCACGCTGCGCACGATGACAATCGCCAGATGGACAGATCCCCTTCCATGTCCGGTTTCATCACTCTCGCCCCAGGCGCGGAAATACTCGAGGAAACCAATAAGTCCGCCAACGGCCATTCGGCGGGCATTTCCAGAATAAAATTGGCAACGGCTGCGCTGCTCATCATCGCAGCCTTGGCAGTTTGGATTTCTCGCCGCCGTCACGAGCCCTCAATTCCCCAAGCCTCAGCCAGTTCCGCGGCATCCTCACCTGTTCCGCCAACGCTGGCGCCCGCGGTGACTTCTGCTGCCACTTCGCCTTCTCCGATTTCGCCAAAAGTCACAGTTGCCTCGTCCCCCGCCAAACCATCTCCTGAGAAGTCTTCGCCCAAAACGCAGTTGGCGTCCGGGAAGCCATCGAGTGAAACTCCTACTTCGACCGCCGCCTCGACTCCCTCGCCCAATCTTTCGCCCGCAGGTCCGGCAGTCACGAACGTTCCGGCTGCCTCCACCGCTATAAAACCAGCGCCAACGTTCACACTCTTGATCCGCGCCGACCAGACGACCTGGATATCCATTATTGCCGACGGCAAACCCGAGACTCACGAAACTCTAATTGCCCCCGCCCACACTTCAATCCGCGCGGCACACGATGTGACCATCAAAGTGGGGAACGCGGCCGGAGTCAGTTTCCAATTGAACGGCAAGGAATTTCCCGCAGAGGGTAACGCGGGAGAAGTTAAAACCTACTTTTTCGATGCCACCGGCATGAAGCCGGCGCCACAAACTGCAGTCCAAGTTCCAATTCGCTGACGGGACTTTCTCAGGCGCTCGCAGGCGACACTCGCTCGGAAGAGATTTTCTTAAGAATTTCGCGCACGGCAGCTAATATTCTCTGCGACCCTTTATCCAACTCCAGATCAGACTTCTCCAGAAATCCGAACGCCCCTTCGTCCCGCAAACGCGCGGCGTTTGCCTTCGACATCGCCGTCATGACCACCACCGGAATTCTCTTCGTCGAACTCTCTTTTTGCAGAGCCGCCAGTACATCGGGCCCGCTCATCTTGGGCAATAACATATCCAGCAGAATCAGGTCCGGCAATTTCTCGCGCGCCAGCCGCACCGCTTCTTCGCCGTCGGCCGCGCTGCACACGTCATAACCGGCGCGCGCCAGGGCGCGTTCTGTCGCCAATCTTAGAAACTTACTATCCTCCGCCAGCAAAATTTTTATCATCGCTTATCCATCGGCAATAGTTCGATTTCGAACACACTCGCTCCTGCCCTTTACTAGTGAAATGTTCCTAATAAAAGCAGCCTATCCGCCCCCGGCTGCCCCACCTTTTTGCCATTTTCAACGGGAAATCTTTGCTCACATTGGACCATGCGCCCCCATACTGCATCCAAGCTGTCGCTACCACTCGTCAGAAGGCGAAACCATGGCACCCTCCAGCTTCCCACCCTGGCAAAACGCCCTCTCGATTTCGAAACTAGGTGGCCTCACTCTTTGGCAACTCGCGAAAAGGGTGGTGCACGACGCCGCCGCAGGAGACCTGCTCGATTACGCCTCCGGTTTAGCCTTCAACTTCCTTCTCGCCTTATTTCCCCTGTTGTTGTTTATGCTCGCATTGTTTGGATTGTTCGCCTCTCGCAGCTCCGAGCTGCAAACCAGTCTTCTATCTTATTTCGCGGACTTCCTGCCGCCCTCCGCCTTCCAGTTGTTGAACGACACCACCATGGAACTCGCCAAAAGCTCCAGCGGGGGAAAACTTACGTTTGGTATCGTGCTCGCCCTCTGGTTCGGTTCGGGCGGAATCAGCTCAATGATTTCCACCCTGAATTTGATCTACCATGTGCGCGAAACCCGCTCCTGGTTGAAGACACGAGCTATCGCGCTCGCCTTGACCGTAGCAATTTCCATGCTCCTTCTCGCTGCATTGTTCATTCTGCTGGCGGGTGGACAACTGGTGGACTGGATCGGGATGAAGCTCAATCTCGGCGCCACGGTGGTCATCGTCTGGAAGGCGATGCAGTGGACTGCTGCCGCGGTCTTCGCAATTGTCTCGTTCTGGTTGGTCTATTACTTCGGGCCAAGCTTCCCCATGCGGCGATGGAATTGGGGCATTCCCGGTTCCATTTTCGGCGCTATCCTGTGGTTAGCTGCTTCGGGGGGATTTCGCCTCTACCTGCATTTCTTCAACACCTACACGGCCACCTACGCGTCGCTGGGCGCGTTGATGATTCTTCTGGTATGGCTTTACGTCACAGGCCTGGCGTTTCTGGTGGGAGGGGAAATCAATGCTGAGATCGAGCGCGTCGTTACAAAAAGCTCGCTAGAAAAGAACGTGCCGGAACCAACGCGTCGGGCTGCTTAAAACGCTTTCTAACACTCCGGGTGTTTCGAAGGTCTTAAGAATCTACCGCACCAGCCACTCGGTCGCAGCGTGCATGCGAATCAGCAGAGCGCCATAAGTCGCGGCCAGGGAAGCAATGGCGACAGCGGCGGCACACAACGCATAACCTATGGAAAGCGTACCTTCTCGATGCTGCCGTTCCTTCCAAGCGATCAACCGTTCCACGCGCGCATTCACCGATTCCGCCGGGCTGTGCACCAAAGCCGTTGTCAGTTCGCCCGGCGGCTGCAGCGATGCCAGCCGCGATAACTTGATCACCGCAGAGGCCAGATCCAGCGCTTCGGATGCACTCGCGACTGCCGCATCATCGGCAGCCATCTCCGCGGTTTCGCGCCACGCTTTTTCCAGTCCGCTCATCCCGGGAAATGCAACAGCTCGCATCAGCAGCTTTCGCAGATTATCGCGCCGCAACACATGCATCGATTCGTGCTTCAGGGCACTCCGCAACTCCCGCGCGGTCAGCACACGTTCCGCCTCATGCGACAACCACACCGTCGGCCGCAGAATGCCCGCTGCTGTAAGCGGCGGCGCACCAGCAAAGGTGCGCAGCACCGGAACCGTCCTCTTGGCATCGAGCGGACTAGAACAGATCACTGTCGCGTCGCGCGACCACCCTGCAAGCATTCGTGAAGCTCGCATCCAAGCCGTCGTCGCGTTCCACAGTCCCGCTAGAATCACTGCGATTCCGCACATGCCCAGCTCCAATGGCAACGCTCCGGTAGATTCTCGGGTCGCGCGAGGCTCCAGCATCAGAAAAGATGGCACGGCCAAACACAGCGTCACGCCCGCAGCCACAGCGAAGGGAACTATTCGCAAGGCAAATAAAAAGTCCGCGCACCGCTGCTGCGCATGTCGCCGGCCGCAAACCGCTACCCGGCGCCACAAGCCACAAACAGCCAGCGACAGCAGGCTGTAGAGCAACGCGAAGATGGACAAACAGACCAATGTCCCGCGCACCGCGAACATCAGTCTCTCTCCTTATGGGGCCGAATTTTTTTGGCCCAGTTCGCGCCGCTTGAGTTCCACCAATTTTCCCAAGTCATCCAGCAATTGCGCGTCCTTCTCTCCCAAAAAGTCGACCAGAAAAGAAAGCGGCAAAGCCCTAGCCGAACCCGCATCTAGCAGTTGACGCAAGGCATGCCCTGCCGCCTCGCGCTGAAATTCTTCGCGGCCTAGCCGCGGTGCATAGCGGAACGCCCTACCCTCTTCCGATCGTGTCAGCAATCCCTTCTTGTAGAGCCGGTCCAGCGTAGTCATCACCGTAGTGTAGGCAAGCTCCGGGCAGCCGCTTTCGAGTAGTTCTCGGACCGTCGAACTTCCCTGGTCCCACAGCCCGTCCAGCAGCCGCTGCTCCAGCGGCCCAAGCTGCCGTGCGGCGGCACTCCGAAAGGGATGAAAAATGCGCTTCATTCGCGTCTAATCCAACTTGAAAACCGACAGCCGAAATTCCGTGCTCAACGGTATACCACAAATCTCAGTCCGTGGCTCAGTTTTGCGGTCGCACTCAGTAGGGACGGCCTTAACGTTCCATGGGGGAACAGCCTGCCGAGGTGATCCGAGTAGTGTCCTTAATTGAAAATATCGTGCGAAGAAACCAACCAGTGGCGTTATCGCCTAGCAGCACATAACTGTTGCCGCCGTCTCTGGGTGCAGGATGGTGGAGGCGGGAAAGAAGAAATCTGGGGTGGGAAACGGGAATCGAACCCGCAACCGTCGGAGCCACAGTCCGGTGCTCTGCCAGTTGAGCTATTCCCACCGCCAAAGTGATTATACAACCGCAGGGGCAGGATCACGTGGCGCAGCAAAGTGTCGTGTGGCGAGAATCATGTGGGAACAGCTTCTCCGTCATGGAAGGCAAACGAATCCAGCTATGAGATCTACGCTTGACTGGTAACTCAAAAGCGGTCGGCTACCCTCTACCCACTCCTACATACTCAAATCCCATCGCCCGCAGGCGCACTGAATCCAGCAGATTCTTTGTATCAACAATAATTGGCTTCTTTAGCAGTTGCTTGATGCGGTCAAAATCGAGCACTCGAAATTCCGGCCAGCCCGTGCCCACCACCAGCGCATCCATACCCTCCGCCGCCGCATAAGCTGTTTCGCAATATCGCACTGATCCATTCAGCCGCATTTTCGCCTCGCCGAGCGCCACCGGATCGTAAGCCCGCACTCGCGCGCCTTTTGCCACGAGTGCCTCCGCCAGCCGTATCGCCGACGATCCTGCCACTGAGTTCGTGTTCGGCTTAAACGCGAGCCCAAGAATCCCCACATCTTTGTTCTCGACCGACTTCAAAGCGTGCGCAATTTTTTCTACCAGGTGATCGGCAAGAGAATGGTTCACATCGCGCGCCGCGCTCAACACCTTCAGAGGAACGCCATTGGCGAGCGCCAACTGCGCCAGCGAATCCATATCAGATTCCGCAAACACGCCGCCCATTCCGGCTCCCGGCTGCAGGCACCGCGGAGCGATTTTCTTATCCAGTCCAAGCGCCAGAGCCAGGCTCACTGCGTCCGCGCCTACGCGCTCGCACAGCGCCGCAACTTCATTGATAAAAGAAATTTTCGTCGCCACAAACGCCGTACCCGCTTCGCGCACCAGCTCAGCCGTCGCCTGGTTGGTCACAATCACCGGCACCCCGCGCATCACCAGCGGATGGTAAATCTGCTTCAGCGCATGCACCGCTTCGTTGGAGTTCGATCCCAGAATCAGCCGGTCCGGCCAGTTAAAATCTTCCACTGCGCAACCGTCGGTAAAAAACATGGGCTGCGAAACAATCGTCCCCTGCAGCCCCGCATCTTTCAAAGATTTTTCCAGGGCCGCCGCCGTACCCACCGCCACCGGCGTCACAATCGTCAGAATCGGAGGCTTCGCCGCCAGCCGCGCAATCCGCATCACTACGTCTGTCAGATTTTCCGCACTATCTTCCGCCAGAAAAATAACTTGCGTCTTGCGCGCAAACGATTCAATGTCGGTGGAATAGGCGAGCCGCCCTGCTCTTACATTTCGCCTGATCACTTCTTTCAGATTTTTTTCGAAGAATGGAATGTTCCCTTGGGCCATCTCGACCATGCGCGAGCGGTCAGGGTGACAACAGGAAACGGGAGTGCCAAAATCCGCCAAACATGCCGAAATTACCGTTCCCAGATAACCCGAACCGTAAACCCCGATCTGCATGCTATGCCCTCCGGCATGGCTGAAAGCGGCGCCCCAAGCGGCCTATGGCGCGAGATTCAACACATTCCCTGTCTTTTATTTACAGTGCTGCCAAGGCCTTCGCAATGCACGGGAGGGAAATGTACCAGGGGCCATACTCAACTGGCGCGGGGTAACGTAATAGGCCGGTAATCCAGGTGGGTTACCAGAGATTGGAGGCAGCGGCGCATGGAACTGGAAGCTTCCAGCCCGGTGGTTCGAAATTAGCGTCCTAGTCCGTGCCAGAGCGGAAAGATTTCAGCCCCGATGCCTGTGAGCATCTTTGCGGCTTCCGGCCCGGGATCTCCATAGACTTCGAAGCTGTTGATGCTCGACGTATCGAGCAGCTTAGGCACCAGTCCGACAGCCAGCCCCTTCATGTGCGCCAGAACGGCACTTGCATCCGCGTAGGTTTCGAGGAGCAGGCAACGCTTGCGATCGGAGCTAAGGAACCATTCGTAGCCCAAGGCGCCCGCTTCCTTGAGCGTGCCGGCAATCATTTCCTGAGCGATGCGATCGAACTGGTTGAACTTGCTGGGGTTGATAGCGAGATCAACAGTGAAGCGCACAATATTTTTATCCATGATAGGTTTCCTCATTATTCTTGTCGCAGACAATGTTTCAGAGAACGTCCTCGCCAGGCGAAAACTTTCCTGCCGCGACAAAGAACCTTCGAGCTTCCCTCGCCTGGACAACCGCGGACGGCTGTCTCCACATAAGCGTCTCGTTGTGACTATTTCTTGAGGTCGACTATAGTCCAGTCTAGAGGCTCTACGGTGCAACCAGGCTGCCGCCGAGCGGGACCGGAGCCAGATCAACCCAGCAATTCTGCGCGTCTTCTCGCACGAACGTAAGCCGGTCCAGCAAAATCCGGCGGCTTCCGGGATATTGCCGCCAGCGCTCACGCGCAACCTTCAAAGCTTCTTTCGCCGCTTCTTCCGTAGCCATCTTTACGATCGTAAGATGAGGAATGTAAGGCCACTCTTCCGCAAAAGGCAGCACCTCTTTATTCAGTTGATGGTGCAATTCCTGCAGCCGTGACGCCCCATGCGCCACCCGAATGTAAACTGTGGGTGTGGTCGGAATAAAAGTTTCTATGTCGCCAAGCACCACTTCAAAAGGCTCAACCTGCCCGCAAACCCGCGCCAGTCCCTGCAACGCCGCGGCTTCGGTCCCCTGCAGCAGCCTAGGCGGCAGAAGCGTAAGGTGGGCAGCGAGATGCGGCAGTTCGGGATGCAGCTCCCGCCGCAGCTTCTCCACAAACTCTCCCACCGGACTCTTTATATACGCGACCAACGCATACCGCAGGCTCGGCATAAGCAAGCCAAAATTATAGCGCGTCCCGTCGTTTCCCATTAACTCGGCCATTGCTTCTGTGGAGTCCTTAGCCAAGGCGGGCTGGAGGAGTCTTCGAAAGGGTGGTAACGAAATCGCTACGCTCTGAGAGGGTTTGAAGTGATATCTGAAATGGGGCGCCTGGTCATGAATTAAACAATTCGCTTGCGCCCATCAAATCTATTGCCGGAAGCTTCAACGCACGCCTGTCCGATACGGTGCTGAATTTCGACCAACGGCAGGATTTCGTAGAACCTGCGGCGGCTGGGAAAGTGAAATCGACAATCCCCGGAAAATCGGCGCGCGTTCCATTCCCACGCCTCGATGCGATCTGCCGCCGGTATCAGTTCGGTGGAAAATGTTTCTGACATCGCTGCCGCTTCCAACGCTCTTTGGCGAAGCTCAGCGCCAGGTTTGCATACGTCTTGTGAATCGCAAAAAACCGAGTCCGGATTTTGTGACGAAAGCCCCGCCCAAGCCTGCACTTGGAGCGCAACGCTAGCACAATGTGCAAGTTAGTTTCAAGGCTCTTCCGCTAGCATCGACACCTTTGGCGCTCGAAGCTTCCGCGGTCGCCAGAAGCGCATTCTGGCACGGTCACCGTGCAGTGAGGGGCGATTTTTGCACGGTTTGGCACGGTCGAGGCCAGAAATCGCGATTCGCAGTGGTCATAAAGTCGGAAAGTACTTTAGAATCAATTCTGCTAGTCATGTCGGGGCGTAGCGCAGCCTGGTAGCGCACCTGCCTTGGGCGCA
>DATNMU010000395.1:0-13763 GCA_035602195.1 Candidatus Acidiferrum sp.
CGACACGAAACACTTGTATCTGCTCGCATTTTTACTGACAGCAAATCACGAGGAGTCTGAGCAGTGCTTTCTATCGGCAGTCGAGGAAGCTTTCAAAGAACCGGCGGTGTTCAAGGAATGGGTTCGATCCTGGATAAAGCGAAGGCTAATCGAGAACGCGATCAAGATTGTTTCGCCTGCGTTAGCTGGAAACGGTCAAAGACGGGAGCTCTGGAGCGCAGGGCAACGCGAGGCACAAAGAGAATGCCAAATCGATAGCGTGACCAAACTGGCTGCTTTAGAGCGCTTCGTTTTTGTCATGTCGATTTTGGAGCGGTATTCAAATTGGGACTGCGCGCTGTTGATGGGATGCAGCATGAACCGAGTAGCACAAGCGCGAATGAAAGCTTTGCGCCGACTTCCAGACCTCGCCGCGCTTTTTCCGCGCGGCCATGGACTGCGAATGGCTCGTCTAGGAGTCACGGCGTAAGTGTCAGCCATTAGATCCATTGAGCCTGCACTATGACGGCGAGGACCTCTGGTGAGCCCGCTCAGCTGGAAATCAAGGTGACGCGAACGGTCCAGCCAAGGAAGTTTGAGGTCTGACAGTTCGCCTAATTTGCCCAACGTAAAGGAGAACCCACTGACCACGGAAGCCTACCCCACGAAGGATAAGTCAGAAATGTCGCGTCAGACCAAGTTTGATATCTCGCGTCGCGACGTTCTAATCGGCAGTGCCGCGTTGGTGGCCGTTACGGGACTCCCCATATCGGCTTTCGCCGGTCAATCCAAGCCTGCGAGCGATCCAGCTCCGCGGAGAAAAAACCAGGGAGAAACTCAGATGAATACAATCACAACCAAAGATGGGACTACGATCTATTACAAAGATTGGGGCACAGGGCCGACGGTCGTCTTTTCGCATGGATGGCCGTTGAACGCAGACGCCTGGGATTTACAGATGCTATTCCTGGGACAGAACGGTTATCGCGTCATTGCCCACGACCGACGCGGCCATGGACGTTCGAGCCAGCCCTGGGAGGGCAACAACATGGACACATACGCCGATGATCTCGGAGCGCTGCTCGACCAGCTGGATCTGAAGAACGTGACTCTGGTCGGCCATTCCACAGGCGGCGGTGAGGTCGTGCGTTACATTGGCCGGCACGGAACCAAACGAGTATCGAAAGCCGTTCTGATCGGCGCGGTCCCGCCCCTTATGCTGAAAACCGAAACAAATCCTGGCGGCCTTCCATTGTCTGTGTTCGACGGCATTCGGGCTGGCGTGACTGCGGATCGCTCGCAATTCTTCAAGGACCTTACCATCCCCTTTTATGGATACAACAAACCCGATGCCAAGATTTCGCAAGGTGTTAGGGACTCATTCTGGCTGCAAGGAATGCAGGTGTCGATTGTTGGAGCATACAACTGCATCGAAGCCTTTTCCGAAACCGACTTCACGGAAGATCTCAAGAACATCGATGTGCCAACCTTGATCCTGCATGGGGATGCCGACCAGATCGTGCCTATTGAAGATTCGGCGCTTCTGTCTGCGAAACTCATCAAAAACTCCACTTTGAAGGTCTATCCGGGCGCGCCACACGGGATGTGCACCACGCTGGCGGACAAGGTGAATGCCGATCTTCTCGAATTTCTGAAAAAGACGGATCGAGCGGCAGCATGAACAGGGGATGGTCCGCCTCTCGTCTCTGCCTCGAAGTTCGGGTCCTCCTTTTGTCCAACCGAGGTTCTGGAAGAAAAGCTTTGCGATCGCCGACGCGTGGCCGCGCGGTCACCTCTGCAGACCGAAGGAAAGCTGGAGTTCTGATGGAACGACGTTGCATCGCAGGCGGTAGAGGAACATGTAACCTCGATCGCCTTTGTGCTCGTCATCGCCAAGAGCACATCATGGATCGCCGAATAGGCCCAACAATTTGACGCGGCGACAAGGAGAAGACAGTGCCAAACGCTATGTATTCGACAAAAGTCACTGCTACCGGAGGCCGTAGCGGGTCGATCCGCAGCGACGATGGCCTGCTCGATCTAAAACTGGCCCTGCCCCGAACGCTGGGAGGCAAAGGCGATGCGACCAACCCAGAGCAACTCTTTGCCGGAGGCTATGCCGCTTGCTTTGAGAATGCGCTCTTGCGCGTTAGCCGTGAGGCTCGTCACCAATTCACGGATGACGACGTCGAAGTTGTCGCCGAGATCGGCCTCAGCCGCAACGACCCGGGTGCGTTCGTGCTGTCCGCCGCGCTTGCCGTGACCATCGCCGGCGTTGACCAGAAGACGGCGGGACAACTCGTCGCGGGCGCCCACGCCATTTGCCCTTACTCGAACGCGATCAAAGGCAATGTTGATGTCCAAATTACCGTCTTCGTTCGGTGAGTCGAGACGCCCAGTGTGCGGTTCGCAAGCTGGCAAACCTGGACCGAAAAGAGTTTTATTACTCAAACTTTACTCACCCGATACATCTTGCCGACAACCACCAATCCCCGCGAAGGTACCTTCTCACCATGGCCCACGATCAGACATAGCACGCGTCTGCTGATCGCCACTAACGAAGACATTCTTGCCATCGAGGCAACTGGCAACGACGGGATCGTGGTGGCGGCGTATCTGGCGAATTAACCGTTAGACGCGTTGTTTTGGGTTGGCAGACTCACAGCCCGCATAGTGCTCGTTCGCGAACTTGCGCCGAGCCTGTCTTAATCCCCCAAGAAAGAGGACGCTGATCGCAACCACGGCCAGCGTCCTCTTATGCACGTTTTTATGCACTAGCGCCAGAATTTCTTGAACGTTTTCCCAACTTCAGTCCGATGCCGAAGCCACAACTATCTCGTCGATCGGTTCTGGCCACTTGTGCCCAGCCAGGCTTTTTAGAGTTGCCCAGCTAGCCTTGCAACATGCTCAAGCGAAGTCTCAACCACGGGAACAGTCCTGACGTCCGGGAACGCCTGCCGGGCAAGTTCACTTAGAACATGGCTCGGCGGCATCTCGAGGAACAGGCGGCATCCTAATTCCTCTACGACGGTGGTCGCGTCGTGCCAGCGAACACCGTGAGCAATGTTCGTTGCCAAGTCCTCGGCGATAGCATTCGCGCTTCGCAATGCTCTTCCGGTCACGTTGCCAACGTAAAGCATCTTCGGATTTTGCAAATGTGTTTTCTGCAAGCTTTTTCTTAAGGCATCTGCTACGGGTGCAAGCAGAGGACAATGCGATGGTTCGGACACATCGAGGCGTGCTGCCTTACGGGCACCGCTTTTGAGCGCAGCTTCCAACACCTCGCTTATGGCATCATTCGCACCAGAGATGACGATCTGTCGAGGAGCGTTGATATTAGCCACATATACCGGGTTTTGCTCCGCATAGACTTCTTTGACCAGTATGGATACTTGTTTCTCAGTTAACCCAACTATGGCGGCGAGACCATAGCCCGCGGGATAAAGCTCTACCATCATTTCGGCTCGCTGTCTTACGAGGTTAACCCCATCGGCCAGGTTCAGAACGTCGGCCGTGACTGCGGCGGAGAAGGCTCCAGCCGAGATGCCGGTAACCGCTTCAGGCTCGACCCCGTCTTCAATGAGAGCACGCGCCACAGCGACGCCCGACGCCAGTAACGCCAGTTGGACGGAGACCGTTGACTGCAAGGCCTCCACAGAATCGAGCTCTAGGACATTTTGTCCGAGGCATTCGGTCACCTCGTTGAGCGTTCGCGCAACGGCCGCATGGTCCGGCAAGGCGTGCAGCATGCCTGGAACTTGGGATCCTTGTCCGGGGAACAGAAATGCCACGCTCATAGTCTTCGTGCGGCGGTGTGACCTGGGTCGACGATTCCGAGTTCTTGGCACCATGGATCGCTCCCGAAGGCAACTCCGCTCGATGTGCGCAAAAGAATAGCCGCGGGACTCGCGCGAGCGTATTCCCGCAATGAGAAGCCGCATACAGGTGTCTCCACGCGAATGTCAACGAGAGAAGGAAGATCCATCGCGCGCGCGTAGAGCCACTTGGCCTCGTCTACCGGCACGCGCCTTTCTGCATAGAGAACGATGTCTAGGTCGCTTCCTGCCCTTGCTGTGTGCTTGCCCGTTGCAAGCTCGAAACCAACGCTGCCTCCAGGACCCCAGTCATGATCCAGACCGATCCAGCGGTTCTTGAGAAGCTGCAGGGCGCGAAGAGCAGGTATGGCACTGTCTCGTTGGGCAGGAACCGCATGCCCTAATAGTTGCGGGGGTGTGACGATATTTATGAGTATCCCGGAACTACAGAACGAGGCCCATCGCTGATTCCTTTCGCATCCACGAACGCCGATCGGAATTTTGTGCCGTGTTCGAGGACCACGGCGAACAACTACAAACGGAACCTCATGCAAATGCTCTTCTGCCCATTTGGGAATAGTCGCATGGGCAGTGATCAGCTGTTTCGCATCTACTTCTAACAAATCATGCGTTCGAACAGGATGAGCTTCGCAGTGAAACATAGGATGTCCTAGTGCAGGTGGCTGAGAAGAATGATCCATCCCGCCAGTGTGAACAGACTAAGCACAGTGCTCGCAATGAGGCTGGAGCTTGCAACCTCTGGAGTTGCGTCGAAACCTTCGCCGAAAAGGATGCCGAAGAAGCCGCACGAAATGGCACTCAACAAGACTAGGTATCTAGTTTGATCCACTGGCATACGCAACAGTAGCGCCACAGCAAGGGAGAGGGCCGGCTGCATCACATTTTTGCCTAAAGCAGCCCAGCCCAAAGCCCAGTTCAGGTGAAAACGCTGCGCGGACGCGACGAGGCCTGTCACAAACAATGCGGTGCCTTCAGTCGCGCTACCGAGAATGGTCAGGCTCTTATCAACAAAGATTGGCATTTGGAACTTAATGATGGCGACTAGAACACCGAGCATGGGTACCCAGAATACGGGTTTACGGAGAGCTTTCCACAGTGATACGCGGATGCGAGCCCCATGAGAGAGTGTCCTGTCCCGATTCGTTCCGCTTTCCAGAATCGCAAGGGTGATCGGCGTGATAGTAATCGCGCCTACGGCGAGGGCGATGGCGACGGTGATGGAGGCTTTGGGACCGTAAACAGCCAGGAGGAGCGGTATACCTACTCCGGCTGCATTAGGGAATCCAAGCGTTAGCGCCAAAACCGCACTGTTCGCAGCAGTGTCCTTACGAAGATTTCGCGAGGCATAGTAGGTCGCAACAAACATGGCCACATAGACAATTGCAAGCGCTGCGGCCGTTTTGGCTTGACCCCACAACAACTCACGCGGTGTGCGTGCAATGGTGACAAGCAAAGAACAAGGAAGCGCGAACGTCATGAGGAAGGCGGTGAGGCTTCTTACGTCCTTATTATCGACTGTCTTACGCAGGCCGGCCGCATACCCAAACAACAGGCCTACAAAGATCGGCACGAGGGAGTTGGCCAGAACCTGGATCATCTTGGATACCCTATTGTTCCAGCCACTCCGCTTCGAGCTTGGCGCGAACCAGAATGGAAGCTTTTCGCATTTCGCGCGCGCCCGTGGATTCGAGTCGATTGCGAAGATCGACCGGGCTACTGCGGGCATCTACGATGGCTGCAACCAGTTCGGCCCGTACGTTACGAATCTCCTGCTGTGAAGGCCGTTCTGGATTTTCGACGTGAAGCAGTTTGTGGAGGAGGCCGAGCTTCGCGTAATCGCGGATGTTGTAAGACATGGGAGTTATCTCCCTCGCGAGCTTCTCAAGTTCCGCCACGGACCGCAGCGTAATCCGTGCCGCCGCTTCCTTGTGCATGGCGTGGATCATGACGCCCTCGTCGTCGAACGCCAGAATTCGATTGGCCTGGTAGCCGTGAGTGAGAAAAGCGCCCGAGAGGGCCTGTCCAACTACCAGCGAGACTACGGGGTGACCTGCGAGTCGCGCCGAGCCGTACGCGTCCGCTGCAGCTGCCGCCGCAAGAAAGATGGCAGCTGTCTCTTCCCGTCGCCCGTAAGCTTGGCTCTTGACATCGACGATAGCGACGATTGGCCGCTTGACAGCGTTCTTATCGTGCTCGATGACTTCACGGACACGCGTGGCGAGCGTATAGGCCTCCTCGAGTCCTACTTCGCCGTGCCGGGCACAAGGAAAGCGTGCATGCGAATCGGGAACAACACAGAGGAATCTTGCGTGGTCGTTGCCAAGCGGTGCATCCGCTGTAAGTACAGATTTAGGGTCGCCAGGCATGGGTGATGCGTGTCCAGTAAACGCGCGGAACCACACGGTTCCTCGAACGCCGGTATATTCGCTCATCGTTGTTCCCCCTCAGAGCCATTTGCTGTCCAGAGTGTCCGCAACTCTTTGGGGTCCCACTGCCGCGACGTGTCGAGCGCCTCGACGCGATTGCGATAAAGCTCGACCCGGGAACTCCGATGTACAGGTGGAACGCCCTTCGCGACGAAACGTCTAATGGCATCGGCAATCTGCTCTGTGTCATCGTCGACCAGTGCATCGGCCAAATCCGTCGCATATCGTTGCTCTCCGCCGTGAATCGCCCAGATGAGGGCACGATCGCTGGAGTCGAATTCGTCGACGCCATTCTCTTGCTCGATCACCTCAGGACCGTTCATTCCTAGTCGAGCTTCGCGCGTCATAACGACATAACTTGCGAGTCCCGCAGCGAGCGCCATGCCCCCAAAACAGCCGACAGTGCCTGCCGTAAGACAGATCACCGGGGCATGTTTTCTCAGTGCCAGAATGGAGGCCATGATCTCGGCGATTGCCGCCAGGCCAAGGTTGGCCTCCTGAAGGCGTACACCACCGGTCTCGAGTAGAATCACCGCGCTGGTCTCTATGCCGTTCTCGTTGTCGGCGCAGGCCAGATCAAGAGCCGCGGTCATCTTTTCGCCGGAAACTTCTCCCATGCTGCCGCCTTGAAAGGCGCCCTCGAGTGCAATTACTACGGCTGCTTTCCCCGCGATCTTCCCCTTCATAACGACGCAGCCATCGTCTGCCTGTGGCGTGACGCTTTGCATCTGGAGCCAGGGAGATTCCACGCGATCGAAGGGACCGACCAACTCGCGCGCTGTTCCGGCATCGAGGAGGGCTATGGCACGCTCCCGTGCGCCAAGCTCTATGAAACTCTGCCGGTTGATGAACTGGATCTCGCTACTTTGGTTGCTCATTGCTCACTCGCCTCAACCGCCTGCTCGAGGCGCAGTATGACGTTGCCGGGTGTTGCTCCTGCGTCGTTGATCTGAATGCAGGCAGCTCCGTTATACTTCGTGAAGAATCGGTCCAGTACCGCTTTCCAAGTGTCGCGAAAGCCGTCAACACTGGTCCGAATAAGAACGGTAGCCATTTCCCCTTCGGCGGGTTCCAACAGGACTTCCAGGTCCCCAGAGCCCACAACACCGACATGGGCTCTCTGGGACACCTTTTTCTTGGCTGGGTAAGTGAGCTCAATCTGCTCCATATGTACCCTCCGATCGGCTTTGGTCTGCTTGCACTTCGTTTTCGCCTCGCTCGACGGCATCGAGAAACAGGGTCGCAGCCAAAAGATCCCCACTCCCACCTGGGGAAACTCCCAACGTCAGAAGCTGCTGGTCGAGATGTTTTAATCGAAGCCTTCCGATCGGAGTTCCGTTACCACCCGCACTCTCCACAGCAGCAGCACCTCCCTTTGCCGCCATGAGTCCTTCTTTTCCTCCGCGGTACAGCAAACAGGTGTCGTCCAGGCGGGACATGATGCTCAGCAGGGCGTCAAGGCGAGCCACACTCTCGGTCGCACCGATAGCGCGCCTCAAATGAAGCATGGGGAGACCTACGTTAATCACATGGGGAAAGCCGCAAAGAGCTTCACCGCGCGCTCCCATTACGCCATACCTCTTCGCTACCACGTCACCATGGGAGACCAGCCGAGGCAAAGCGCGATCTTCAAAGGACGCAATCTTACTAGCACTTGTCGCAATCGTCCGGCCGTCCAACTCATCCCTTTCCCCCATGGCAGCAGCGGAGAGCAGCAGTCCCAAGGTCCAAATTGCCCCCTTATGCGAGTTGCTTCCACCCGTTGCCTTAAACATTGCGTGTTCCGCTTCACGTCCTACAAGGGCGAGCCATTCCCGCAAGGGCTGGCTGGGAGCAGTTCCTGGGGGGATGGACGCCATTGCGCAGAAGTATGGTTCAATCGCGAAGGCGGAATGCCTCAGGATCGCGAGCGAGAGGTCACTGTGAACCCCGGAACCGCGACGATCGACCAAGCCTGGCTTCGGTGTCAACTCCGCCTCCGCGATCAATGCTTGTTGGGCAAGACCTGCGAAATGCTTTGCCCGGGCTTGAGAGTTGGACAAAGCCTGGGGACTCATGAAAGCCGTGTCGGACCACGAGTCTGTTCTCATCACCAGCTCCGAAAGCGTGCAGGTGGGTTATAGAGCCCCCCGGACCAGGCGACTAGATCTTCCATACTTCGAGCTGCTAGCAGAGAGCGTTTCGCCTCAAGACGGTGAACACCGATATCTTCCGGATATGCGACCACTCCCTTCTTCCGAAGCGCCGCAGTTTCCGAAGCAACAGCCCTCAGACCAATGGGGCTTACTCCGGCCACTGCCGCCAGTGCGCGGCGGCGCTCCTCCTGTCCTTCCGCCATGTAGAGATATGCGATGCCCTCCTCGGTGACGACATGGCTGACATCGTCGCCATAGATCATGATCGGAGCGATCGGCATTCCTGCATGCTTGCCAACCTGCACCGCGTCGAGAGTCTCAACAAATGTCGGGATGCCACCTTTCTGAAAGGTTTCTACGGTCTGTACCACTAGCTTTCGACCGCGAACAATCGGCCCGCTCTCCGTAATGAGATCAAGCCACGCGGGTGTGCTGTGGCGCCGGCCGTGAGGATCGTGCCCCATGTTGGGGGCACCTCCGAATCCGGAAATTCGACCAACAGTGACAGTCGAAGAGTTCGCATCGGCATCCATCTGCAGTGTGGAACCGATAAAGCCATCAACTGCATACTGTCCTGCAAGCTGACACAGAACGCGGTTCGAACGGAGGCTGCCATCCCGTCCGGTAAAGAAGATGTCCGGGCGCGCTGCGACATATTGATCCATTCCAACTTCGCTGCCGAAACAATGAATGCTTTTGACCCAGCCACTTTCGATTGCAGGGATCATTGTCGGGTGGGGATTCAGCGCCCAGTGTTCGCAGATTTTTCCTCGGAGTCCAAGGGACTCGCCATAGGTCGGGAGAAGAAGTTCGATGGCTGCGGTATCGAAGCCAATGCCGTGGTTCAATGAGTGAACTTGATGTCGTTCATATATGCCGCGGATCACCATCATGCCGATAAGAATCTGCAAATCGTCAATTTGGCGCGGATCGCGCGTGAATAGCGGTTCTATTGCAAAGGGCCTATCGGCCTCGACCACAACATCGATCCATGAAGCCGGGATGTCGACGCGCAATAATTTGTCGACGATCTGGTTCACCTGCACGACGACGATTCCATCGTGGAAAGCAGCTGCTTCCACGATAACCGGCGTGTCTTCCGTGTTCGGTCCGGTATAAATGTTGCCTTCAGCATCGGCCCGCTCGGCACAGACTAGGACTACGTTTGGGACCAAATCCATCAGCAACCTGGCGTAAAGTTCGACGTATGTGTGGATGGCGCCGATCTCAAGCTTGCCATCCTCTAAAAGTTGCGACACCCGCAGGCTCTGCGGACCGGCGAAGGCGAAATCTATCTTCTTCGCAATGCCCAGCTCAAATAGAGTGAGATGTTCCGGCCGGCTGATGCTCGAAATAATTAGATGTAGATCGTGAAGCTTCTCCGGATCAACCTTTGCCAGAGAACGCGAAAGAAAATCAGCCTGTTTCTGGTTGTCTCCCTCGATCACAATCCGATCTCCGCTGACGGTGAGGGTTTCCAGAGCCTCGATAATTCTTGCCTTGGGCAGTATTGGGCCGTCCATCCAAGGCCGGACCCGTTGCATCCGTCGTCGTTTTTCATCGCGCCGAGTCGTCCACGAACGCGACGCCCGCGCTAATGTTTGCTGTGCCATCGCTCTCGTGATCTCCGCATAAGTCTTAGCTATTTCGCCAAGTTGCTCGGAAATAGAACGTCCTTGTACTCGTACCTCGCGCTCAAGTAGTCTTTGGGGTTCACGGTGACTTGTGAAGCAACCTGATAGCTGTGCTTACAAGTTCTTTTTATTGAGCGTGCGATGCAGCTTCTTCGATCAGAGCCGCAACCTCCTTTGCGTGGGAGACGTAGACTGAGTGGCTGGCGCCAGGAACTTCGACTTTGTGGCTGTTGGCTCGCGTGGCATACCAGCGCTCGAGATCGGGGTTGATGGTTCTGTCGCTTCCGGCTACCAGCATCCAGCTTGGCTTACTTCTCCACGCAGCAGTGGTGATTACTGCTTTGAAATTGTCCGCTTTATTCAGCACCTGCGACCGCGCCATGAACGTGGCCTGCTCAGCCGACAGGTCGGCTGCAAAGTATTGATGAAACTGCTCCGGGTCCAGGTAAGTGAAGCCGTCGGCGGTCTTCCTTATTGCGCCAGATTTGCTGAGGTCGCTGGGGAATCGCTTTCCGTCGTCAGACTCATTCTCTCCCGCATCTGGCATGTGGGCTGCAATGTAGACCAAGCCACCAACAGATGAATCCGAGCCCGCTTCGGTAATTACGGCTCCGCCATAGCTGTGTGCTGCAAGAATGCACGGTCCATCTTGTAGGGCGATGATGCGCTTGGTAGCGGCGACATCGTCCTGGAAGGTCGTCTCTGGTTCTTGCACGATGCTGACGTTGTACCCGTCCTTGACCAGAATGTCGTAGACGCCCTTCCAGCCGGAACCATCTGCCCAGGCCCCGTGAACCAGAACAATATTTCGAATGCGATGATCTTCGTTCTTGTTCTGCGCTGAGAGCGCGCAGCAGGTCAACAGCAAGAACATGAGGCAAAGGGAATGAGACATTCTTCGTTCCACTCGCGTAGGCTCTATCGAATTACTCATTTTGTCGCTCCTTTTCGTCAATTGATCTCCATAATCGGTAAGCCGACGCGTTTTCAGAAGCCTCGGCGTGCGTACTGAATCACTCATTCAAAGAGAATCTTCGCCATCATGCCTTTGTCTTCGTGATTGAGAAGATGGCAGTGGAAGACAGACATGCCTTTGATGACGGGATTGCTAAAGTCCATAACGACATCGACCGATCCGCTGGTCGGTACGTTTACTGTATCCAGCCACACGGGATACTTCATGGGCACCCCATTCTCGGCATAGGCCAGGAAGTGGACTTGATGGATATGCATGGGATGCAGCTCTCGCGTCTTGTTGAGGATGCGCCAGTGCTGGTAGGTCCCGACTCGCACCCGCGTCATGGGAGCAGATTCCGGCGCATATTTTTGGTCGTTAATATAGAAACCGTTCTTATCTTCAGTAAAGGACACAACGAAATCGGGTCTTGAAACTTCGTAGGCTCGGAGATCGACCTGCTTATATTGCGCAGGCCTGACATCGCGATTGACCACTTGCTTTACGAGTGGTGCCGAAGAACCCGGGCGAACATCGGCGAGTACCATAGCTGGGTTAGGATCACCATCCGGCCCTGTATTTACACAGCGTGTTCGAAAAGCCGAGTGGATGCTTGCGCCTGGACCGGTCACAATTGCTTCCAAGCGTCCCGCCGGAGGCACTAGCACGTGTTCCACGATCTTTGTGGGATGTTTAGGCTCATGGTAAGCGAGCGGCATACCGTCCAGCGCAACAACTTCGAATTTCTGGCCATCGATTTGAAGATCCATGTAGCGGTCGGCAGAGGCGTTGACGATGCGCCAGAATTGGCGTTCGCCCGGGTTAATATTGATCGTCGGGCGAACTTCATCGTTCACAGTGAGAATTCGATTTATTTCACCGGGCTCGTTTCCGCATGAAGGAGCTTGCGCTTCCACGCGATGCAATAGAGCGTTGGCATCTAGGCCGTGTTCGATGGACTCGCCACGTACGACAAACACCTGCTCGCGTAAGGTACGGACCTCGGGGAGATAGCGGTCCATCCCTTCGATAACAATCGCCCCAGACATGCCATCGAGAGCTTGGCGATGACTCTCGCCATGCGGATGTGTGTGATACCAGAAGAGACCTGGAGGATGATCTGCGGGGATTTGGACCAAATAGTGGAGCGTTTCGCCGGGAACGGCCATCATGTCGATCACATCATCCTGCGGGGTCAGCGGTGAGATCTCCAGACCGTGAAAATGTAGATTCGTCATGTCCATGCACGGAGAGATCGCGCAGGTTTCCTTGGGGTGAATGGGCAGGTCGTTCACATAATCGATCTTGAGCGTGTCGCCGGGGGAAACGCGTATCAGTGGGGCAATACTCTTCCCCTCGTAGGCGAAGGCGTCCCTTCCGCTGATATTGAGAGCCGCATGCAGCGTAAGAGAAGCAATGTGATTCTGCGATCTGACTTCGGGAGGCGGGGCAAGGGTAACTTGGGCTTCTCCAGTGAAACCTTTCGCCACGACAGAAAGAGCAGCGATACAACTCCAATAGCGCAAACTCATAGCAACTATCCCTCTTTATTCAAAGCTCCGGGACTAAACCAGGAGCAAGTCAGCGGATGGGTCGCTGACGAAAAGCGACTTCGTGGCAATCCGTTCAGCAGGAACGAAACGCTGCTAGCTTCCTTATCGTCCATTTCAGAAGCCCGTACACTGGCAAGGTAAGCGTCCGCCGAGTCATCGACAACCTCAGAAACCATAGAATTTTGACTGGAGTTTTCTGTAGGTTATATTAAGTTGTGGAAAACTCTTCGTATTAAAACCTCCAATCCGAACTGATCACGATTCCAGGAATTTCACGCCCCACCATCACACCTGTAGAAAAATCTAGGCTGAATTCTATGGTTTCTGAGGTGTTCAAGAATCCACATCGCGAATAACGTGTCGATGTAGCAAAGCAGCGGAGGATGAAGTTGACCATCCGATAGCACTTCCGTTCACACAAAGTCTCGGCGAAGAGATAGGGTGACTCGTGTTTCGTTCCAACAAGCCGAAGAACTGAGAGCTTGCGGCAGTCCCGGCAATACGAGCAGCGTGTGGTTCCCGGATCTGCGCAAGGACGAGTCCATAGTCGATATCGACATTCTGGTTAAGTTCTAGTTCAAGTGCTGAATGCGGGCTTGGTCATTCGGAAGCCTCCTTTACTCGATCGAGCGATTTCGAATGAAGGTAGAATGTGCGGCCATCGTCTCTGCTGAAGTGCTTTGCCACTGTCGATGAAGTCGCGGCGACCTACCTGACCGGCGAAGTTTCTTCGGCGCCGAACGGGTAGCGCTGCGGGTAGATGGCGGCATCGTGAGGGCGATTCTCTAAATGAGAAGTGTGAATGCTAGATCAGCCGGAGTCGACCACAGCGAAAGTCCAACTTGTTTTTCAGCCAACTCCCTGGCAGCAACCTTGAACACTCGAAGATCCGAACTGCGACCGCTCACAATGAAGTCGATTCTGGTTATCGAGCACGATGGTGCGTTGCAGAGGATTCTGCAACGACTTTTCTCCGCGGAAGGATATGAGGTCGATGTCGTTCCAGACGGGGCGGCAGGTCTCGAGATGCTTCGCCAAAGGACACCGGTTGCGGTGATCCTCGATATCGAGCGCCCGGGTAATTCGGAATGTGATCTTTGCAACACAATTGCGAAATCGATTCCTAATACGCCGCTCGTAATTCTTAGTGCGAGCTCCGATGCCGCAGACAAGGCCCTTTTTCTAGGAATGGGTGCCGATGATTACGTGACCATTCCGTTCAGCCCACGGGAGTTGGTTCCGCGT
>DATNMU010000396.1:0-17346 GCA_035602195.1 Candidatus Acidiferrum sp.
GTGCTTATGGACTTGGGAAAGTACGAGTCCTTAATCTTTGACCGAATCCGGGGCGCTCTGCCCAGAGTGCTGGATCAGTTGGGGATGGACGAGTTCCCCATTAGGCATGTAGAGGCGCAAATCACGGCCAGCAACGATGAAGACTTTTTCGGGGCGCACAGCGACGATTCACAGGAAGCGATTGCCTCGCGCCGCGTCACGTTTGTCTACTTCTTCCATCGCGAGCCGCGCCAGTTCGCAGGCGGCGAATTGCGCCTTCACGATACTAAGACAACTGATGACGGAAGCACCCATCAGACCGGCAACTATCAAAGCATCGTGCCGCAGCAGAATCAAATCGTGTTTTTCCCGTGCTCAGTACTGCATGAGATTACTCCGGTCGAATGCCCCGCACGGGGTTTCGCCGATAGCCGCTTTACCTTAAACGGATGGCTTCACCAGTAAAAGACGCAGTATGGCTTGAGTGGATTGCTGGCCTGATGGGGCTGGGGTCGCGGCAAACTGAGACCGCGACTCTGCCTCCGGGCCAGTTCCACTGCCTACTCGATGAGTTGCCGCTGCACTTGATTCCGCAGCAGTTCGGGTTAACAGGGCGGCGTCGGCGCAATGGTGAGCGGCAGCTGTTTTTCAATCCCCAGTGTTCGGTGCTGCCGCCAGGGCAAGTGCCGGAAGAATTGGAACAGCATCGAGACTTACTCAGCAATTTTAATTTGCGCCGGACAATAGCATGGGTGCGGGAAGCGGGCACAGGTTCGCTGCAGCCTTTTTGGTTGGGTTCACAGCTCGAATCCGCCCTTTCGAGTTTTCGCCCTGGAGATCCACCACCCGCATCAATTCGCGCAGATGTTCGCTCGTTATTAGCAGGCGCCGGCATTTTGATTCCCGATGGGTACGCTGAGAATCGTGTTGCGGAATGGGCTTCGATCGTCAAGAAGTGCGCGCAACAATTTCAAGAGAGGGGATATGCGCCGCTCCGCCATCTGATCCATCCTTTCCATTTGGCCGCACTGCGGCGCTATTACCGGCATGCCATCCGAAGGGGTGACATTCGACTCGGCGACGAGCATGTTCCGCGCCGTTATGTGGTTCACAACGACGCCGTGGCGCGCATCTTCCACAACCAGATTGCGAATGTTGTAAGTGCAGTCGTAGGGGAAACGGTCAAGCCGTCCTACGTCTATCTTGCTTCTTACCTCGGCGGCGCCGAACTGAAAAAACACACCGACCGTCAGCAATGTGAATTCAGTGTGACCCTATGCCTGGATTTTTCTCCCGAGCCACAATCGGCGACCTCGTGGCCGATATGCTTGGACACAAAAGAGGGTTCCGTCGCGGTCTACCAGGCGCTCGGAGACGGCTTGGTTTATCGGGGAACCAGGCTACCGCATTATCGAAGCAGATTGGCCGACGGGCATACCTCGACCTCGATCTTCTTCCACTATGTACACGAGAACTTTGCTGGGCCTCTGGAATGAAGGGCTCTACCCACGCAGCGCTATCGCAGGCCTGAGACCAGATAGAGCACGGATAATACCTGGTAATAACTATAGGCGAAACGGGAGCCATCGCGGTTCACGACCACCGGCGCTATGGAAACTACGCCCGCAGACGTGTCAGGTTGTAGCTCTTGCACCATCGTCTTGGCGCCCGTCGACAGATTGAGTTTGTACACCTTCGTAGGAACCTGGCCCCGACTATATCCATAGACTGAAGAGTTGTCCTCCGACCATTGCAGGGGGACAAAACCAGCTTCCAGGTTCGGAATGCGGCGAGGCGCTTGTCCCGCAGTCGAATACACTGAAGCCACGCCAGAGTCGTTGCCGAGGATCGATTGACCGTCAGGGGAAACCAAGCCGCCGGTGATGCCTTCCGGCGTCATGGGTTTCGGTTTTCCGCCTTCTAAATCCACCAAATAGCAGCGGACGCCGTGTCCCGGTTCGTTGGCATTGACGGTAATGTGTTTTCCATCGGCGGTAAAATGGGCAGACCCATTGTGAATGCTCTCCAAGCCGGGCACAGAAAGAGTGCGAGCCTGGCCCGCGCCGATAGGAACCAGCTTTATCTCTCCGGGGCTTCCCGTGACAATCGAAATCGCCCATTTTCCGTCGGGAGAAAGTCCACCAGCGCTACCTTCGCCCAGTTGCACGGGAGGGGTGCCGTCAATTTTTCGAATGGCTACGGAGTAGTGCGATCCCGCGGCTTCGCTGGAGTCCTCAAACAAAACCCATTGTCCATCCCGCGAAATGTCCTTCGCAATACTCCAGTCGTGCCAGGACAGATTTACCGGCTTGCCGTCACGCGCCGAACTAGCCATCGCCAGACGTTCATTATCCAGACTGACCAATATCCGTCCATCGGGAGCCATATCTTGGAGTGTCATGCTTGCAGGAATGTCCAGAATTTTTCGCCTCTTCCCATCGATGGTGACCGCCACCAAATCTCGCCTGATGCCGCTCTGGACGCCCGTGAACCAGATTTCCTTTCCATCGGCTCTCCACGCCAAACCATCCTCGGAGCCCCAATCAGGGGTTAGCTGTCGCGGATGGCCATTCAAGTCAATGACGAAAACTGAACCTCGATCATCCCACAGCGCGGGATGGTTCATGAACGCGATCTTGTCGCCTTTCGGAGAAAAACGCAGATGGCTGATCCAGCCGTCGCTTTGATAGATGACATGGCCAATCGGATATTCGATTCTGTCTCGTCCTTCGGCATGATGCACTACGGCGAGTTCGCCCTTGGCATCCCAATCCGCCCAGCGAACATCTTCCAGAACCTCTCGCGGAGAACCTCCTGCCAGCGGGGTACGTGCAAGCACTCCACCCTGCATGGCCAGATGCGCTCCATGAGTACCATGTAGCGCCACTGCGAGCTCTCCAGTGTTTGAAACCGCAAGCAAGCTGGCGTCACTGACTTCGAGGGGCTGGGTTAAGAGCGAGTCTCCCACTGTAGAAAAAAGTTGCAGAGGCTTTCCGTTCCACGCGGCGCCGTACACGATGGCGCGGAAGTCGCGAGTAAATCGCGCCGAGTACACCGTACCTTCTTCAAAAGTCAGACGGCGGTAAGAAGGAGAAACTGTTGTCGGCCGGGTCCATACGAGCAGAAAGATCGCGACCAGCAGAACGCCCGCCAACGCCCACGGGACAACCCTGGTTACTCTGCGAGATCTGCCGGAGCGCATCCCGCGTCCGCCAGAAGCGTTCGCCAGCGTATCCAGTGCAAATGCCAGATCGCGCGCGGACTGAAACCGATTCGCTGGCTCTTTTTCCAGGCAGTGACGAATCACTTGTTGAAAAGATACAGGAATGCTGGCCTGCTCCAGATTGGCTTCCGGGGGATCCTCGCGCAGCACCGCGGTGATTGTATCGACCTCGGTCTCGCCACGAAAGGCTCGGCGTCCGGTTAACATTTCGTAGAGAATAGCCCCCACGCTGAAGATATCGCTTCGGTGGTCTACGGCCTTCCCTCGCAGTTGCTCCGGCGACATGTAGGCCACAGTTCCGATTACGGCGCCGCTCTTGGTGACCGTGGTCAAATCCTCCACAGTGCGGCCTGATTCCTCCGCTGCGGATTGCAGCTTTGCCACTCCGAAGTCGAGAATTTTCACTCTTCCGTCAACCGTGATAAATAAGTTTTCCGGCTTCAGATCGCGATGGATAATCCGCCGATCATGCGCCGCGATAAGTCCCTCTGCGATTTGCAACGAGTAGTCAACCGCTAGCCGTATGGGAAGCGCTCCTTCCGCCAACCGCTTTCGTAGGGTTTTGCCCTCGAGCAATTCGCAAACAATGTAAGGCGAGCCGTCGCTTAAACCGACGTCGTAGACGGCGACAATGTTGGGATGATTCAGCGCCGCGGCCGCGCGGGCTTCGAACTCAAAACGCCGCAGATGATCTGGATTGTCACTCGAGGCCGGGCGGATCACCTTCAGAGCGACATCGCGTCCCAGCCTCTCGTCCCGCGCCCGAAACACATCCCCCATGGCTCCAGAGCCAATTTTTTCGAGGATTCGATAATGACCTATGACCGAGTCACTCATCAGACGGAGTAGCCCCGCTCGATGTTAGGGTGCATGTTCCCTTGGAGTCAATAACCGAAACGGGGGCAGCAATCACGGTTGTAATTCGCGGGTTGGTCCGTCTGTTGACCTAAGGGCCGCGACTGCGGGAATCGCGTCGTGCTATAATTCCCCTTCGCCTGCGATTTGTTCGAGGCAGCCTGTGACCTTTCTACGGGCAATTCCCGCGTTTAAACGAGATTATTAAATCGAGGTCTAGCCATGTCTGGCCATTCAAAATGGGCCACAATCAAGCATAAGAAGGGCGCGCTGGACGCCAAGCGCGGCAAGATTTTTACCCGACTCATCAAGGAAATCAGTATTGCTGCGAAGAACGGCGGCGGCGATCCTGATTCCAATCCCCGCCTGCGCGGCGCCATCGTCGCTGCTAAAGCGGAGAATATGCCCGCCGACAACATCAAGCGCGCGATTCAGCGCGGCACCGGCGAACTTCCCGGCGCCACCTACGAAGAGTTCTCTCTGGAGGGTTACGGGCCCGGCGGAGTCGCGGTTCTGCTCGATATCAACACCGACAATCGCAACCGAACCGTCAGCGAAATTCGCCACTGTTTCGGAAAGAACGGCGGCAACATGGCTGAAGCCGGCGCCGTCTCCTGGATGTTCCACAAGAAGGGCGATATCGTGATTCCCAAGAGCGCCGCAAAAGAGGACGACCTCATGAACATCGTGCTCGAAGCCGGCGGCGAGGATCTGAACGATGATGGCGATAATTGGGAGATACTGACCGAGCCTTCAGCTTTTGAAACAGTGCTTGAGGCCGTCAAGAAAGCCGGAATCGAACCTGCGTCATCCAGTGTCGCGATGATTCCTCAGAACTACATCAAACTCGAGGGGCAGGCGGCCAACACCATGATCCGTCTTATGGAAGCACTCGAGGATCAAGATGATGTGCAGAACGTGCACTCGAACTTCGATATCGACCAGAAGTTGCTGGAAGAAGTGGCGGGCTGATCGCACAAGAAGAGTTTCTTCAAGAGCCGCCCGCACGGGCGGCTCTTGTTCTTGAAGTCAAATAAAAAGTTTTCAACACAACCGTGGATAATACTGTGGAAAAGGACCACCGTATTCCTGTAAGTGGCTCAACGGAAATCGGTTCACCATTTTGCACCGCCGCGAGGGCTGGCACTTTGGTGGTGCGAACTACGACCTGACTATCACTTGCCACGCACAACGTGGCCTCCTTTAAAACGTTGAAACTCAGACTCGACAAACTCCTGCTTGATCGTGGACTCGCTGCTTCCCGGGAGCGGGCGCAGGCCCTTATTCTCGCCGGCAAAGTTTTAGTGAACGATCAGAAGCTCGATAAAGCCGGCGCGCAGGTGCCCGACGATGCCACACTGCGTTTGCTGGGCGATGATTTGAAATATGTAGGCCGCGGTGGACTCAAACTTGAACGCGCGCTCGAATACTGGCAAATCAATGTGGAAGGCAAGACTTGCCTGGATGTCGGAGCCTCCACCGGAGGATTCACGGATTGTCTTTTGCAGCATGGAGCCGCGCGCGTGATTGCCATCGATACCGGCTATGGCCAGATGGATTTCAATCTCCGCCAGGATCCCCGCGTTCGTCTGGTGGAAAAGATCAACGCCCGCTACCTGACTAGCGACATCATCGCCGAGAAAGTCGACGTCATCGCCGTCGATGTGGCGTTTATTTCCGCGACGTTGGTTCTTCCCTCCGTGATCAGCGCTGTTTTCCCTCTAGCTGCCGATGAGCGCCGTGGGCGGCAAGTGATTGTCCTTGTCAAACCTCAGTTCGAGGCGGGTAGGGAATTCGTCGGCAAGGGAGGCATTGTGCGCGAAGAAGGCCCGCAGCTTGCAGCCGTCGAAAAGGTGAAGAAGACTCTCCTCGATCTCAATTGTGTTCGCACCGAGTTCATCGACTCCCCCATCCTCGGCGCAGAAGGCAATCGCGAATTTCTCCTGCGGGCGGTTTTCTAATCCCCTCTGTGCTACTCTGTGTCCCCTGTGTTTAAGGTTTTTGACCTGTTTTCTGTACAATCTGTCTTTCGCTCTCTCAACATGGCAAGCTCGCCCTCATCTCCTCGTTCAAAAGTCGCAGCCATCATTTCCCGCCCGGCCCGCCCCGAGGTAGCGAGCACTCTTCCCACCTTGCTCACATGGTTGCATGACCATGGTTATGAGACCGTCCTCGATCCAGTGACCGCTGAATATTCCCAGGGTCAACCAGCGGTCTTGCGCTCAGAAATGTCTTCGCGGCCGTTGGATCTGGTGATCGTGCTGGGTGGCGACGGCACATTGCTCTCAGCTGTGCGAGATACGGCCGCCACCGACGCTCCGCTGCTCGGCGTAAATCTGGGCACGCTGGGTTTCCTCACTGACGTTCCGTTGTCATCGCTCTTCGCCATGCTCGAGCAGGTCGCATCCGGCCGAACTCCCATAGAACAGCGTTCCCTCATGCATTGCGATTTGTTGCGAGAAGAAAAAGTTCTTGGAAGTTACTTGGCGTTCAACGATGTCGTGGTGAACAAGACCGCCCTGGCCCGTCTCAATAATTACGATTTATTCGTCGACAAATCTTTCGTTTCCAGCTTCCGCGCCGATGGAATGATCGTGGCCACGCCGACCGGTTCCACTGCCTATTCTCTCTCAGCAGGTGGTCCGGTATTGATGCCGACGGTAAAAGCTTTTGTGATTACCCCCGTGGCGCCGCATTCGCTCACTCACCGTCCGCTGGTTGTGCCCGATTCAGCCGTGATTGAAATTCTTCTCCGCAGCGATGAAGAAGTCGCCTACCTCAGCCTGGACGGCCAACCCGGCCTCGACCTGCGCGACGGGGACCGCGTCCGCTGCCGCCGGTCCGAGCACAAAGTCTGCTTGTTCCGCACCAATACCGATTTCTTTCACCTGTTGCGTACCAAGTTGAAATGGGGAGAGAGATAGGGTTCGCATCAGGGCGTGCCCACTTTGTCATCCCTCGCGAAGCAAGGGACCTTGGTTCTCACCTGCATCAAGATATGCACAGTTCCAGGCCACTCTACAACTCCGCCGAATACAGGTCTCGCACGTTCTCTCTGCGCCTGATCACCTTAACCGACTTTCCACTGACCAGTACCTCCGCAGCCCGACGCCGCGTATTGTAGTTCGACGCCAACGCCATCCCGTAGGCACCCGCGTCAAGAATCGCCAGAAGATCGTTTTCTTCTAGTCGCGGCAGCTCGCGATCGCGGGCAAAAAAATCACCAGACTCGCATATCGGACCCACCACATCCACGACTTCGGTCTTAGTTTCCGAGTTCGCAGCCTGCATCACCGGAATAATCTCATGGTATGCGCCGTACAGGGCGGGCCTGAGCAAATCATTCATCGCCGCATCCACAACGACAAATCGCTTGCCCCCGTTTTCTTTTCTGTAAACCACAGAGGTCAGCAATACTCCCGCAGACCCCACAATCGCTCGACCCGGCTCAAGCAACAAACGCACGCGTAAACCGCGCAAAGGACTCACCACGGCCCGCGCATACCGCCCAACCGTGACATCAAAATCTTCCGCTTCTTGATAGGCGATCCCGAGTCCGCCCCCGGTATCGACATAATCGATTCTGTGCCCGTCGCTGCGCAGCACACGAATCAGATCCGCTACTCTCTCCACCGCCTCCCCAAACGGCTCAACATCCGTGATCTGCGACCCTATATGGACACTGACTCCGGAAACTTTCAAATACCTCGCCCCTGATGCCTTTGCGTAAAGCTCGCGCGCGTCACGTATGGGCACGCCAAACTTATGCTTCCGTAAACCTGTAGAAATATATGGATGAGTGTCGGCGGCCACATCCGGATTCACCCGCAAGGCCATGCGCGCCACGGTGCGCAAGCGCGTAGCGCACTCTGTCAGCGCCCACAGTTCCGCTTCGCTCTCCACATTGAAAAGCAAAATTCCGGCTTTTAATGCCGCCGTCATTTCATCCCGGGTCTTGCCGACGCCAGAAAAAACAACCTTCCGGGCGGCACGCCGGTCCGCCACCAGCACCCGTTCCAGTTCTCCACCGGAAACTACATCAAAGCCGCATCCCTCCCGTGCGAGCATGCGCAAAATGCTCAAATTGGAATTGGCCTTGACGGAGTAGCAAACCGTGTGCGGAATGCTTCGAAACGCCTTCTCAAAAGCCTCCAACCGGTCTCGTATTGCCGTTGCCGAATAAACGTAGAGAGGCGTTCCGTAACGCTCCGCCAACTTGGATAATGGAATATCTTCGCATTGCAATACCAGCTCTGTTCCGCGACGAAACAGACCCTTGCGCTGCTCACGGAAAACAAATCCCGGCGGGCGTTCTACTGCCGTCAGTGCCAGGCGGCGGGTCATTTTGGTTTGGGAGTACCAGGCGCGGGGCCGTCCTTCACCCTGATTGCCAGCACCGTCTGGTCATCGAACGTCTCGACTCCAGCCGAGTGCTCCGCAGCGGCCCGGAACAACGACTCGACGGCGCAGTCAGCCGATTGGCCTGCGCATTCCGCTATGATCTTTTCCACGCGTCCGCGGCCAAACAACTCCCCTTTCCAGTTGCGCGCGTCCAGAATGCCGTCGCTGAAGAAGACAAACATATCCCCAGGCTTCATTTTGAAACGGAATTCGTCATAGCTCGCATCGTCGAAGAGTCCCAGCGGCAAACCGGTGGCCTCAATCACGCTGATTTTTCCATCGCGGACCAGCACCGGCCGGGGCAAGCCCGAGTTCGCTACCAGAAGCGTACGATGCTCGTCGTCCCAGACTGCGTAGATAAGCGAAACAAATTGCGCCTCAATCCGCCGCTCCGCCAGCGAAAGGTTCACTGCAGAAAGCATCTCGGCGGGCCCCGGTTCAATGGGAGCATGCGAGCGCAGAATTCCGCTCACCAGCGCGGCGTAGATGGCGGCAGGCGCTCCCTTGCCGCTGACATCGCCAATCACAATGCCAAGCCGCGAAAGAGAATATGGAATGAAGTCGTAAAGATCGCCGCCAATGGCTCGCGCCGGAGAGAACTTTGCGGCCACATCCAGGTGCGCGAGGTGCGGCAGTGATTGCGGAAGCAGACGCATTTGCAGTTCCCGGGCCAGCGCTAAATCCCGCTCTAGCTTTCGTTCTTGCCTCCCGATCTCCTCATACAAACGCGCATTTTCGATGGCAATCGCCACCTGTGCGGCCAGGGTCGTCATGGTGCGCCGGTGGTCATCGGTGAAGAAGCCGCGCCGCGTGTGTTCGAGATCGAGCACTCCAATCACTTTGTCTTTATAGATGAGCGGTACCGTCAACTCTGAGCGCGTTTCGGGATTGCCCGCGATGTAGCGCGGATCCTTGCTCACGTCGGGCACCAAAATAGCCTGCCTCGTTTGCGCCGCCTGTCCCACCAATCCACGGCCCAACGGAATCTCCTGCTTCATATGAACGTTCTCGTTGAATCGCAACGAGAAACGATGCTGCAGCTTTTCGCCGGAGGCATCCAGCAGCAGGATGCTGAACATCTGGAAGTCAATCAGTCGCCGTAGAAGCTCAGCGATACGTCCTAGCAACTCGTCGAGATTCAAAATCGACGTCAGCTCGCGCGCGATTTCATTCAACAACAGCAAAATGCGTGCCTGGCGCGTGGTTCGCGTATAGAGTTGAGCATTTTCAATGCCCGCAGCCATCCGCGACGCAATCAGCATCAACAGTCGCTTATGCTCTTCATTGAAGTAGTTCTGATGCCGTGCCTCAAGGTCGATCACTCCAATGACCCGGTTCTTCGTGGTAAGCGGCACCGCCAATTCCGAGCACACATTGGGCACTGCGGCAATGTATCGTGAATCCTTCGTCACATCGTCGATCAGAATCGCTTGACCGGATTGCGCCGCCAGGCCCGTCACTCCCTCGCCCACCTTCACCCTGGTGCGCTCAGCAACTTCGGGAGGATATCCCACTTGAAAACGGAAGCGCAGTTCCTGCGTTTTCTCGTTGAGAAGAAGAATTGCAAAAATTTCGTAATCGATGACTTTGCGGACGACTTCCGCCACCCGCCGCAAAGTGGTGTCGAGATCGAGCGACGTGGCCATCACGTCAGACACCTCGAGCAGCAGCGGATCTACCAGCACATGTTTTTCCTGCTTACTCAGACCAGAACCCATCGTCTCCCATGATAGCAGCCGCTTTTGAGAGCTTAGTCCCGCGTACTTCGTACCCTGTGAAAAGCTGGATGGCAGCCGGCGCAAGAACGGAACGGGAATTTCTCGTTAAATTTCGCGTTACTAGGAAAGGTACTCACTCCCGCGGCACGATACAAATATCAGCTAGATTGCGATAGCGTTCGGCGTAGTCGAGTCCATAACCGACCACAAACTCATCCGGAATGGTGAAGCCGACATAATCGCCTTGCAGCGGCAGTTTGCGGCGCGAGGGCTTGTCAAGAAGCGCCGCGATCTTCAGCGATCGAGGTTGGTGCGCGAGCAGAAGCTTTTTCAGAACGGTGAGCGTCAGTCCCGTATCCAGAATGTCTTCCACAACGATTACATTTTTATCTTTCATGGACTGGTCCACATCTTTCGTGAGCCTGACCTCGCCGGTGGAATCCCACCCGCTCTTGAGTTCCTGGCTCGGGCTAGGGCGATTCCCATAACTCGAGACCCCAATGAAGTCGAAGGTCGCATCCAGCTTTACTTGTCGTGCCAGGTCCGCCAGAAAGATCGCGGAGCCCTTGAGCACGGCAACCAGAATCACCGGCTGTCCCGCGAAATCGCGTGTAATCTCTGCCCCCAACTCGACAATTCTTTTCGCAATCTCTTCCCGCGAAATCAGCACCTTAAGTTCAGCCATGGCGTTTCATATTAAACTAAACCACAGCAGCAGCCCATGCCGCCATACATTTCGCTACAAAATCGAACCGCAAGATATTGATAGGAGGAATATCGTCAATGGATCTCAAAGGCATTCAACTTACATGGCTTGGACACGCAACTTTTCGCATCGACACGCCCGGCGGCCGCACCATCATTATCGATCCCTGGATCATGAACAACCCCGCATGTCCCCCGTTTGAGAAAAAACTCAAAAAAGTTGATGTTCTCTTGTGCACCCACGGTCACGGCGATCACATCGGCGATGCAGTCGAAATCATCAAGGAGCACAATCCGCAAGTCGTGGGCATGCCGGAACTGTGTGGCTGGCTGGAAAAGAAGGGTGCGAAACAGACTTCCATGATGAACAAAGGCGGCACACAGAAGATCGGCGACATTAAAGTCACCATGGTGCACGCCGACCACTCCTGCGGCATTCAGGACGGCGATCAACTCATCTACGGCGGCGAGGCCTGCGGCTACGTGGTCGAATTTGAAAATGGCGTCAGGATCTACCACGCGGGCGACACAAACGTTTTCGGCGATATGGCCATCATTCGCGAGCTGTACGCGCCCGAAATCGTCATGTTGCCGATCGGCGATCACTTCACGATGGGCCCGCGTGAAGCCGCGTACGCGTGCAAGCTGCTCAGGCCTAAGGCCGTAATCCCCATGCACTTTGGCACTTTCCCAGTGCTTACCGGAACTCCGGGCGCCTTTAAAAAATTAGTCCCGGGCGTCGAAGTCGTCGCCATGACGCCCGGCGTAACTGCCGAACAACTCCCCAGTTCACACGATGAAATGCCAACCGAACTTCGAAAGGGAACACGTGGCCCCAAACAAGCCGAAGAAAGAAAGCAAGCCTAGCTGGCGGCACTTCAACCTGACCACCGCCGGTCCGGTCGACGATTATCTCTACTCCATGCTGCCCAAGCGCGATGAGGTGCTGACGGAAATGGAGGAGTACGCCGGCCAGCACAACATCCCCATCGTCGGACCGGCGGTGGCGCGAGTGCTACATCAGCTCGCTCTGATGATCGGCGCGAAAATGGTCTTCGAGTTAGGTTCCGCGATTGGATATTCGACCATCTGGTGGGCGCGTGCGGTCGGCGAGAAAGGCCGCGTCATCTATACCGATGGTGATGCCAAGAATGCCGAGCGCGCTCGCGGTTACTTCGATCGCGCCGGCGTTTCAGATCGCATTACGCTACACACGGGCGATGCGCTTGAGGTTCTCTCAGAAAAGAAAGAGCAGTTCGACATTATTTTCAATGATGTGGACAAAGAGGACTATCCTCGCGTTCTGCGCCTGGTTTCGCCTCGCCTGCGCAAGGGCGGACTCTTTATCACCGATAATGTTTTGTGGAGTGGCCGGGTTACGCAGAAAAATCCCAAGCAGGCATCGACCCGGGCGATTCTCGAGTTTAATCGGCAGCTCTATAAGTCCGAGGAGTTTTTTACGACCATCCTGCCGATTCGTGATGGACTGGCAGTCGCGCTGAAGAAATAACGAAAAAATAATCAAGCGAAGTAACAAAAATTGCAGTGTCATCCCGAGCGAAGCGAGGGACCCTGGTGTTTGCATGCAGCGGTAATGCTGCATGCAATGACCAAAATCCCTTGCTCGGGACGACAAGCTGGTTCGAGCTTAGATGGATTTCACCGGAACTGCCAGCAGATCCTCCACCAGCCCAACTTCTTTCTGCAGAAATGGCTCCGCATAGGTTACGCCGCCCAGCATGCCGTAGTATCGCGCCATGGAGTCGACTCGCGCGTGAATCTCATCGTGAGCAGGGAAAAGGTCTTTGCCCGCCTCCTGATCGCTGAATTGCGTTTTATAAGCCAGGATGGAAGAGAACTTCTGTTCAAACTGCTGCGTAATGTCGACCACGAAGGTCGGCCGTACATCATAGTAAAGCGTGGCGTAAATAATCTTGAACGGACGATGCGGAGCGAGCCGCGCGCTTTCCCCGCCGGATTTAGCCTGGCTGAGAGCTGAAAGGTGAGCGCTGAGAGCTAACTTCGCCAGTCCCGCCAGAAAACACGCCTCATATCCCAACACCGAAGTCGTATAGTGATCCGGATGCCGCCCCTTCCAATAAGGCAGAATGACCACCCGCGGCCGCATCTCGCGAATCACGCTCGCAACTTTCAAGCGATTTTCCCAGGTGTTCTCGACACGCCCGTCAGGAATATCGAGCGCCTGCCGCCACCCCACACCAAGAATCTTCGCGGCGTCCGCAGCCTCACGTGCACGATCGTCGGCGCTACCACGCGTGCCCATCTCGCCCTGCGTCAGATCGAGAATGCCGGTCTGCTGCCCGCGCTGCGCCATCTTTAGCAGAGTGCCGCCGCAGGTCTGCTCTACGTCGTCGCGGTGCGCGGCGATGGCAAGAATGTCGAGGGGACCCGAGGCCATATCAGTCCAGATTGCCTTGCTCCAAAACCACATTCTCGCGCACGATCAACCGGTGCGCAGCCATTTCCTTCAGCATTGGCAGGACGCGGGTTACATGTTCATCTGTATCCACAAAGATAATAACGACCGGCAACTTCCCACCGGCCTCGACCATATGCGCGGTTTTCACTCGATGCCGTCCCAGAAATCCCGCTACCGCATGAAAAGCCGTGGCCGCGTAAACATTTTCCTGACGCAAGTAGTTGAGGATCTCCATGTGCAACGACCGGTGGTGCCACTGGTCGGCCTCATTCAGATAAATTGTGACTTGCACTGCCATCTCGCTCGCCATTCTATAGCACCCGGGCCAACGCCATGCCCGCCAAAGCCGCGCCCAGGCACAACAGATTATTTGCGAGAATGTTGACGACCATCAGCCCCCATTGTCCCTGTTCAAAGTAAGCCATGGTCTCGAATGCATAACTCGAGAACGTAGTGAACGATCCGCAGAAGCCAATCACGACTAGCAGGCGCCAGTGCGGATCGATCAGCAAGCGCTCGGTCGTCCAGACAATGAAAAGGCCAACAATAAAGCTGCCAGCAATGTTGATAAAAAGCGTCCCATAAGGGAAGACCGGACCAAGTTCCCGGGCGGCGACCCTACTCAACAGATAACGCAGGTTGGCGCCGACGATGGCGGCGACAGAGATAGCGAGGAAGTTCTTTAGCACGAAGGTTCTTCTCCTACAAATCAGCTTTGGATTTTGTAGGAGTTATCAGCCTGAAGCGCATTCGCCTCCGGCGGTTGTGGCGAACTCCATCGCCCTGCAATCATTTAACCACAGAGGGCATAAAGCTTCACGAAGGAAGTGCGAGACGGTGGTTACTTTTTTCGCTCCACCAGATAGCGAGCCAGTTCCTTCAGCGTCTCCGCTTTTTCGCCGAAACTGTCTAACTCTTTCAGCGCCGCGTTCACCAACGCATCTGCCTTGCGCAGAGATTCGTCAACGCCAAACAGCGCCGGATACGTTGCTTTCTGTGCCTCCGTATCTTTTCCCGCAGTCTTCCCCAGTTGTTCGGAGGTTTGTGTCACATCGAGCACGTCGTCGACAATTTGAAATGCCAAGCCAATGGACTGTCCAAATGCCCGCAACTTCTTTACTTCGCCATCTTTTGCCTCGGCATATAGCCCGCCGCTCACCAGGCTCGCCGTGATGAGGGCCGCGGTTTTTGCGCGATGAATATATTCCAGCATCTCCGCAGTGGGCTTTGTCTGTTCCGCTTCCAGATCGACCACCTGCCCGCCAATCATTCCGTCGAGCGTTCCCGTGCCCCGGGCGATCTCCTCGATAATCTTCACCCGCGCCTCGGCCGGACATTCCAGCCGCGCCAGAACTTCATAAGCTTGCGTCTGCAACGCGTCTCCCGCCAAAATTGCGAGAGCTTCTCCGAAAACTTTGTGGCAGGTTGGACGCCCGCGCCGCAGATCGTCGTTATCGAGCGCCGGAAGATCATCGTGAATCAACGAATATGTGTGCAGCATCTCGAGAGCCGCGCCCAGTTCCTCGATTTTCTTGGGCAGCGATCCCCCAACCATGCGCGCGGCTTCCATGCACAGCACCGGCCGCAGGCGTTTGCCTCCGGCAAAAACACTGTGACGCATGGCCTTATGGATCGACTCCGGGTACTGGGTCTCCAACGGAATCAGGCGGTCGAGAGCCGCATCAGTCAGTTCCCGTCCTTGCTTGAGAGACTCTTGCAGCATTGAGCGTGAGTATATCAAGGCAAACGTTCGCAGGTAACGCACCGGAATGATTCTGGCGCCCAACACAAATTGTCATCTAAGCAGCTTCTGCAGCATCTGAGTTGTTGACTCCGCCACCTGAGCTGAGTATCTTTTGTGAAAATGCGACATTGGGGCGGAAATCTCTAGCATTTGCTTTATGAAAGGAGAGCCCTTATGAGCGAAGATTCGAAGCAAGAAACATTTTCCCGGCGTGGATTCTTGGGAGTGGGGTCGGCGGCGCTGGCTGCCGCCGGAGTGCTTTCGAAGGCGGCCGCGGCGGGACAATCCCAACAACCGTACGCGCCAAAGGAAGAGCGAGAAGGCAAACCCTACCCTACCAAGAACGATCGCAGCACCAGCGACCCGGGGCCAACCAATCCCCAGCTGGACGCGCAAAATCCCGACTCCTTCTTGCCGCCCTCTACCGACGCAGGCGGCGTACAGACTTTCAAATATCCTTTCTCCATCGCGCACAAGCGCATGCAGGAGGGTGGATGGTCGCGCGAGGTTACGATTCGCGAGCTTGCCATTTCCAAGACGATTGCCGGCGTCGACATGCGGCTCACTGCGGGCGGCATTCGAGAACTGCACTGGCATACCGCCGCCGAATGGGCCCTCATGCTCTATGGCAACGCTCGCATCACCGGGCTCGATGCTGAGGGCAAGAGTTTTGTTACCGACATTACCGAAGGCGATCTCTGGTACTTTCCCACTGGAATTCCGCACTCCATTCAAGGCCTGAATCCCGATGGCTGCGAATTCCTCTTGGTTTTCGACGACGGCAACTTCTCGGAATACGAAACTGTGCTGCTTACCGACTGGATGGCGCATACGCCGAAAGACGTGCTCTCGGCGAACTTCAGCGTGAATCAGCAGGCCCTGGAGAAAATGCCGCGGCGCGAGAAGTTTATTTTTCAGGCCGCGGTCCCCGGACCTTTGGAGGCTGACCAGAAAGCATCCGCGGGTACGCTTGGCCTCTCCAAACAGGATTTCGCCTTTCGCAAAACCCAACAGGCGGTTACAAAACGCAGTAAGGGAGGCGAGGTGCGGATCGTGGATTCGAATAGCTTCAAGGTCTCCACGACCATTGCCGCGGCCATCGTCACCGTTCATCCCGGAGGAATACGAGAACTACATTGGCATCCCAATGCCGACGAATGGCAGTACTATGTCAGCGGGGCTGGAAGAATGACGGTGTTTGCTACGGGGGCGCGCGCCCGCACCATGGACTTTCAAGCTGGAGATGTGGGTTATGTCCAGAAGACACTGCCACATTACATCCAGAATACTGGTGACACCGATTTGAAGTTTTTAGAGATGTTCAAGAGCAATTTCTATCAGGATCTTGCGCTCTCCGAATGGCTCACCCACACTCCGCCGGAGCTTGTCATGGCACACCTGGGGATCGATAAGGCTACGCTCGATGCCCTGCCGAAGGACAACGTCGCGGTGTTGCCGAAATAGCTTTCAAGAAAGGGCGAGGGTGCCAACCGGCGCCCTCGTTTTGATCTTCAACCCATCTCATGCCACTGCGTTCTTTGCGATTGCAAGATTGCGCAAGGCTGAGTTCAAAACGTTCTGCACGTCATCGGCGCGGCACACGTCGCTGGCCCCCGCCTCCATCGCAGCTATCCATAATTCTTCATCGGGCACACGGTGTGTGCACACAATCGGCAGTGTAGGAAAATCGTCGCGCAAGTTCTGCACGTCAGTGAGCCGGGAATGTTCGATATCGAGAATCACGACCGCCGGACGGTTCTTGGCGACCCGCTCGCGAAGTTCGGCTCCCGAGCGAGTCATTTGCACAGAATGGAAATGAGAAGAAAGACCACCGGCCAGAGACTGGGCGACCTTGGAATCGTTTTCAAAAACTACAACACTCAAGCCCATAGATCCTCCTGACTTTCGTCATGAACTGCGGACTAGGGCTGCGGGGAAGGGTTTGTGACCGCTACTCCACAGACATTACAACTTCGCAAGCACTAACGGACTGGCCGCCTATCTGCGGACGGCCGTCTTTTCCGTCAAGGGCTCAAATGGCTCGGCCTGGAGCTTCCCGTTCTTCTTCAGCAGAATTTCCACCTTGCCTTCCGCCTGCTCCAGTTCCTTGCGGCAGGCAGAAGAAAGATTCATCCCTTCTTCAAAGAGAGTGAGGCTCTTTTCCAGAGGGACATCTCCTTTTTCCAGCTCCTGGACAATTTTTTCCAGGCGCTGCAGGCACTCTTCAAATTTTGCCAACGGGAATTCGCTCCTTTTCTATTCTACCGACTGGTTTCCGCAT
>DATNMU010000397.1:0-126506 GCA_035602195.1 Candidatus Acidiferrum sp.
TGCCTCATTGTGCGGACTGGATCCCTCGTAGGAAGACACCTGACTGGTTTTCGTGTGGGTCGGTTTATCCAGAAAATTCAGGCTCACATAGGAATATGTGGCCTTGAAATCCATCCAATGGGTCACTTTCCAGTCTGGCGAGATTTCGCCCCCGTCGGTGGATCCCATGATGCCGTTGACAGCCGAGAGTGAAATGAGAGTGTAGGGGGGAGGCGGCGATGCCACGATCGAAATCGACTCGTCCCCATAACTTACGAGGTCGTTGTACTTATTATGAAAAGCTGCAACGTCCACGTAAAAGCTAGACGTCACCAGCTTGCGATATCCGGCTTCGTAGCCGAGCAGCGTTTCCGAAGAGACTTGGCCGTTATCGCAAATACAAGCAAACACTGGAGGGGTTGCCTGTACCAGCGCGGTCAGTTGCAGGTCCTCATCAATACGGGAAGGTGTGCGCACCGCGCGTGTCACGGCTGCCCAAAACGTCTGGTGGGAAGTCGGAGTCCACAACACGCGACCGCTGGGTTCGGCCTCCCAACCAGTGAAGATGTTGTGTTCAAACTTCGACCCCAGGGTCAACCAGAGTTTATTTTGTACGATCGCGATCTGGTCCTGCACGAACGCGCTGTAAATGTTGTCGTCTTGGTGATGCGGCAGAAAGTTGAGGGTAGCGACAGTCTGGATGAAATCGCTGGGACTCCATCGAGCTCCAAGCCCCCAGATAACTTCATTTCGCTCCTTGAGGACGAAGTGGTGAATCAAGTCAATGTCAAAGGTGTTGCGAGCTTCTCCTAATAGCGGTCCAATACGATATGTCCTGTCATAATACGCCTGGACTTGGACGTCAGATGTGTTGCTGAGTTCATGGCGCCAGCGTCCCAAGAGATTGCCGCCCGATACGTCTTGCGTTGCGTTTACGGTTACTTGAGAAGGTGGCGAATAATAGGCGATGCCCACTTGTTGCCCCACGTTTCCCTTATAAAGATCGCCCTGAACCGTGAGGGTATCGTGGTCTGTCAGGTGGGAGTCAGTTCGGAAACCCGCTTGCCCTAGTTGCCAGGCGTCATAGTTACCGCCCCCGGAGTGGAATTCCGGATTTTGGCCAAATCCCATGGCGTAGGCTCGATAGTTAAGATTGTTTCCATGCGCGCCGCCGTAACGAATTCCGCTTTGGCTTTGATCGACATTTCCGGCCCTGGTGGATGCGTAGGTTCCGCGAGTATCCTTAGCATTCTTAGTAATAATGTTGATCACGCCATTGACCGCGTTCGATCCCCAGATCGTTCCCCCGGGACCCCGGATCACTTCGATACGCTCGACATCCTCGAGCAACACATTCTGTACATCCCAGTACACACCCGCATAGAGCGGCGTATAGACGCTTCGGCCGTCGATCAATACCAACACTGATTTTGAGAAACCACTCCCAAGGCCGCGAATGTTCACAGACCACTGATTGGAGTTGATTCGTGCTACCTCCACTCCCGGAACAAGACGCAGCACATCCGGAATGCTGGTGGCCCCGGAACGGCGAATGTCATCCTGAGTGAGAACGAAAATTGCCGCCGGGGTCTTCGAGATCTTCTCCGGCTCTTTCGAGGCTGTGGTCACTTCCACATTGCCGAGTTCTGCCAAACTCAATTGTTTTAGCGGCGCGCCATTCGCCTGCTCTTCTTGCGGAGCAGCGAAACTCTGGTTGACCAATCCGGCGAGCAGAAATGCGAGAAGAACGACGCGCGGCAAAAATATCATCACGCGACTCGTGCGCGCTTCGGCTGACGCCCCAGCAGCGTCCTTTCTGGCGTCAGTAACGAGGCTTAACCGTAGATTCATGACTCGGTCTCATCCTTCGAAGGGATGTCCTAACTGTTCGAACCGGCCCCCGCGCCACGGGAAAGAAAATCGGCTGTACCGCTTCTGACAAACTGCTCGAACAGGCTGAAGATGTGCGGGTCCCACCATCCCTTGGCTACTTCCATCTTCATGGTCTGCAATGCATCGGTGATGGAGAAGGCAGGCTTATACGGCCTTATTGTAGTAAGCGCGTCGTACACATCAACGATTTGCAACACTCTGGCAGTGATCGGTATCGCCTCTCCAGCAAGGCCATCTGGATATCCGGAGCCGTCAAATTTTTCGTGGTGGTGGCGAATGATGGGCAATACTGAGCGAAAAGACTTCAACGGGGCACAGATACGCTCCCCCACCACAGGATGCTCCCGCATGAGTTTCCATTCGTCGGGGGAAAGGCTGCTCGGCTTCAAGATAATCGAATCAGGTATCGCGATCTTTCCGATGTCGTGAACCACGCCGGCGCGTCGGAGAGAAGTAACATGGTCTTCCGAAAGTTTGAGATGTTCTCCCAGAGAAGCCGAATACTCCGCCAAGCGTTCGCAATGACCGTGCGTGTAGGGGTCTTTCCCTTCGATGCTGCGGGCAAGGGTGAACAAGACGGATTCGGCGCGCTCGAGCTCATCGGTACGGAGCTTAAGGGTGAGGAGCGAGCGTACGCGGGCCAGTAACTCTGTGCGGTCTACAGGACGGGTTAGGAAGTCATCTGCACCGGCTTTAATCCCTTCTATGCGGTCTTGTTTGTCAGACAGGGCTGTGATCAGAACTACCGGGATCAAATAGGTCTCGGGATTCGCCTTGATTTTCTCGCAGACTGCAAAACCTGTGAGATGGGGCATCATCACGTCAAGGAGCACTAGATCGATTGGCACGATGGCCAACTGCTCCAAAACGGCTGCGCCGGTTGAGACACTCGCCACCTTGAATCCCTCCGCGGTAAGCAATTCCTCTAGCAACTCGCGATTGGCGGCTTGGTCATCCGCGATTAAAATCGTGCCAGTAACTGGCTGATGGGACTTACAAGACATAGACACTCACTGCAATAGACTTGCCGCAAGCGTGCCACAGGCGACAAGTAACTTCTACTTACCGAAGTCACATTTTCCGGTCGTGTTCGGATTTCGTAACAAAATGGGAGGTAGCGAACCAGCTGCTTCAGTTGCTGGCGCTGGCTGCCATGGGCCGCCGTTAACGTTTGATGCGGATTCGGTGCGTGAACAAGAGGTGCAGGTATTTCGATCCATTCGGCCGATGAGTGTCGAGGATGTAGCACGATTCACCGCTCGCGGGCAGTATGGTTCCAGCGTGATTGACGGGAACCGGGTATCGGCACGAGCTAGTCCGGAAGAATAACAAAATCCATTCGACAATAGGCGGTTGGGCATCGCCGGTTTCAGAGTCGAAGGCACCATTTGTTGTATTAAGCTCTTGCTCCTACGGCGCCCTTTGGGATGAAAACATCAGCGGGAACTTTGAACCGAGTGCTCAATTTCCGGACTTGTTCTATGGTGAGATTCCGTTGCCCTGCCAAGAACATCGAGACCGCACTCTCCGAACCAAATTGAGGGATCAGGTCACGTTGCGTGAGATTCTGCTGTTCAATGAGAAACCGCACGACTGAAGCCGGATCAGCCGCAGGAATTTAGAGTAATGCTCCTGCTCGTAACGTTCCACGAGCAAGGTTAGGAGTTCGATTGCTTCCACTTCAGAGGCCGATCTGAACGCGGAGCACTATTTCGAATACGCTGCGGACGCCGTCCCTTTGCACGGCTAGCGCGTGACCGGACCATAAAGCGTGCATAGTGGAGTCTTGCGCTTCAGAGGGGTGTAGACGAGAAGGTAAGAAAGCAAAGTTGCAAGGGCAAGAAGGGCGGTAAGTCTATTCACAGCTAAGGCAAGATAGAAGCCGCCTGACAGGCTTAGCAGCACACCGAATGCAAAAGCTTCGCAAGAACTTTTTCTGAAAGCCCCGCTTTTCAGCGAGCAAATTTGTACGATAATTGTACGATGGGCAGGCTTATGTAGGCCTTTTGGCACTTTCGTCCGTTTGTAGAATCAGTAAGGTACAGAATCTAAATGGGGATGAAAGGTTCGACTCCCGCCGCCTCCACCATTTCTTATCTTGCTGCGAGAAGCATCTACAATCACGGATCATTTTCGGAACGGCTGGAAAGTATCGCTCGAAACCGTGTCCTACGAATTTCAACGAGGCGGCTGCCAAATGATGCGCCTGCGTCCTCGTTGACACAGATCTATCGGACAGGCCAAAAGTATCTTTCGTTTTCCCTGGCCTTTTTGTGTCTCAGATAAGCTTGGCGCACGGATTCCTCTTGTGACACTTCCGCGATAGGTACGTCCCACCAAGATTCGTATCCAGGTAAGCGATCATGATAATTTGTTTCCACGACAATGACAGAAGTTGAGCTTTCTTTCTTGGTTTGCTCAATGGCTTGCGTCAGATCATCCAGTGTTTTCGCCACCCTGCAGCGAGCTCCCAGGCTGGCAGCGTTAGCCGAGAAATCGACAGGAATCAATGCTCCGGTCAGACCGTTCGCGCGGAAGCGGTATTCGGTTCCAAAGCCCTCGCTTCCACAGGCTCGACTCAGCCCGCCGATGCTGGAGAATCCGTGGTTATCCAACAGAATAATGTTGATCTTGATGTGCTCTTGCAACGCTGTGACAATTTCCTGCGCCATCATTAAATAAGAACCGTCGCCGATCAGGACGTAAACTTCGCGACTCGGGTCCGCCATCTTAACTCCCAGCCCTCCGGCAATTTCATATCCCATGCAGGAGTAGCCATATTCCATGTGGTAGCCCTTAGGATCGCGCGTACGCCACAACTTATGCAGGTCGCCGGGCAAACTTCCAGCCGCACAGACAATGACATCCTTCGGACCGAGGAGCGAGTTAAGCGCACCAATGACTTCGCCCTGGCTCAACGGAGGTCCGATGCGACGGCTGTAGATGCGATCCACCTCCGCATCCCATTCAGCCCGCAAGCGTGCAATTTCACTAAGGTAGTCATTATCGATTTTGTGGTTTTTTAGAGCACGGTGGAGTTCTTCGATGATGACTCGCGCGTCTCCGACCAGAGGCAGAGCCGATCGCTTGAAAGCATCCATCTCCGCGACATTGACGTTAATGAATTGCACCACCGGATTTTGAAACGCCGTAACCGACGCCGTCGTGAAATCGCTGTAGCGAGTTCCGATTCCGATGATCAAGTCCGCCTTCGCAGCGAGACGATTCGCCGCCAGCGTGCCCGTCACGCCCATGGCTCCTACACACTGCGGATGATCAAAACAAAGCGAGCCTTTTCCCGCCTGCGTTTCTGCGACAGGAATGCCGGTCTGGGAGGCGAATGCCGCCAGCGCTTCCGTGGCTTCCGAATAAATCACTCCGCCCCCTGCAGTGATCAGCGGCCTCTTTGCACTTCGGATGCGCAGCACTGCCCTCGCGAGCAATTCAGCATCCGGTCTGGAACGAGGCACAATCCATGTGCGTTGTTCGAAAAACTCATCTGGGAAATCGAAGGCTTGGGCTTGCACATCCTGTGGCAATGCCAATGTGACCGCTCCCGTCTCTGCTGGAGAAGTCAGCACGCGCATGGCTTCCGGCAGAGAAGTCAAAATTTGTTCCGGCCTTTGAATCCGATCCCAATAACGCGACACCGGGCGAAAACAATCGTTCACCGAGATATCCTGCGTCGATGACGACTCCAATTGCTGCAAGACGGGCGCCACGTTGCGCCGGGCAAAAATATCGCCCGGCAATAGCAAAACCGGCAAACGATTGATGGTCGCTCCCGCAGCTCCAGTCAACATGTTGGTTGCTCCGGGTCCCACCGAACTTGTACAGACCAAGGTACGCAACCGGTTGCTCATTTTGGCAAACGCAGCCGCGGTGTGGACCATCGCCTGCTCATTGCGGCAAAGGTAGTAAGGAAACTCTGGAATTTGATGCAATGCCTGGCCGATGCCGGCAACATTACCGTGACCAAAGATGCCAAAGCAGCCTGCGAAGAACCGCTGTTCCTTTCCGTCGCGGGCGACATATTGCATCGTGAGAAATCGAATGATGGCCTGGGCGGTAGTAAGCTTTTGTGGCATTCTCGGTTCGCCTCGCTAAACTGTACTGCTACCAATCAGAACTATAGAGTCGGCTCTATCCCCAGCAAGGGATTCGCAGCTGGAGGCATCGTATCGGGCGGCAGAAACGGCCACTCTTTCTTTTTCCTTGCCAGCAAGAGGTACGCAGCGAATCCCAAGACAACGGTTCCGAGAGCGTACGCCATAAACTGCCAACCGTGGGGCTGCAACGCAGGTGTGATGAAAACTCCTACCCAGCCGCAAAGGGCGAGCACTGCCGGCAGCGGATAAAGCCACATTCGGAAGGGCCGCGGAGCTTCCGGTTGATACTTTCGATACAGCAACAATCCAATGATCTGAGCGATAAACATGGAGAGGATGCGTGCCAACATCAATGCGGTAATGATCTGAACCAGATCAAAGAAGCACGCAATAATGCAGAGAAAACCGACGAGCAACAATGCCCGGTGCGGGAAACGGCGTGTAGGATGTAATGCTCCGAACCACCGGAAAAACGCGCCATCGAGCGCTGCGGCGTACGGAATACGCGAATAGCCGAGCATCATTGCGTAAGTTGCGGCGAAAGCCGTTATCTCGACCATGATAGTCATCAACACCGACGCCCAATGCCCGTACAACCGGTGCATGTAAACCGATCCAATCGCGTTAAATGCCATCGAGTCCGGCTTGATCATCTCGCGCCAAGGCACGACGCCGGTGAAACTAATCGAGATCAAGAAGTCGATGGCGGCGACGACAATTATTGAAAAGATTACGGCCAGAGGAATCACTCGCTGCGGCTGCTTCACCTCGTCACCCAGATAACAAACCTGGTAGTAGCCGAGAAAGTTGAACATCACGAGCATGGTGCCGTTGCCAAGGCCAAGGATGAACGGAATTCCTATGCTCCAGGCACCGGGAGGAAAACTAAACAAGAGCTTTGTGTCCATGTGGGTCATGCCAGCCACAATTACCCATGCGGCAGTGAGCAGCATTCCAACCCAAAGCACCAGCATCAGCCGAGCGATGTCCTGAATCTTGCGATAGAGAGCCAGCACCGCAACGCCGGTGATCGCCGACGCCAATAATTTGATTCCCCAGCGGTAGGCAAAAAGCTTTGGCCACAAAAAGCCAGTGTATTCGGCCATGCCGATGCTGCTCGTGGCAATCTCCAGAGTGCCGCTGAACAGAAACTGCCAAACAAAAATCCATGCCAGCATGTGACCCCAACGCTTTCGCCCGAAACATTCGCGCAAGAAAATGTAGGACCCACCCGAAGCCGGAATCGACGCGCCCAGTTCTGCGAAAACCAATCCGTCGGAAATCGCCAGGATCGCGCCCACGCCCCACGCGATAAGCGATTGGGGGCCGCCCATCGTCGCCAATATTGCTGGAACGGTAATGAAGGGACCGGTTCCTACCATGTTCGACATATTGATGGAAACGGCATTTAACAATCCCAGCCGCCTCAAGAGCGGAGGATGCGCTGCTAGAGTTGCACCCGAAACTGGAGGAATTATTGTTGTCAAAGCGCTACGGTCACCCAGGATTTTGCCTGCCAGAATACTTTAATTCGATGCCACGACAACAAATTTATTATTCCTGCAAACCGCTTAGGGCCGAATGCTACCGTACCTGCGAAAAGCGAACTTTCTGAATAAGGCCATCAGACATCCCACGGATCGAGAACAACTTTCATGGAGTCGGCGTCAATTGATTTCTGAACCGCCGCATCTACGTCCCGGAGTCCGAATTTGTGAGTGATGAATTCCTGCAACGGATAGTGCCGCATGTAGCGCACCATTTGCCGCATACTTGGACCGTAAGCCGCCGGCTCTTCTCCGCCTACGCCAAGAATTCGAACGTTCTTGGTACAGAGATGGCGGTGTGGATTGATGGACACATCGCCAAGATCGGAAAAGTTTCCCGCTTCCACCAGCAATCCGCCCATGCGCAACAGGTCAAGAGCGTGAGGAACAGCGGTAGGCACGCCTGCGGCTTCTACCACAACATCCGCGCCTCGCCCCTGCGTTAAATCGCGGATGAATTCCACACGTTCGCTCGCGGTGGAATTCGACGCATTCAGTGCATAATCCGCACCAACTTTTTTGGCGAAGGTCAAGCGATAATCAGAGAGATCGATCGCAATGATCGTACCGGCGCCCATCATTCGGGCCTTGATGACAAAACACATGCCGAGAGGCCCTACGCCAAGGACCACCACCGTATCGTCGAAGCGGAAAGATTCGTTGGGAAACGCCGAAATCTGTTTTGCGCGGTCGAGACCGACCGTCACCGCCATAATCTCAGTGAGAACTGCCACGTCCGAAGGCAATTCATCGGGCACGCGCACAACAAAGCTCTTTGGCAGAACATACAGATATTGAGACCAACCGCCAAAAAGAAACGGCGCATTTGCAGCGCTGATGTTGTTGCCATAGTCGACCGTATCCGGACAGAAATAATATGGAAAGTCGTGACGGCAGTAATAGCACTCGCCGCAGCTTATGTTTGGACCCACGACGACGCGATCACCCACCCGCACCGGAATTCCTTCAAAGTCTGTATAACGGGAATTGCCTCCGATAGCCTCGACCGTTCCCACGTTCTCGTGGCCTTGAATAATGGGAAATGGAATTTGCCTGGCATGGCCCGAGCCAGCGTACTGAGTGGTGAATCCCTGATATGTGTGCTTGTCGGTGCCGCAAATTCCCGAGAGTTGCATTTTCACGAGCAGACATCCCGGTCCGGGTTCCGGGAGGGGATAAGAGCGCAGTTCGTATTTCAGCGGTTCTACTAGCGTTGCGGCTAAAACCTCTGTAGCGGACATTCTTTTACCTCAGTGACGCATTGCGAGACGGTTGATTGCTTCTTCCTAAAAAGTCTGTTCGACAACGGCGCAGCAAGAAAATCTTGACAACCACGCCACGCCATACTATAAGCGCTTAGCTGACTCGCTTTCATTGCGCTTCAGGGTAGCATAACTTTGTGGGCGGCTCCTCGAAAGCGAAGGAGTTAACGAGCTGTGAATCGTTTCGTGTGATGAGGCCGGTATGCCAAAACAATTCAGCGATGCGTCCGCGACGCATCCTGCGAGCGACGAGAAAGTTCTCGAACAATTTGGTTACCGGCAGGAATTAAAACGATCACTGGGATATTTCTCGGCATTTGCGCTGAGTTTCTCTGTGATCTCAGTTACTACCGGATTGTTTGCCAACTATGGCTCTGGGCTGCAATTGGGCGGCCCGGCCTTCATCTGGACCTGGCTGATTGTGGGCGCGGGCCAGTTCCTGGTGGCGATGGTTTTTGCTCAACTCGCTCGTCAAATCCCTTTATCGGGCTACGCCTACCAATGGACGCGCCGGCTCGCAGGAGACAAACTGGCATGGTGGGCAGGCTGGATCATGATTGTGCAATTCATTGCCGGCATGTCCGGCGTTTGCTACGCCATGGCGAACTATCTTGTTCCCTACCTGGGTATGGAAAACACCGCAGGAAACGTAGTAGCCGTTACTGTCGGCATTCTGATTGCGATTTCGTTGATTAACCACTTTGGTATTCGACTGGCCAGTCTCGTAAATGATTTCTCGGTCGTGGGAGAAATTCTTGGAACCGTTTCAATTGGGTTGCTGTTATTGGGCGTAGCTCTGATTCGAAAAACGCATCCACTCAGTTTTCTGCTAAGCCATCCCGCACAGCCCATGGGATTTGCCTATTTGCCTGCATTTGCTTCTTCTGTACTGATGAGTGCCTGGACGATCGGAGGCTTCGAGGCGGCGGCCAATGTTGCTGAAGAAACGCACTTGCCGCAGAAGCGAGTACCGATGGCTATCCTTCTTTCGGAGGCTGCCTCTGTTTTTCTCGGATTTCCTGTTTTAGTTGGTTTCACCCTCGCCATTCCTTCATTGGCGATCGCCAGCCAGCACTCAACGCCTCTGCTTTACATCATGAGCCATTATTTTCCTCCGTATGCTACGAACATTGCCATGCTGCTGGTCTTCCTTTCCATTTTTGCCTGCGCTCTGGCCAATGTGACCACCCTGACGCGAATGGTGTGGGCCATGGCCCGAGATGGACAACTGCCTGCCTCGGCCTGGTTGGCTCGCATCAGCATACACAAAGTTCCAGCAAATGCGATCTGGACCGTTGCTCTGATTGCCGCTGCATTTACCTGTTGGGCAAAAGTGGAAGTAGTCATCACGGGAATCTGCACTCTCACCATGTACATCGTCTACGGCATGGTCGTGGGGGCAGCATTATGGGGAAAGCACGCGCAGGCGACCTCTGGCATACTGGACGCAGAGGGGACTGTAGAATCAGCTCCAGATAAGGGTTTCGGGAAGGTCGCAGTTTCACGACCGCTCTGCATTGCCACCCTTATCTGGATTGTGTTTTTGCTGGCAATCATCAGCATGCCGCGTTCAGCATGGATCAATTCTGTTGCCACCGCAGCAGCGATGGCAGTGGGAGCTTGCTGGTATTTTTGGGGACGTCCGCGCGGCCCTGCGGACGCACCCGCTTCCGAACAAACTTCAGGCACCCTGGCTCACAGCACAGGCGACAGCGTTTAGCGATGACTTCTGTGCAGCCAAGGCAATCTCGACAGCTCGCAGACCGTCAATTCCAGTCACTCTCGGTTCGCGGTCGTTGAGCATGTTGTCTACAAAATCCCGAATCTCCGCAAGGTAAGCGTCTGCAAATCTGGTGAGAAAGTGGTCGGCAATATCGTAACTGCCGCCATTGCTCTTCAAGAATGTTGCCGGAGCCTGCCGCAAACTGCCTACGAGAATAGACCCTTTGGAGCCGATGACTTCGGTACGAACATCGTATCCATAAATGCATTGCGCGTAAGACTCGATGTTGCCGATGGCGCCGCGCTTATACTTCAAATTTACAACTCCAGCGACGATGTCGTCGTACTGCTCGAGCTCGGGACGAATCGCCACTGTTTTATAGGCCTGTACCTCAGCCACCTCGTCCTGCATTAGCCAGCGCGCCAAATCGAAGTCGTGAATAGAAGAGGCGAAAAACAACATGCCGTTCATGCGCGATTTGTAATAGCCAATCGGTGGAGCATCTTTATCCCGGCCAATTGATTTAAAAATCACAGGCTCACCGATCTCGCCGGCATCGATCTGCTTTTTCGCCGCTACATAAGCCGGATCGTAACGTCTCATAAAGCCGATTTGCAGACGTAGTCCCGCGTCGCCGACGGCCTCGAGTGCTGCGTGGGCATCCTCTAACTTGAGCGCGAGCGGCTTTTCACAAAGGATATCTTTCCCGGCTCTTGCGGCTGCGCGAACTGCATCGGCATGGAATTTGTCTGGAGTTGCGATGACGACGCAATGAATGTCTTCACGCTCGAGCATTGCGTCAAGACTGGAATACGAATGCTCGATTTCCAGTTCTGCCGCTACTTGTCTGGCCCGGCCTGCATCGACATCTGCTATCGCAATCAGTTGCGCCTGCGGAACAAGACGGCGAATATTCTCTGCGTGACGTCTTCCCATTTCTCCAACACCCACCACACCCATACCTAACTTGCCCATGAAACAATTCTCCTTTTTGCCAAACTCAAATCGCGATGATCGCCATTATTTGCTAAGCCCTTTGTCAAAAGACGACAGCGCGCCTGATTGTAGCAACAAATCATCCCTATATCGCCTAATAAAAATGCTTGACAGCCAATCACGATGTGCATTATAAGCGCTTAGCAATCCGAACGGTTATCAATGAAGATCCTGAAGTTCTGATGTCAACAATGCAGAATCAGAAACACCAACCGTACGAAAGTATATGAGCCGACCGGAAAAGGGAGAGCGTGTCATGACCAAGAGCAGACAGGTATGCGGGTGCTTGCAGGCTTTGGCTTTTCGCTCGACGATGTCCATTGGCCGAAAACAGAACACCATTCTTCGCAGCATCAGCAGCTTTCGCACCGACATTGAATCGCGCCTGCGGATTTTCAGAACGATCGTGCCGGTTGCAATAGTTTGTTTGCTAAGTGCATTGGCAATGGCCGGAGTGACGGCCAGCATCTCGGGAACGGTTCGCGATGCTAGCGGAGCCATCATCGCTGGCGCAACGGTTTCAGCCAAGAACTCCGAGACTGGCGTGATTCAGACCCAGGTTAGCAACGCTCGCGGCTTCTATTCATTTCAATCGCTGCCCCTTGGGCATTACGACATTCAGGTAGAGCAACCGGGTTTCAAACTGTTCCGGGAGACTGGGCTGGTGCTCGACGTAAATTCGGCACTGGTGGTGGACGCCATTTTGCGGGTTGGACAGACCAAAGAAGTCGTCGAAGTGTCTGGAGAAGCGTTGCGCGTCGAAACGAGCAGCACCCAACTGGGCGAAGTCATCGGCAGCCAGGAAATGACGGATGTACCGCTGGTCAGTCGCAGCTACACCGATCTTCTGGCGCTGCAGCCCGGCGTGGTGTCAACTTCGTCTGGAATGTCCGGTGCGCTGGCTGGTCCCTTCAACTCGACCGGCGTTGTTATGCCGCTGGTTTCCGGTGACCTGAATGCAGGCGGCCTATCGGTGAACGGCATGCGTGAAGCGGACAACGGATTTCTGCTGAACGGCGCTACGGTGCAGGAACCTGGCTTTGGTGGAACCGCAGTCATCCCAAATCTGGATTCCATCGCGGAATTTCGCATTCTGACCAATAACTTCGACGCGGAATATGGCAATTACAGTGGCGGCCAGATCAACGTCATCACCAAATCGGGGACCAACGGATTTCACGGCGACGTGTTCGAGTTCGTTCGCAACACCGCTTTTGATGCTTCGAATTATTTCGACACAAACAACCAGCGGGGCGCCTATCACCAGAATCAGTACGGTGGAACCTTGGGGGGACCGATCAAGCGTGACAAGATCTTCTTCTTTGGTGACTACCAGGGGAACCGCGTCGTGCAGGGAGTCAGCGAGGGTAACGTACCCGTTCCTTCGGCAGCGGAACATGCTGGAAATTTTTCTGACCGCGCAAGCTCGCTAACCGGCACTGTGGTTGGCACGGCATGGGCGCAGACTCTGCAACAAGAACTCGGCTATCCCGTAAATGCCGGCGAAAACTACTACACTGCGGGGTGTACAACGTCGGCGCAGTGTGTCTTTCCCAACGCCCAGATCCCTCTTAGCGCCTTCTCAACTCCGGCGAAAAATATTCTTCCCTTTATTCCTACTCCAAATGCTGGCGCATTTTTCTCGACCTCAAGCCAAGACTTGCGCATTAACGACTATAAGACTAGTGGTCGCGTGGACGGTAACTCTCGAATTGGGTTGCTTTCCGCCTATTATTTCTTGGACAACTACAGCCTTACCAACCCCTATCCAACCGCTTCAGTTCCAGGTTTTGCCGCTAGCGGTCAAGGGCGAACGCAGGTTGTGAACCTCGGCGACACGAAGACTCTGGGAAACAGTTCGGTCAATGAAGCTCGCGTCGAGTACGTGCGCAACAATATTCTCGTGAACCAACCGGCAAATGGCGGGGCCACGACCATGAATTCTTTGGGGTTCACCACTGGCGCGACTACTCTCGGCATCGATGTACTGAACCCAGCCATTCAAGGGGTTCCGGAACTGGACTTCCAGACCTTCACCGTCGGCGTACCCAGCCGTCCGAATCGCTACATCGAGAATACGTTTCAGTTTCTGGACAATTTCAGCAAAGTCATCGGGACGCACACGTTGAGGTTTGGCGGCGCATTTCACAAGAACCAGATGGATCAGCAACTCTCCAACGTAGTGAATGGAAATTTTGTATTCAACACGGCTACGGAGACTGGAATTGATTTCGCCGATTTTCTGATTGGAGCGCCAGCACAGTATGTGCAGGGAGTAGCACTGCCGGGAAACGGCCGGAGCCATTACATCGGGCTCTACGGGCAGGACAGCTGGCGCGTCCGCTCCAATCTGACCTTGAACTACGGGCTGCGTTGGGATGTGAGCACGCCGTGGTCTGAGCAGCACAATCAACTGGAAACTCTCGTTCCCGGAAAGCAGTCTGCAACTTTTCCAGGGTCGCCGACCGGATGGGTCTTCGCTGGAGATCCCGGAATACCGTCGACCCTGGCCCCCACTCGTTACAATAACTTTGCTCCACGCATCGGCTTGGCCTATTCACCGGACGCAACCGACGGATTTATTGCCAAGCTTACGGGCGGCCCCGGCGCAACCAGCATCCGAGCCGGGTACGGCATGTTCTATACCTCGTTCGAAGGCGCAACCAGCTTCAATCAAATCGGCGCAGCGCCCTTTGGATTTTTCTACGTAGGCAACAATCCGTCGTTTACTACGCCCTTTATCAATCGTCAGACTGGAGTTAGCCAGTTACAACGCTTCCCCGTCGCATTCCCTCCTCTGAATGTCAGCCGCAGCAACCCAGACAATTCCGTCAACTGGAATGTTCTGCTTCCCATCGTCAGTTCTCCCGGCATCAATATCAACAACCGACTGCCCTATGCTGAAGACTATGAACTTTCAATCCAGCGGCAGTTTTCGAAAGAGACTTTGCTTACTTTGAGTTATGTGGGTACGCAAGGACATCGATTGCTCTCCACGCTTGAGTCCAATCCAGGCAATCAGTCTTTGTGCCTGTTCCTGGCGAATCCTTCGCTGTTGCCGGGCGGTGTCAATCCTAACCTTGCTCCCGGTAGCCCGGGATGCGGACCCGGTGCTGAGGATCCTGGTGTCGGCAGCCCGATCACGTTGGCTCCGGGTGTGACCGCGCCCGGATACCCCGGTATAACGACATTTGCCACAACCCGTTTAGTGGCGGGGTTCAACTCACCCAGTTCCGATTCCTTCCAGAGCAACGGATATTTCACGACAATCGGAAACTCTGGCTACAACTCACTCCAAGTCAATCTTCGCCACACCAGCAAACGGCTTCAAACGCTGGTGGGTTACACATACAGCAAGGCAATCGACGATGCTTCCGGCTACGGCGAGCAAATCAATCCCTTGAACCATGCGGCCAGCCGGGCGCTTTCCGCATTCGATTCGACGCACAACTTTGTTGCCAGCTACAGTTACAGCTTGCCGTTTGATCGACTCGCTGGCCCGAAACGATTAACAAACGGATGGCAACTCAGTGGCATTACGCGGTTTGAAACTGGGCTGCCAGTTGTGATCTACGAATCCGACGATCATTCTCTGCTGGGAACAGCATTTACTGGGCCCATAATTTTGGATGTCGACACGCCAAACTATACGCCCGGAAATTTAAATATCAAGAATCCACGCTCGGGGCCATATTTCAATACTTCGTTGTTTAGTTTCGAAACGCTCGGTCAGTTAGGGAACTCCAGCCGACGGTTCTTTCACGGTCCGGGAACGAACAACTTCGACATGGCGCTGTTAAAGAACACGTATTTAACAGAGAGAATGAACCTCGAATTCCGGGCAGAATTCTTCAACCTCTTCAATCACGCTCAGTTCCAGAATGTGCAGGGCAACATCAACGCATCAAATTTCGGAGTGGCACAATCGGCAGCCGCGCCGCGTATCGGACAACTCGCTCTCAAACTCACCTTCTGAGAGCGGCCCGGAATCCGCTTGCGCTCGAGGTTTCCTGAGAGGGTCGCTAAGAGGAAAAAGATTTACAACCGTTAAGATTGGGAGAAAATGAATGACAGCAGTTGCTTCCAGGTTTCACTTTGCATCGGCGCCAGACAGTTGGGGAGTGCTTGATTATCCGGGACCGTCCTGGGAGCAGTCTTATGAAAAGATGCTAGATGAGATGGCTGCGGCCGGTTACACGGGAACTGAGCTTGGCCCTTACGGCTTCTTTCCGACCGATCCGAAGATTCTTCAAATCGAGCTGACAAAGCGACGCTTGAAACTCCTGGGCTCCTTTGTGCCGGTGACTCTAAGTGATCCCGCTTCTCCCAACGTCGTGATTGAGCAGGTACGCAAAGTAGGCAATTTACTCTCGACACTTGGCGCTCCCTTTCTCGTGCTGGCGGATGCGCAATCCACCGAGCGTGATCGAATCGCCGGCCGCGTTCCAGCGGACGGAAGTGCGGGCCTGAATGCTGAACAGTGGAAGCAGGTCGCTAAAGTTGTTGCGGAGGCGGCCAAAGTGACTGCCGAATATGGCCTCGACTTGGTCTTCCATCCTCATATCTCCTCCTACGTGGAGACCCCAGAAGAAACCGAACGATTTTTCGACGTGACATCTTCCAGCGGGATTGGATTGTGTCTCGACACTGGTCATTGTGCCTATGCCGGGGGCGATCCGGTTGCAGAAGCTGAAAAGTACCGAAACGTTCTTCGATTTGTTCATCTCAAAGACGTCGACGATCGGGTGCTGGCTCGAGTTCTGCGCGAAACAATGAACTTCGAAGAGGCGGTCGAGGCCAAAGCATTTACGATTATCGGGAAAGGTTCCATCGACTTCCCTGCTTTCTTCCGTGTCCTGGCCAACAATAACTATTCGGGCTGGATGGTGGTCGAACAGGACGTTAAATTCGGAGCCACGGACGTTCCTCCTGCACAAAGCGTCGCGGCAAGTCTCAAGTATTTGCACGGGGTCGTGAATCAGTTCGATCAAGCGGCAGTGGGATCTTGAATGACCATTGCAGCTTACAAGAGTCCGCTCCACGAGATGACGCAGGTGACGCCTACCTGCTTGTGGAATGACTCCGCCTCGCTTCAAGAATTGAGATACTCCATCGAGCATGGAGCTGTGGGCGCGACTTGCAATCCCGTCATTGTTGTCGGCATCCTCAAGAAAGAGATGGGACTATGGAAAGATCGCATCCGCGAACTTGTCGACGAACGCCCAGCTCTTACCGAAGACCAAATCGCGTGGCAACTCGTAGCTGACATTTCCGTGAAAGGGGCTTCCTTGCTGAAGCCCATTTTCGACGCCGAGCGCGGAAAGAATGGACGGCTTTCGATACAGACCGATCCCCGGCTATTCCGCGATTCTCAAGCGCTGGTTACTCAAGCCAAGTATTTCAATCAACTCGCGCCCAACATGATCGTGAAAATTCCCGTGACCCACGCTGGAATTTCGGCCATTGAAGAAGCTACTTATCTAGGCATCAGCATCAATGCGACGGTCTGCTTCAGCTTGCCGCAGTGCGTTGCTGTTGCTGAGGCAGTAGAACGAGGACTGACACGACGCGAACGAGAAGGAAAAGAGATTGCGACCATGGGGCCGGTGTGCACCATAATGGTCGGCCGTCTGGACGACTGGTTGAGAGTTCTGATGGAGAAAGAAAACATTGTTGTTGACCCGGGAATCATGGAATGGGCAGGTGTTGCGGTTTTCAAGAAAACGTATCAGCTTTTTCGCGAGCGTGGATACCGCCTTCGTCTGCTATCCGCGGCGTTCCGAAACCATATGCACTGGAGTGAATTCGTGGGAGGCGATGTCGTCATTTCCCCACCTTATTCATGGCAGCTAAAATTTAATGCCAGTGACATTGAGGTTTCTCCCCGCATTGACAAACCAGTCGACCCGAAGATTGTAGAAGAGCTATCGAGCAAGTTCGTCGATTTTCAGCGAGCTTATACGGAAGGCGGTCTCACTACGGAGGAGTTCGATTCGTTCGGACCCACCCGGAGAACACTTCGACAGTTCGTAACTGCGTGTCATGATCTGGATGGAATCGTTCGCGACTTCCTCCTTCCAAATCCAGACGCTCCGTAGCCCGGCTATGTTTCGACTTTGGTGGCGCAAAGCAATTTGTCTCGCCGGTGGATTTTAAAGAATAGGGAGGGCCGATGGCCCAGGATGTTGTTCACTCCCGCCCGCTACCGGGCGGAGCTTCGGGAGAACTAATTAACTTTTCCCGCCGGGAGGCCGGTTGGGAGTGGATGGGGTTATCCGTCAAACGGCTTTCACCAGGTGAAGGCGTGGACTTTTCGTATCCCGGCGAAGAGACGGCATGCGTTCTGTTGTCAGGAAAATGCAGCGCTGACTGGGGCGAAGGTGAACATAAAATCGGCCGACGCGAAAGTGTTTTCGACGGCTTGCCCTATGCTATTTACCTATCGCCGGGAAAACGCGCGCATTTCAAAGCGGAAACCATCTGCGAAATTGCGGCATGCCATGTGCCGTCGAGCGAAAAGTTCCCTTCACGCCTTATCACTCCCGAAGATGTTGCTGTGTCGTTGCGTGGGGGCGGGAATGCTTCGCGGCAGATTGTGGACATCATGCGACCCGAGTTCCCTGCCGACCGTCTGATTGTTGTAGAGGTCTACACGCCGGGCGGAAATTGGTCCAGCTACCCTCCGCATAAACACGACGTTCATAATCCTCCGGCTGAAGTTGACTTGGACGAAATTTATTACTATCGCATGAGTAAAGAGGCCGCATTTGCGCACCAGAGGCTCTACAGCGCCGATGGGTCGAGCGACAGAATGGTCACAGTTCAGGACGGCGATGCCGTATTGGTTCATGACGGCTATCATCCTGTGGTCGCGGGCCCCGGCTACGACGTTTACTACCTGAACTTCATCGCAGGCAGTTCACGCTCACTGGCAATTACAGAAGATCCAAACCATGTTTGGATACGCTCCTCATGGAAGGAAATCGACCCGCGGCTGCCATTGGTTCGCTAAAGCAGGTTACATACTGGCCAGCGAGGCGATTGGAGTCATCCGCTTTGCGTTGGGAGCGTGCAGCATGAATCCGCATGACTCACGAACCCTCAACTGCGGCGGAAGAGTAACAGTCACTGAATTAGTGCGCTTTCCTTCGATGCGTTCCAGCAGCAAGCGGACAGCTGATGCCCCAAGCTCATACTTGGGAAGCTCGACCGTGCTCAACCGGGGACGGAAACAGCCCAGCCACGGGTAATCGTCGAAGCTGACCATTGCGAAATCTTCCGGACAGCGCATCCCAATTTCGTCCGCGGCGCTCATAAACCCCACAGCCATCAGATAATTTGTGACCAAGACCGCATCGGGTCTGCGCGGCAGTAGCGCCAGCCCTGCCCGATGCCCCGAATCCACTCGATAATCCCCTTCAAAGAAAAGTTCCGCATGGTATTTCAAGCCATGCGTCTTCAAGGCACGTTGGTAGCCTTGACCGCGGGCACGCGCATTGCTTACGTCCATCGGTCCGCTCACCAGGCCAATCTTCTTATATCCGATTCTTGCCAGATGCGAGACCGACTCGAACGCCCCTGATTCGTCATCCGTCTGCACCAGATCCGTTTTCAATCCCGGACTCGATCTCATCAGCAGAACGATCGGCACTTTCGCATCGGACAGCATTTGTCGCTGGCTTAAAGATAGTTTTCCTGGAGTTTTGTTAAGAATAATTCCGTCAACGCGCTTGGAAAGAAGCAGCTCTAGATATTGAGCTTCCTTCGCCTCCTTATCGTCACTATTGCATAATAGAATGCTGTAGCCCGCCTCTTGTGCTGAATCCTCGGCAGCGCGAACAATCGCCGGGAAAAATGGATTCGCGATATCGGTCACAACAATTCCGATCGTATGCGTCTTCTGGTTTGCCAGACTCCGAGCCAGTAAGTTGGGACGATAATTCAATTTGACGATCGCCTCTTCGACGCGCCGGCTGAGGGTAGGACTTACTCTTCCCTTCTTGTTGATAACAGCGGATACCGTGAAAACGGACACCCGAGCCGCATGTGCCACGTCATAGATGCTTGGTGCCTTAGATCCATCGGCCCGCTTGCGATTGCTCTTTCTAGGCATAGAATTCTGGTTCTTCCTTATTTCCTCTGAGTAACGAGGAAAAAAGATTTAGTATGAACGCCCGCCTTCATTCTAAGCGGTTATCTGACCCTATGCACACATAGAAATTTGTATTTAACAACTTAGCAGGTGGGTGACGGCGAGCAGAAGTCCCCGCGCCGCCCAGCGGTCCTCCGAGAACCAGTACGGGTAAGTCATCACCCAAGCATCACGAAGAACTTGACGCAGGCCCACGATGGCGAAAGGTTTCTGCTGATTCGGGTCACCGATCGGAGTTGTTCGACTCACGTCAGCACACCTTCTGCGTCAGGAGCTTCGGTTTGTAACCAGCAGGGGGTGGGGTCGGTTGCTTAGAACCGGTGGCCCTATTTCCCGCGCCGTTTGCACGCCGTTTGGTGGCAACTTTGGCGGTGAGCAGGAGAGCTGACAGGCTTGCGAGGACGACAACAATTGCTTTCCAGCCTTCTAGGATCGGATCGTTCTTCATGATGGTGAGAGCGAAGAAAACACACAGCAGGTGCACACAGAACACCGGAAGCGACGCCTGGCCCAGCATCACCAGGGGCCGGGTCGCAAATGGCCTCAGAAGCGATCGATACCTGATCGCCAAGATTGCTACGGCGGTGAAATTGATCATCCGGCCAAACCCAAAATCCCACTTATTGAGAAGTGACTCGAACTTCCCGAATGTGAGGACCCCGCCCAGTTGCCCGTAGCGCAACACCAGGAAAAAAACCGCAGTGATTGCCGCGGGAATCATCGCCTGTCTTACCCAGTTGAGACGCAAGTCGCACTTCGCCCAACGTACGCCCAGCCACAGGCCAACTAACCACCAAAGCTGCCATGCCCAAAGATCGAACGCGCCCATTTCGTTCAGCGGGATCTGCAGGCCGAAAACGCGACTCTGCACGTGATATACGAAACTCCGGAATCCGAACTGTGCAAACAGCCAGAGCGTTAAGCCTCCAGCGAAAGCGTATCTCCATTTGAATCGCTCCCCAAGCATCAGGGCGAAAGGAGTCAACGCGAGGAGGAAGATATAAATCGGCAGGATATCCAGCAGTGGCGGCCTGTACACAATCAATGCCGCATCGATGAAAGCACGTGGGCGACCCGCGGCAAAGTAGAAATCAAGAAGATTATGTACTGCAGGCGTGTTGCCGCGGGCCGCAATCGGAGCTTCTATCACGAAGGCAAACGCCAGCAGCAGCAACTGGTAGCCGTATAGCTTTCCTGCCCGCATCCATAACTTCCGCCACATCGCACCGCTGCCCTCGCGTTCGGCAATCCGGAAATAAATGCGTCCGGTAAACAGAGCGGAAAGAAAAATGAAGCCTTCTGTTGCGGCGAAAAACCCAAACGGCTGATTGACGTATGTGCTGAGGATTGTCGGCAAATGAGTGAGCGTGATCCATACCAACATCAGGCCGCGAAGGGCATCGAGTTCTTCTATTCGCTGTTGCATCGCTTCGGATTCCGTGTGGATGGCAGGTTACGCGGCGAAGCGGGAACAACGCAGCGGTTCGGCGCAAGTAACGTTGAAATCATATTTATTTTCGATGTCAACATGAATGCCCGATCCGCTGCCCCCACCTTCAGCTTTACTTTTTCTCCGGAGGGAAGTGTGCGAACATCTTCTGCACTCCCTTGTCGAGATTCTTGGTGTTCTTATCCGGATTGTTGGAAAGGGTATCGCTGGACGAACCTCGCCACAGCAAATTCTTGTTCTTGGCATCGAACAAATCGACGATCAGAGAACCCACGCTGTAGGTTTCAGTCGTCGTGGTTGCATCTCCGAACCCGCCAAATCCTCCCCAGCGCCGACCGCCACCAAAGCCATCGTAAAAGGTGTTGAGAGTCTGCTGCTGTTGCGTAATCTCGATCGCCATGACACAGACATCGCCACCCGAATCGACCTGGGTCCAACCTTTAGCTGCCAGGGCCCGATTCACCGCATCCTTAATGCGGTCAACCAACAGGGGATCTTTGGTTTGAACCTTTTCCCAAGAGTAGGTTTTGTATTGTCCGAAATTTGCGTTGTGATCATAATCGGTCTTCACCTGCTGTGCGAAGGACGAAGCCGTGAATGCAACGAACATCGCGATCGAAGACAATATTGCCTTTTGTACCTTCATAATTTCTCCTTTAGTTTGCTTAAAACTTTCCGGCCGGATCACTTATTACGGCTGGCCAGCGTTCCTGGCTGACAGTGAGTGTTTCTGCGCCGCCGCAGCTTTGGCCGCATTTTTTTCGACTTTCGAGGGCAGTATCTGCATCTCGGAATCTTCTCCCTGAACCCAGATGGCGCTCAGAAAATCAACCTTGCCGTACTGGTTGAATGTGACGTCGCTGTGATCATGAGAAGTATTTGAGGGAAGGACTTCATACTCCACGAAGGCGGAGTGTGAGCCGTCGGCGTCTTCAATCAACAAGAGGTTGTCGTCAATGTTCGGCTGGGTCACCGTGTAACTGCCTGCCGGCATCTTCGCGTTTCCCGCGTAAAACGCGGACGGCGCATCAAACTTCACGCTATTGGCGATCTGCGCCATGCTGGGAATGGCACCCAGGACCGACAGTAATCCCATGAGCGCAATCCGTCTCTTTAAAGTGTTCATTTGTTTTCTCCTCGCTCGTATTTGGGCTTGCCATTCTGACAAGAATGCCGCCCCCACAACCAGGCATATGCATTGGGAATGCCAAACATAAGCGGAGCAAAAGATCGCCGCAAGTGATTGAATGTAGGTAAAAGTAAGACGGTTACGATCGCAAGCCAGTGTTGATACGCTTGCGTCCGCTCCAGACCTCGCGTCCCTCCTCCGACACCCGTCGGCCCGGCGTCACTTCCAGGCAACGTCCAATCTTAAGCGTGTGTTGTACCACTCCCTTTACTTGCCGCAGATGTGAGCGGCTATCAGCTATTACGGCTTTGGCATCTCGGTTGCTTTTCTTCGGAATGAGGATGAAGCGATGCACTCTTTGAAATTTGTTGCCCTTCGAACCCTGATTGCAACTCTGCTGAGCCTTCCGAGCTCTGCGCCCGCTCAGGTCTCTGTCAATATCGGAGCAGAACCAGCTTGTGCCTATGGCTACTACGACTTTGATCCGTACGACTGCGCACCATATGGTTATTACGGGCCTGAGTGGTTCAGCGGCGGCGTGTTCATCGGAGCCGGCCCTTGGTTCCACGGGCCACATGACTTCCGTGGCCACGTTGATAACCGTTTCGATCCACATCACGGCTACATTGGTCCACATCCGGAACGTGGAGAAAAACCCTTTAATCACTTCCACGGAAACGAGATGCGCGATGGACGCGGCCACGCAGAGGGCGGGCACCGCTAGAGACAGCCTTCCTTATGCGATGTTTCACCTCATCGATCGGGCGAAACTTTTGGCGTGTTCGCGGCTCTGCTGGTTGCGTTTGGGCTAAACGCAGGAGCCTCAGCAACACTTCTGATAGAAGAGCCTTATTGGAAGCTGGGATTTTTTACCGCAACAGGCCACTCGGCTGTATATCTGTCGGGCGTCTGCGCCCAAACACCCCTGATCCTTCGCCGCTGTGCTCCCGGAGAATCGGGCGTTGTGTTGAGCCGCTATGACGGCGTTGCTGGCTACGATTGGATCGCAATTCCTCTGGTTCCCTATTTCTACGCAGTCGAGCGTCCGGAAGATGTTCCGCTGTTTGGGGATGCGAAGATCGTCGCCTTCCTGCGAGACCGTTATCGCCGAAAATATTTAAAGGATATCGTTCCCGATTCGCCCAATGGAGAAACTCCTGGCGGGAATTGGTACGAACTTGTCGGCTCATCCTATGACAGGACAACTTATGGTTTCGAGATTGAGACCAGTCCTGAACAAGATGAGGCTTTGATTCTCAAGTTCAATTCTTCTCCAAACCGCTCTCACTTTCACCTCCTTACGCGGAATTGCGCCGACTTCGCCAAAGAGGTCATAAATCTCTATCAATCGAAGGCCCTTCATCGGAGTTACGTAGCTGACGTGGGCATCAGCACTCCGAAGCAAATGGCCAAAAGGTTGGTTCAATTCAGCGCAAGTCATCCGGAGTTGAGACTCTCAAGGTTCATCATTCCTCAGGTTCCCGGTGATATTGCCCGCAGCAAAGCCGTACACGGCGTGGTTGAGTCGTTCTTAAAATCCAAAAAGTACATCGTCCCCAGCGGAGTCGCGAGCCCCATCTTTGCGGGATGCGTAGCGGTTGTTTATTTCGGTAGCGGACGCGGCCGTATTGATCCAGGCTACGAAGCGATGATATTGGCGCCCGGCAACGAACCCGAACGCCCCCTGAGTCAAGAGCAGCGCCGCGATTATCGCAAAGCATTAAATCATCTTCTGGCTGACGCCAGTCTCGAAAGGTCAGACGAGAACGGTTATGAAGCTTGGAAGCACCTGCAGTCGAAAGCCGAAGACGGACTCGACCGGCGCGGAAGACCAGTTCTGGAAATGAACATTGGTCCGCAAGTAGTAAAGATAGGCGCCTCGGCCACAAACGTTTTAACCACCGACGCCCCTCCGCAATTCATTCGGGCGCTACTCACAGCAAGGCTGCAATCCGAATTGCAGAGGAGCAGTCTCGGAAAGGTTTCCGGCCGCCAGATTGGGCGCGACTTGCAACTACTGCAACGGGCGATGGAAGAAGACAAGACCCTCGAGACTTCCCTTGCCTCGTGGCCCCCTATACCAGCTATCCGAGTCTCCCGATTCTGAGTACCCAGGCGGGGACCGGCCGTAGGAGGCCGCAACAAACCCTTTTGGTTAGGCGATTCGTCAGAGGCATACGTGGTATTTGAGTTTAGTCAGATAGTCGAAAATCCAAGACCGATATTTCGGAGGACAGGGCACGTGAACAACCTGAATCGCAGATCGTTTTTATCTGGCGCTGCTGCAGGCGTTACCGCACTGGGCTTATTCGGAAGCGCAAGTCCTGCTGCAGAAGCCCAGCTCGTTTGGAAGGCGTCAGACTGGAAGATCGCCGAATTTCACAAACTTATCGGGGATCCCGCCAAGGTAAAGCAGGTTTATGACGTCGTTCCCGTTGGAGATGGAAAATTCATGAACAATATGAAGAACTCGCTCAACGGTCTCCATTTTGGATTTGGCATTCCCAAGGAACAGATCAAGGTCGTAGGCGCACTGCATGGCCCCGCCAACCTGCTCAACTACGACGACTATGCGTGGAATAAGTACCGAATCGGTGAATGGCTCAATGTAATCGACCCAGCGACGGGAAAGCCCGCGGTAACCAACATCTTCTACCGCAGCAAGCATTCCCCGCGACAATTGTCGGCTTCGACCGATCCGGACGACGAGAACTCCCTGTATCAGGATTGGAGCATGCAGGCATTGCAATGGCGGGGCGTCCAGTTTCTCAGCTGTAACACGGCGCTCGAAGAGCAGACGCGCGTTCTCGTCCATCGCAATAAATTGTCAGAATCACCGGAAGACATCGTGAGGGACATGCTCGCACACACTCAGCCGGGGATTCTGGTGGTGGCCGCGATGACCGCTGCCCTTGCACTGCTCCAGACTCAAGGCCACTACGCCTACATTTCTGTGTAGCGCGGACGGTCCCCTCTCAATATCTCTCAACAGGGCGTGGCGCGGCGAGTGTGAAGAAGCATCGATTGATGGAGCTAGGAGCAACAAATGGACCTTCAACTGCTCTGAAGAGCCTGGGAAAGAGGAGCAACACCATGGAATTTCTTCGCAATATGAGGTCCTCATTTGCCTTTATTCAGGTATTTGTTTGTGCCGTGCTGCTGTGGGGAACAGCTTGGCGAGCAGCGGGACAAGTGGCGCCAGGCAAGACGGTCATCCAGAAGGCCACGGAACAGTTCGAGAGCAGCCCCCTGACAACTACATCTCTAGACAAAGGCATCTGGATGTTTTCCGGGGACGGAGGAAACGTTACAGCCATTACGGCCGAAGGCAGTACTCTGCTGATCGATGGCGGAATAGAGTCGCGAGTTTCTGAGCTGAACGCTGCGGTTTTCAAAGCAACGTGGCGTCCCGTCACCCAGCTGGTAAATACTCATTGGCACTTTGATCACACGGGCGGGAATGTCTACTTCGGCTCCGGCGGCGTAACCATCATCGCCCAGGAGAACGTAAAGAAGAGCCTATCGTCGGCACAGAACGTGCCTTTCGTGGGTCTGCGCGATGGCCGCTATCCAAGCCAGGCGTTGCCTACAGTGACTTACTCCAACAGCATGACGTTGCGGCAGGACACTCAGCACCTGACATTGGTCAACTACGGCCCCGCCCACACGGATGGAGACACAGTGATCTACATCTCTCCGGCGAATGTTGCTGTGGTTGGGGATATCTTCTCGAATCGCTTCTACCCCATCATCGATCTGGCGTCGCAAGGATCCATCGATGGCATGATCCATTCCGTCGATCAAATTCTGGCGAAAACTGACGAGCAGACAAAGATCGTGCCTGGACATGGGCCGGTCGCTACGCGTTCCGATCTACAGAATTACCATGACATGCTGGTGCAGGTTCGGCAGCGCATCAAACTGTTGGTTGTGGCCGGGAAAACAATCGATGAGGTCGTTGCCGCAGCTCCGACCAAAGACTTCGACGCTGAATGGGGCCGGGGTTACGTATCTTCGGATGTTTTTGTACGAATGGTATTCACCAGCCTGATGCAGAGCAGCAAGACGACTCGTTAGCGACATCCTCTCAGGCGCAGACGATTACAGTGACCGCGGAGTGGAGTTCTCATCGCCAGTGGTGTTTTTATCAGCGGCATCCACGTGCTCTTTCACTGCCAACCTGAAACCGCGAATACCTTCTCCAATTCCTTTGCCGAGCTCCGGTAGTTTCTTAGGCCCGAACACGACCAATGCTATCCCAAAGATCACCAGCAGATGTGCGGGTTGAAAAATTCCTTCCAACACAGAAGCCTCCTCTGTTGCGGTGGTGCTACGCAGATTTCTTTGTCTGCAGACAAAACTCGATAATTTTTCCAAACTGCGCCTGGGGAGGCGCGTTCAACGGTTTCCGGAAGCGCCTCGGTATGTAGAACTCGATCACCCTTGCCACAACAACCTCCTCGATTTTTCGAACCCTAATACACCTGGCAACCTGTGCAAATCGAGAGCACACGGAATCGCGCAACCGGAGCTTATTCAGAATTGCTTCACACACGGCGCAAAGTCTCATCCGCATAGTTCTTCCTCCTAAATCGTCGACTGGGAAGATGGAATCGCCTGTTTTTCCAACTCTCTCAAGCGCCGAAGACCTTTCCCAAACATTGCCGATGCCAAAGCGTTCATATCTCGATCCCCGGATTCGGCGGCTCTAAGTAGTTCCTTGCCTGCGTCCTGCTCCCCGAACTTGCACCACATCACTCCGCAAAGAAACACATAATTGCTGTCCATCTTGGTCTCCTTTTGACTCAGAGTTTGCGAGATCACAGCGTCTACACCTCGCTGGCACAACTACCGTCTTTCGCAGCAATCCAATTGCCAACGACCACCACCAAACAAACCTTAATCCACTCGCAATTGCCTAGTTGGCAGCGTCCAAATATGGACACACTCTGCCGTCGCGATCTCGCGCCGTCACGATTGTTCCTGGAATTAAACGCTCTTCTATCTCAGCTGGGGGGATTGAGTTGCCATCTCGCTACTTGAACAGAATCTTCGCCATCATTCCTTTGTCCTCGTGATTCAGCAGATGACAATGAAACACCGACATGCCTTTGATCGTTGGGTTGGTAAAGTCCAGAATGACGTCAACGGAGCCGCCAGTCGGAACATTCACGGTATCGAGCCATGCGGCAGGGTCGATCGGCGCGCCATTTTGTGCATAGGCCAGAAAATGCACCTGGTGTATGTGGAAAGGATGCAGCTCGGGAGTTCGATTGAGAATGCGCCAATGCTGGTAGGTACCCACGCGAGCGGTGGTCATCGGGCTCTCGTCCGGAGCGTACTTGCGCCCATTAATATAGAAACCGTTTGCGTCCTCCGTGAAGATGACGGTAAAGTCCGGTTCAGTTTTCTTCAACGGCTCCACGTCGATGAACTGATGAAGGGGCGGTCGGTCATCGACGGTATGAATTTGCCGAGTCGAATTTGTATTCGATTTGCTGGGACTTGCCTGAGCTGAGCTGGGTTGTGCCAGATCTGCCAGCACCATTTCAGGATTGGGATCGCCTGCCGGACCCGTATTTACGCACAGCGTGCGGAGCGTCCTACGTGTGCCTGGCGGTGGACCGCTTACGATTGCTTCGAGCCGGCCCGCCGGCGCAATTAGCAAGTGGTCGACCGTTCTCGTCGGATTTTTGGGATCGTGGTAGGCGAGCGGCATGCCGTCGAGCGCCACGATTTCAAATTTCTGTCCGTCTAACTGGAGGTCTAAATAGCGATCCGCCGAGGCATTCACTACGCGCCAGAATTGCTTCTCATTTGGCGCGATTTCGATTCGCGGACGAACCGCTCCATTCACGGTGAAGACCTCCTCTACCGGCTCGGCTTCGCCCCCGCATCCCTTCGCTGGGATTTCAACAACGCGCATGAGTGCCGCGGCATTCGGATCATGCTTAATGGCTTGGCCGCGCACAACCATCACGCGCTCGCGTAGTCCTTCTACTTCCGGAACGTAACGCTCCATTCCTTCAATGACGATCGCTCCTGACATTCCGTCCAACACTTGCCGGTGACTCTCGCCATGAGGATGAGTGTGGTACCAGAACAGGCCCGGAGGGTGATCGCGCGGAATCTCCGCCGAGTACTGCAAAGTCTGGCCCGGCTTAGCCAGCATTGTCAGCACGTCATCTTGTGGGGCGTCCGGCGAAACGGTGAGCCCGTGAAAATGCAGGTTCGTCATGTCCATGCACGGATTGATTGCACACGTCTCCGTGGATTTGGCAGGAAGATCGTTGATGTACGCGATTTTTAGAACGTCACCCGGCGATGCACGGATCACCGGAGCTACCGTCGCACCGTCGAACGCAAAGGCATCCCGGCCGTTTTCATTCACCGCATGCAGCGTAAGCGCTGCGATGTGATCCCTGGCTCGCACCTCCGGAGCTTCCGGCAGGGATACCGTTTGGGCACAAACCAAAGCCGCAAGAAATATTTCAGCCCCAATCACTAGGAAGATATACGCGCAGTCTCTGGTTTTTTCGCCCATCAACAACCTTTCCATACGCTGCACCTCGGGATTCATTGTGCGTAAGCATGATCGCTCCGTCACGCTCGTGCGTTTTTTACACCGGCGGGCGCCAACTCGAACCGGTGCGGGCTTTTAGTTGTGGCGCGACCGTCGTCGTATCAGGCCCAAGGTCTTTTTCGTAAACAACTCCATCCCTTGTGACAACGAAGGTTTTGACGCCAGATGATCGGTAGTCCGCGGGGTACGCCACCAGAAGCAGGCTGTTCGATTGCTTCCCGCTCGAGACATGTTTGTGTGACTCGCTCGCAGATTTTATGCTCACAATTCGAAAATAGTAACCATGGAAGGGAGAGGAATTATTACTGTTGGCGCCAGTTTCTCCCGCGGAGAGAAGGCTTTCGGTGTATTGGCTGACCGCATCATCGTCAGTTTTAGCTTTTGCCTCGCCTTGCTTTTTTACCGTTGCGAACCCAGTACAGACTTCGACCGCAGTGGCTTCGTTCTCTCCAACTCTCCGGAACTTGATTTCCTGCATACCGGTTTTGGAGTCGAAGTACCATGCGCCGTTCCTCGACACCAGCGGAATCGGGAAGGGCCAATTCTCCGCGCCGATGTACAGCACCGTACTTCCGTCGGGCTCTTGGACCAGGCGGTGCATCTCCTGATATTTCTGGCTGAACCGCTCGCGTTCGAGTTTGTCTTCCACTTCGTCGCTCGATGAAGTGACCTCTTTCCCCGCTCCAAGGATCGCCTCGAGCTCCTGCTCGTCCTGCTTTTGCGCTGCTTCAAACAGAGCGTTGGTAGCTTCTCCAGGAGATGCGAACGTCTTTGGCTGTGCGTCCTCAGCTAAGCTCGAATTGGCAAAGCCCGCCACGAGCAGCAAGCCCAACAGCAGCAGAAGGACGGTGGATGCGAACACCCAGGCAAGTCTCACGACAAAAGTTTCGAATGTTGCAAGCGTCATATTGTTTGTGCGCATGAGTTCTTTCTCCATATCATCTGTTGCATTTGCAGTCAGCGAACCGAATTAGCGGCGGCCGCCGCCTCCTCCGCCATGGAAACCTCCGCCTCCGTGGAAGCCCCCTCCAAAGCTCGACTGACCACGTGAGGAAAAGCTTCTGGCGGCGCCGCCATGATTAAAGCCGCTGAATGCGCTCGAGTGCGTACCGGAGGAACCGTGTGATGCGAATCCATGTTGGCCACCGGCGACTCCTCTTGTCCCTCCGCCATGAAATCCGCCGGCGCGATTGGCGAAAACTCGGCTATGGGATACATAGCCGTGGTGGTCGAACATCACTCCATGACCGCGCCAGTCGGCCCCCCAGTGCCCCCAGCCCCAGCCAAACCCGCCGAAAAAGCCAATTCCAAAGCCGAGTCCAAATGCAATGCCCGGGCCGCCAATGTACAATCCCGGATACGAATACCATCCTGGCCATATTCCAATGGGCGCTCCATACACGAGCCACGGGTCATATTCAGGCACGTAAACGACATCGGGATCGGCTGGTTCGATCACAATGGTCTGACCTTGCTGGCTCACCTTTTCCTGCGATGTGCTCTTTAAGTTGCCCGCCTTCTCTGCGCGGTCGCGCATTGTCTGAACCGCATTCATCACGTCCTGCTGCTGGTTGACGTAAGCATCGCCGAGAGACGACGTCCAGGCGAGATTCTTGTCCATGTTGGCGAGCACTGAAGGAAACTCAACCAGCGCCTTCACACTCGGATCCCAGTGCTGCTTATCGACTTCTTTGCCCAGTTTTTCACCCTTTAGGTTGTTGTGTTCCTGCAGCCACCGGTCTGCTTCCACAACCTGGTCGGGATAAGTGGCCGCCGCGAGAATCTGTGCTACCAGCGCATCGGGATATAACGCGATCGGTGCGACGAGCTGCTGCAATTGTTCCGGCGTCAGTTTCGCAGCCTGAACAGGCGGCGGTGCCGGGGTCTGCTCCGACGGAGCGGCGAACGCTCCCGGCGCACTGGCCAACACGAGGCAGCAAGAAAGCAAAAACGACAAACAGTGTTTTAAAAGCTTCACAATCAATTCTCCTAGTGCCGGACCACATCACGGCATGGTTCCGCCAAGCGTGTCGTTATCAGAACGCCAAATCAGAGCGCCAAATCGACTCTCCGCGGCGCCAACCAGCGAGATGTAAGTGGACACGGTGGGTGATCGCACTGGCACGCGATCTCCACATCATTGCCGCCTGCGTCACGACACGCTGCGCCGCAGTATTCTTCTCCAGTTGGCACATCGCACAGGCACGGTATGTGAGCGCACTTGTTCATCTTTTCAGTAGCCATTACGAATCAATCCTTCCCATCTCGCTTGTATTCTTGGCGTAGCCTGTTTTGCTGTACCAACGGCAATCGCTTCGTGCGGCCCGTCATCCTGACTGATTGCACGCAGGTGTCCAAACCATCGCCTCTAACGAGGGCAAAAGTTTTCAAGGTTTTGCGGTTCGGCAATACAACCCCCTGACGCTTCAGGAGTCGGCAGGCCGATAGTGCGTCGATATTTGGACGGTCCTGATGCCGCCGTCTCTCCGAAAGGCGTGGGTGTTTACCTAAACAAAGGTCTTCAAGTGAATGGATCTATTGCCCTGTGCGCCCTCTATCAATCTTCCTTTTGACTGGAACACAACGTGCACTCGCCACCGGCGTTCTACGTCAAAGCGAGGGTCTGGAAGGTTTTTCGCACTATGGCGAAATTGTGGTTGAGTACATTCGGTATCGCTTGTCTGCTCGTAGCCACCGGCGCGCGCTCACAATCAACAGATGTTCGGGCGGGTGGCGATGCACCCAGCCTGATCTCAAAAGCGCCTGGCCCATCGAACTTACTGCGAGCATTGGACAGTTCGCTCGAAACCGTCATCTCGAAGGTTTCACCTGCGGTGGTTCAGATTGTGGTCAATGGATATGGTCCGTCGGACAATCATGGAGGTGCTACCGCCAAAATCGTCCGTCAGCGTGCCATTGGCACAGGGATCATCGTCGACCCTGATGGCTATATCGTCACTAATGCCCACGTGGTGGAAGGGGCGCAGCGCGTACGGGTCATCCTGCGCTCGCCGCCGGCAGACACTTCGCTTGCACTCCAGCCTATCCACTCCGACCAGATACTGGTTGCCAAGGTGCTGGGTACACACAAACAATCGGACTTGGCGCTTTTAAAGATCGATGCGACGCATTTGCCCGCCGTTGCTCTGCGCAGCGACGTGCCCGTCCGCCAGGGCGAATTGGTCTTCGCCATCGGCAGTCCCGAAGGATTGCGGGATACGGTAACGATGGGGGTGGTCAGCTCAGTCGCCAGGCAACTCGATCCCGACAGTCCTATGGCATATATTCAAACGGACGCAGCGCTCAATCCGGGAAACAGTGGCGGTCCGCTGGTGGATATCGATGGCAACGTGGTCGGTATTAACACTTTGATGCTTAGCGAAGGCGGCGGCAGCGAAGGCCTGGGCTTTGCCATCCCAGCGGCGATCGTCAATTTTGACTATCGCAATCTTCGCAAATCCGGCAATGTGCAACGCGTCACGATTGGCGTAAGCACACAGAACATCACGCCGACGCTGGCGGCGGGCCTGGGCCTGACGAGAAGTTGGGGAGCAATTATTTCCGATGTCGCCGAAGGCGGGGCAGCCGAAGCTGCAGGCTTGCAGGTAGAGGACATCGTTCTTGCTATCGACGGAAGGACTATGCTCGGACTTCCGGACCTTATGAACGCGCTCTACCTGCATCCCCCCGATCAGGTATTGAAAATCGATGTGCTTCGAGGCATGAACCGCAGATCCTTTAATGTTCCTGTTGAGGTGTATCACGAGAACATAAGCGATTTAGGGGACATTCCGAATCTGCAGAAGCGTTTGGTCCGGAGGCTGAGCATCTTTGTCACTGACCTGGACAGCAAGGTGAAGCCACTGCTGGACACACGCAGCGACTCTGGAGTTGTCGTCGTGGCCCAGACCAGCGGGCCGAACTCGCCGGATACCGGACTTGAAGCTGGTGACATTATTCGCGCCATCGATCGCACTACGTTGCAGACCACGTCACAGTTCGAGACTCTTGTCCGCAATCTCAGGTCGGGTGATTCCGTCGTCCTTCAAGTTGAGCGCAAGGGAAAATTTCGATATCTCGCTTTCGAGATGGAGTGATTTCGAACTCGGGGCTCCCCATCATTTCCTCCCCGGAAAATCCTCCTCTTCGAGGCGGTCGACGAGGGTACAATCTCTTCGGATAAACCGAACCTGCTGAGTCGGATGATGCGTCGTTGACGGGTGTCTGGCGGGTAGATCGCCGTCGACAACATGAAGACTTACGCGATGATCGTCACCGGCGGCATAATAGAGTGATGGCATCGTCCTGAACCTCTGGTGAGAGGATGCCCTTCGAAATGCTGATGGAAATTCAGAGATTGAGCGCACAGAGAATTCGTGGTCTCTACGCTAGGCGATCAAATTGCGGCAAGATGATACGCCCTATTTGCATTGTGTTGCTCTCTTTGCTTGTGCAAGCTTGTACGAGGCCATCTGTCCATGAACCGGTTTCATTGACGCTTTTGGAGGAGTGGTCAAACCAGGCGTTCTACAATGAGCGCCAGCAGGAGTTGGAGCAATTCACTCGGGAAACCGGAATCCGAGTCAAACTCCTTCCGTCTCCGGACTCCGCGCGGCAGAGGCTGGCCTTGTGGAAAGATTTACTTGGAACCGGCGCCTCGGGCCCTGACGTTTACGGGATCGATGTGATCTGGCCGGGGATCCTGAACGAGTATTTCATAGATCTCAAGCCATATTTCGCGGACGAAATTTCCCGTCAATTTCCCGAAGTAGCCGCGAGCTACACCGTGGATAAGAAGCTGGTGGCCATGCCGTATCGAGCCGACGTCGGGCTTTTGTTTTATCGCACCGACCTATTACGACAGTATGGATATCGTGAGCCACCCAGGACCTGGGATGAGCTGGAGACTATGGCGGCTCGAATTCAGGCTGGCGAACGAGCCAAAGGCAAGAAACAGTTTTGGGGCTTTGTGTGGCAAGGGTCCGCGGACGAGGTGTTGACTTGCGATGCGCTGGAATGGCAGGCGTCCGACGGCGGCGGGCGGATCATTGAGGACGACCAGGCAATCAGCGTGAATAATCCGCAGGCGATCAAGGCATGGCAAAGGGCGGCGCGCTGGGTTGGTGCCATCTCGCCGCCTGGTGTAGTCGGATACAGGGAGTGGGATTCGCTAAACGTTTGGATCGCAGGGGATGCGGCGTTCATGCGGCATTGGCCATCAGCCTACGTCGACAGCCAGGCGGCAGGGTCGTCAGTCCGAAATAAGTTCGATACAGCCCTTCTGCCCGGCGGTAAGGCAGGCCGACTGGGTACGTTGGGGGGATGGGGCCTGGCAGTTTCCCGATTCTCGGCTCATCCTCATGAGGCCTTAGAATTGGTTCGCTATCTCACCCGTAGCGACGTGCAGGTCAAGCGGGCCCGCGCCCTTTCACAGCCTCCCACTTTACCGGAGCTTTACAACCTGCCTGAGGTGCGTGAAGCAAATCCGCGTTTTGAGCTTTTGGGTCAAGCGTTCCGGACCGCCGTTTCTCGTCCTTCGAATGTCGCTGGCAAAAAATATCAGGACGTGACCGAAGCTTACATCCAGGCAGTACACTCAGTCCTGACCGGCGAGAAGAGTGCACCGGAAGCTGCCGCATCCCTGGAGAATGAGTTGGTTCGGATCACAGGTTTCAAGAAAGGACTACCCCAAGGGAAATCGGCGTCCCCTGAATAGAATTCTGAACAGGTTCGTGACGTCTGCACAACTTCGCTTCGCGCCCAAAAACTGAGCGGTACGGGGTAAGTTCGAAGGGGCGTCCGATAGCTCGACAGGAACAAACGATGGAGCCTCACACCACAACTGGATTGAGCCATTGGGTCAAGAGCATTGAGGCAAACACTCTTGGGCTCAACATCGGCCCCCGTTTGATACTCGGCTTCGTATTCATCATCCTTTCGATGTTAGCCGCAGATGCCGTTATTCTGTGGCAATTCCATGTGGTCCGTACTCAGGTAAGCCAGCTGAACGATATCGACCAGAAGCTAGTTGCGATTTTACGCCTACATACCAGCATGTTGGCGTTTCACGATCGGCTGGATGGGCTAGCCGACGCCGAAGATGCCGATCAATTGGTGAAAGAAGCCGGCCCCATTCGTACCGAGGTCCTGGAGGACATCCGTCGGGCAACGAGCGTGCTGAGTCTCCCACCTTTCGACCCTCGGCTCGATCCAACCATCCTGCCTACCCTTCAAGTCATCCAGAGCGCACTAATATCAGAACTTGAGGCCATCACTACCCTCGCCACATCCGGTGACTGGCGAGCTGTGCACCTGCGCCTGACGAACGAAGTCCGCCCACTGGAATCCCTAACCTCAGAGCTCGTCGAGAAAGTCGACCACGAGGCCGGCGAGCAGCAGGCCCAAACCGTGCGGAACATTAGGCGCGTGGAGCGTCTAGTTTTTTTGGCAGTGCCGCTGACCGCCATCTTCACGTTGCTGATCGCCACTACCCTCGGACTCGCCATTACCCGCAGCATCACCCAGCCACTGGCCCGACTAGTGGAGGGCTCCAACGCAATAGCGCAAGGCGAATTTCAACATCAAGTGTCTGTCACTGGAAAGGATGAACTCGCTCACCTTGGGCAGGTCTTCAACGACACCGCCCTGCGCCTGCGCGATCTCTACGCAAGTTTGCAGAGCAGCGAAGATCGCCTCCGCCTGGTTATAGACACGATTCCGGCCTACGCCTGGAGCGCGCGGCCGGACGGCTCCATTGACTTCGTCAACCAGCGAGTTCTGGAATTTACGGGTCGCTCCATGGAGGCAATGCTGGGCTGGGATTGGGGCTCTGTAGTACATCCCGATGATCTCGCCAGATTCGTTCACGAGTGGCGCGCTGCCCTGGCCGCTGGGCAATCGCTGGAGAGTGAAGTGCGGCTGCGGCGGGCGGACCAAAAATATCGCTGGTGGTTGATCCGGATCGTTCCCCTGCGCGATGAGGGAAGCAAGATCGTTAAGTGGTACGGAACCGCTATCGACATTGAGGAACGCCGCATAGCCGAAGACGGCCTACGGCGGAGTCAGGCCTACTTAGATGAAGCGCAGCGATTAAGCCACACCGGCAGCTTTGGCTGGCGGGTGGCCAGTGGTGAGATCACCTGGTCAGAGGAAACTTTTCGAATCTTCCAGTACGACCGAACCACGAAACCGACCCTAGAACTCGTTCTCCAGCGGGTTCATCCGAAAGATGTCGCGCTCGCCAAGCAGGTTATCGAGCGCGCGGCACAAGATGGAAACGATTTCGAACATGAACATCGCTTGCTGATGCCAGAAGGTTCCGTCAAACATGTCCATGTTGTGGCTCGTGCCTTAAGCGATGAATCGGGCAGCATCGAGTTCGTAGGATCGGTGATGGATATCACTGCGGCGAAGCAGGTGGAAGGAGCGTTGCGGCGGAGCGAGAGTTACCTATCAGAGGCGCAGAAGCTCACGCACACTGGTAGCGGGGCTTGGCGGGTTCCTGCAGGAGACGCCGTGTATCTCTCCGACGAATGGTATCGAATCTATGGCTTTGATCCTAAGGAGGGTCTGCCGGCCTGGGAAAAACGGCTGCAGCGTATGCATCCGGAGGATCGAGCCAAAGTGAGAGAAACCAAGGATCGAGCGGTCGGTGATAAGTCGGATTACGAAGTAGATCACCGAATCATCTTGCCCGACGGCACCATCAAATACACTCACACCGTCGCCCATCCTGTTTTAAGCGCCTCCGGGGATGTGGAGGAGTTCGTGTGTACCATGATGGATGTCACCGAGCGCAAGCAGGCGGAAAAGGCGCGGGAGGCTCTGCGCGAGGCGCAGGCGGAACTCGCACGCGTGAGCCGGATGACGACTATGGGAGAGTTGACTGCTTCCCTGGCGCACGAAGTCAATCAACCGATTTCTGCGGCCCTCACGGACGCCAGTACCTGCTTGCGCTGGCTTGCGCGCGATCAACCCAATCTGGAGGAGGCCCGCCAGGCTGCGTCAAGAATCGTGAAGGATGCAACCCGTGCCGGCGAGATCATCAGTCGGATCCGTCAGGTCTTCAAGAAAGGTACTTCGCAACGGGAACTCGTGGAGGTAAACGAACTTATTCGAGAGATGGTCGCTCTTTTGCGTGGCGAGACCACTCGATACAACATAGAAGTCGAGACGGAGCTGGCGGCAGATCTTCCCCATGTCATCGCCGATCGAGTGCAATTGCAGCAGGTACTGATGAACCTCATCGTCAATGGCATCGAAGCAATGAAGGATATAGAGGGACCGCGTGACCTGATCATCTGCTCGCAGCAAGGAGAAGACGGCCAACTGATACTCTCGGTCAACGATACCGGCGTGGGTCTGCCTTCGCAGGAAGTGGACCAGATCTTTAGTGCGTTCTTTACCACTAAGCCCCAAGGGACCGGTATGGGGCTTCGTATCAGCCGTTCGATTGCCGAATCGCACGGCGGCCGCTTGTGGGCTGCCGCTAACTCTCCCCGCGGCGCTAGCTTTTACCTCACTCTCCCCATCTCGGCCGAGGCTGGTGATTGATGTCCGCAGCCGTTCCCACGGTTTTCGTCGTCGACGACGATGACTTAGTTCGTGCCGCCATCCAAGGCATGCTGAGGTCCGTTGGTTTGCGTTCCGAGACCTTCGGGACGTCGCAAGCATTCTTGCGGGGCAAGCGCCCGGACGGACCAAGTTGCCTGGTCCTGGATGTGAGGCTTCCGGGGGTCAGCGGCCTGGATTTTCAGCGTGAGTTGGCCAAGGCGGGCGTTCGCATTCCCGTCATCTTCATTACCGGTCATGGAGACATCCCGATGGCGGTCAAGTCCATGAAGTCAGGCGCGGTGGAATTCTTGACCAAGCCCTTCCGGGACCAGGACTTGCTGGATGCGATTTACCAGGCTTTAGAAAGTGACCGGGTGACACGCCAACAGGAGGATGAGCTGGCCGAATTGAAAAAGCGCTATGCGTTGCTGACCACGCGCGAGCGCGAGGTCATGGACCTGGTAGTTGCAGGGATGCTCAATAAACAAATAGCTTTTGGGCTGGGAACCAGTGAGGTCACCGTGAAGATCCAACGGGGGCAAGTGATGCGGAAGATGCAGGCGGAGTCACTGGCGGAATTGGTGAGAATGGCCGCGAAGCTTGAGCTTCCGCCTGCCAAGAAATAATCAATACCCCTGTGTTAAACAAACGCACAGCTCGAAAGTGAGCTGCCACTGTGGGCGGTCCGTTGCCGGAAAAGCTAGAGACTCGACCGATGGGATATCCGGATAAGGCAAAATGGAGTGCACGGCCAGCCGTAGGTTATACCTTGGCCTTAGTCTTGGTCGCGGTGGCTGCCGGTCTGACGCAAGTGTTTTTACGCCTCCATTTGCCTTTGGCGTTTAACGCATTTGCGTTATCCGCAATCGCGATAACTTTTTGGTACGGTGGTACCAGACCCGGCATTCTTGGGGCTGTGCTCTCAGCGCTTGTCCGCAGCTATATTTTCGATCCTGAAATCAACGGCATTTCGCATGTTCTTTATGATCTTGTGTTCCTGGTTTTTGCGTTGCTAATGACCGGAGCTACGCGAGCCCGAAATGAACTTGAAGTGAGAGTCGCAGAACGAACAGCCGAACTGACCCGAGCTAATGAAGATATGAAACTTCAGATTGGCGAGCGCAAGCGTGCTGAAGAGAAATTGCGGCAAAGCGAGGCCTATTTAGCGGAAGCGCAGAAGCTCACTCATACTGGGAGTTGGGTCTGGGACGTACCTGGAAGCCGCGCATTGCATTTATCCGAAGAGTGGTACCGCATATATGGTTTCGATCCACAAGAGGGCTTGCTGGCTTGGAACAAACGACCCCAGCGCATTCATCCGGATGATCGAACTGGACGACAACAGGCAATCGATCGAGCAATTACTGATAAGTCGGATTACGAAGTCGAATATCGAATTCTCCTTCCAAACGGAACCGTGAGACACCTCCACAGTGTCGGACATCCTGTTTTGGATGCGTCTGGGAATCTGGTGCAGTTCGTCGGCAGCTCCACCGATATTACGGAGCGCAGGCAGGCCGAAGAAGCCTTGCGTCAGGCGAACTCGGATCTCGCACGCGTCAGCCGGGCGACTACCATGGGAGAGTTAACCGCTTCCTTGGCGCACGAAGTGAATCAGCCGATTGCCGCCGCCGTCACCGACGCCAATACCAGCTTGCGATGGCTTATGCGCGATCCCCCTGATCTGGAAGAGGCGCGCGAAGCTGCGTCGAGAACCATAAAAGACGCGACTCGCGCGGCGGAGATCATCAGCCGTGTCCGTCAGCTCTTCAAGAAGGGCACCCCGCAAAGGGCGCCGGTGGATGTCAACGAAGTCATTCAGGAAATTGTCGCCCTTCTGCGCAGTGAAGCAGCGCGGTACCACATATCGATCCGCACCCACCTTGCGGCAGGTCTTCCCCAGCTAATGGGGGATAGAGTGCAACTGCAGCAGGTGCTGATGAACCTCATGCTGAATAGCATCGATGCGATGAGGGAGGTGGTTGGGACGCGTGAGCTTACCATCCGCTCGCAGCCGGCGGAGAATGACCAACTCGAGGTGTCAGTAAGTGATACGGGAGTGGGACTCCCGCCGCAGCAGGCGGACCAAATCTTCAACCCCTTCTTTACTACGAAACCTCACGGCACCGGGATGGGGCTTCGCATCAGCCGATCGATTGTGGAATCGCATGGCGGCCGCCTGTGGGCTGCCGACAACCCTATGCGCGGTGCGAGCTTTCACCTCACACTTCCCACCAAAGTCGAGGCTTACGATTTATAACCACCACCGCTGCCTCCCGTATTCAGGCTGATGGGCCTTCTCATATCAAGGTATGATTGCACGTTCCCAAAGCATGATTGCGCCCTCGGCGGGCGAGCGGTAACCTTCAATCATCGCTAGTCAGAGGAAGGAAGAAATGGTCGCGATAGTCGATGACGATGAGTTGATGCGTGGTGCTTTGCAGGGCATGTTGAAATCTGTCGGATTGGCGTCACAGGTGTTCGCGTCAGCGGAAGAATTCCTGAACTCCGGGCAGCAGCAGCAAACTGCATGCCTGATCACGGATCTCCGCATGCCGGGAATGTCTGGTTTGGAATTGCAGGCCAAGCTAAATGCCGAACATTGCAGAATCCCGACTATTTTCATCACGGCACACGGCGACACAAAAATGCGGATGCTGGCCCTCAGAGCCGGCGCGGTGGAATTTCTGGCCAAACCGTTTGATGATGAGGTATTGCTCAAGAGCATTCGAGCGGCTCTGGAGAATTGAGGCGGACAGTGGGGGCGAGGAGCGAACCAGGAGGTTTCTGTGGGAGCTATTCAAAGATTCTCGAGTGGTAGTCAAACGCCGTATGAGCGCAGATTCGAGCAAATCATAGGCAAGAGTCCTGCTTTGGAATCGGTGCTCGAACAAGTCGAACGGGTAGCGCCCACGGATTCTACCGTTCTTATCCAGGGAGAAACCGGCACCGGCAAGGAACTCATCGCCCACGCGATTCACAGCCTCAGCTCACGGTGCGGACAACCCTTCGTGCGGCTGAATTGCGCTGCTATTCCGCTGGACCTGTTAGAGAGTGAACTCTTTGGCCACGAGAAGGGCGCGTTCACGGGAGCCATCGCGCAAAAGATTGGCCGTTTCGAGCTAGCCGACAAAGGCACACTTTTCCTGGACGAAGTCGGGGATATTCCACCGGCGTTGCAACCGAAGTTACTGCGCGTTCTGCAGGAACAGGAGTTCGAGCGCTTGGGCAGCGCTCGCACTCACCAGGTAGACGTTCGGCTGGTGGCTGCTACAAATCGCAATCTGATGGAGATGGCGAACCGCGGTGAGTTTCGCAGTGATCTCTACTATCGCCTGAACGTGTTTCCGGTTCTGTTGCCGCCTTTGCGCGAACGTTGCGAAGACATTCCGGATCTGGTGGCCCACTTTGTCGAGGTGTTCGGCCGCCGGATGAGTCGGCCGATCGAGCACATTCCTTCGACAACCATGTCTGCGCTCGCGTCTTACCCGTGGCCAGGCAACATCCGCGAGTTGCAGAATTTGATTGAACGCGCCGTGATTCTTTCGAACGATGGCGTGCTTCCCAACCCTTTGCCAACCCGACAAACTCACAGTGTCGTTTTTTCGCAAGGAGCGACGACTCTTAAGGAATCCGAGCGCACTTTGATTTTGAAAACGCTTGGAGCCGTCGGCTGGGTGATCGGCGGCCCGAAAGGCGCAGCTGCCAAACTTGGATTGAAGCGCACTACTCTGATCCACAAAATGCAGAAGCTGGGGATTTCCCGGCCTGGTCGGGAACGCGGCGCGGATGTAATGGGACTGGCAGGGGACAAGACAGATTCACAGTCCCTTTTGCAGTAACGCCGATTGACGTCAATCGTTCGTCCGTGCAGTGCCCGGCGCTCTTATCTTTATCGAGTTTATTTATATCCTTCATCGTAGTTGCTGTTCGTATCCTGCGCTTCTGCACTCCTTCGTTCGGTGCAATTTTCAAAACTCCGCAAATTCCTCTCTTCAGAAATCTATTTCAGGTGCACGTGGGACGGCTCGTGTCAGGTTTGTCCACGAATTGACATGTCGACCATATCGTGACAGTGACCGCCAAAGTCAAGCCTGTATCTTCAACAAAATGTTAGACGCGATTAGTCATGCGGGAACTAAGTTTGGCATGCAACTTGCAACCTGTGGAGATGTTCACCGCTTTTCCGAGCAGGTGTTGAGAAGATGAAAACGCTGATTAACGAATCTCGCACGCTCTACGCAGCAATCCAGTCCTGTTGCCCGGATGGAGCGGTGGAGCGTTTTGTGATCTCCTACACCTCCGAACAAGCCTTGCGAGAGCTCCTGGCCGCGCGATCCATCGTGGCCAGCGGTTGCACTACTCGTCAGCGCGCTGAGGAGTTATGTCGAGGAGAAGCGCTCCGCGCGATAGAAATCAACGACGAATCCAGATCGCGGAGGCTTCGCTGTCGTGGAATCGAATCGCGGAATACAAATGCGCCGAGGTATTACGCCTTTGCAACCACGCGTCGCGGGTCGGCAAAAGATTTATTTTACGACTCTACGGTTTCTTCTTCGGCGGTAGGTATTTCTTTTCGACGGAAGCCACGACAACGTAATTCGGATCCACCATCTCGTTGAGATGGATCTTCCCCACTTGCGACAGCAGTTCGTAGGCGTCGAATTCCGACAAGCCGTAGTCTTTGTGAATCCAGTGCACCAGCTCCGTGAAGGCAATGCGCAGCGCATCGTCCAGCGGGCGATAGGCCCCAACGGTCATGATTGCGTCGTCATTTTCAAACTGCGGCCAACTGATGGTCCGGCCTTTGATCACGGTGAGCTGTACTCGCGTCTTCAACGGCACTTCAATCGCGGTGCCCGCAATCTCGCCATCGCCCATGGCGGCGTGGCCATCTCCGATATAAAACAGGGCACCTTTCACGTTCACCGGAAAATACACGGTATTGCCCACGCTGGCTTCGGGAGAATCCATATTGCCGCCGAATTCCGCAGGCACTACCGAGCTGCGCGCCTCGCCCTCCGCCGGCGCGACGCCAATGCAGCCGAAAAAAGGATGCAGCGGAATCTTCACTGAGAAATCAGAGTCCAGCGCTTTGAACGTCGCCGCGCTTGACGCATGATCAATGTGATAAAACCAGATCTTCTCAGGCAATGGCGAATGCAGCATGGGAGTGTAATTAGTCTCGTTAAGAGCACCAAATCCCGGCGCGAACGCGCCCACTCCGGTGTCGCCGTCCACCTGCAGGTCAAGAATTTTCACCGCCAGCGTGTCGCCTGGCTCCGCCCCTTCCACGTAAAATGGCCCTGCCAACGGATTGTCGCCCTTCACTTTGCTAAGCGTGTCCCCAGGTTTCCTCACCACATTGCCGAAGCAGTCCAACGTGTTGGTGTCGAGAATGTCGCCGGAGTGCAGCCGCGCCACCGGGTCCGCCGTCGCAAAAAGGTATTTCACGTTGTCGATCGTGGTGTTGTAGTGAACGACGTTCTGGGCCAGCGCCGAACCACTCAGAAGAGCGAGAGTAAGAAGACGAGCAATCACGGGTCCCCCTGATGGGCTGCCGATTTTTTCGGAGCCATGAGAAAATTTGTTTTTTATTTATGGGGTGCTAAGTCTAACATGAGACGCCAGTTCTTGAGATCGTTCGGTCTCGTGCATAAGTGTCAAGGTGTCAAAATAGAGGCAAACGACCCTGACACGGTCTGTTAGAAAGACCTACTGTGAACTTGTGCTGCTCACAAGCTTGCCACAGCATTCTGGTCGTGCCGGCAAACCTGATCGGTCCCATCCGCCACCGAGGGCCTGGATCAACAATACTGTGTTCGCCATGCGACGGCCGAGGATATTCACTGCTGTCACTTCATCGGTAAGTGCGGCATTTTCCGCGGTGATCACCTCGAGGTAACTAGTGACGCCACCTTTATAGCGAGTGATGGAAAGATCTAACGAACGCTGAGCTGCGGCAACCGCCTCGTCCTGAACTGCGGCCTCATTCTCCAGAATCCTTACGGCCGCGAGACTGTCTTCCACCTGCTGAAATCCATTCAGGACCGTCTGCCGATAGGTCGCAACCTGATAGTCATATGCGGCGCGGGCCTGGTCGGTGAGAGCGCGGCGTCTTCCACCATCAAACACGGTTTCAGCGGCAGTCAGTCCAAAAGCCCAGAGTCCGCTGGGACCGTTGAGCAAGGTAGTAATGCTGCTGCTTTCGAATCCTCCCGAGGCGCTCAAATTGAGCGTCGGATAGTAGGCGGACTTCGCAACCCCGATCTGCGCGTTGGCGGATGCAACCAGTCTCTCTGCAGCAGCGATATCCGGACGCCTTTCGAGCAGGTCCGAAGGCACACCAATAGGAACGTGCGGAGGCGGCGCGGTGAGCGGCAGTGGGGGAAGGCTGAACTCGGCAGGAGGTTTGCCGACAAGAATTGCAACCGCGTGTTCGTACTGTGCCCGCGCCACACCGACATCGATTGCTTGTGCCCGGGTGGTCTGAAGTATGGTTTTGGCTTGCTCAACCTCAACTTCTGAAGCAATCCCTCCCTGGAAACGGCTCTCGTTTAATTCCAGGGCCTGCTCATATTGTGTGACCGTGCTGTTCAGTAGCTGTTCCTCGGCATCCAGACTGCGGGCTTCGAAATAATCAACCGCCAGGTCAGCGTGCATGCTCAGATTAACCGTCGCCAGGTCCGCCGCACTCGCCTGCGCTTGCTCTCTGTAGGACTCCACATTCTTTCGAATCTGGCCCCAAATGTCGGCCTGATAGGAGATATCGAAGGGCAGCACATAATCGTTGTAGGTGATGCCATCGAAGATCGAAGTCGGTGGCGGCCGGCGTGACGAGATTCGTTCCCGAGTCGCCGACGGGTTCACTGTCACGGTCGGATAATAGTTAGCCCGGTTGTAACGCAAGGCAGCTCGCGCTTGCTGAAACTGCGCCGCTGCCGCTTTCAGATTCTGATTCGATACGTTGACCTGGTCCTCGAGCTCATTGAGTTGTGTATCTTGAAACACGGTCCACCACGAACCGCCGAGATTCTGGTCGTTTGGTTGCGCAGGCTTCCAGTCTCCCACCTCTTTATATGCGGGAGGGGCTGGCGCCGCGGGCTGGTGGTACTTCGGGCCAACCACGCATCCAGTGAACTGGAGTGCTGCTATCGCCACCAGAACCCGCCAGGCCGCTTGCCCTGAGCACCTGAAAGTTAGTCTTCGAGGCAGGTTCACTTGGTATCTCCCGGCAACGTCGCTTGAACAATTTGGACTTGCTGTCCAGAAACGATCGAGTCCGGTGGATTGACGATGATCTGATCGTTGGCTTTGAGGCCAGACACGACCTCGATGTCATTCCCAAAGTCGTGCCCAGGAGTTACCCGAGTGAGCACGACCTTCCCGTCCTTCACAACTCCAACACGCAAGCCTTCCGTGCGGAACAGCAAAGTATTCACCGGAATCAAAAAAGTGGAAGACGGCGTTGGAATCGCCAAGTGGACCTCCGCATAAGAACCAGTAAGCAGCGTGCCCGTCGGATTTTGCACGTCGACTTCAATCAGTAGAGTGCGGGTGGTCACATTTATCGCATCGGCGGTGCGCACCACCTTTCCCTGAAACTTTCGGTCCGGAAATTCGGCGAGTGCGAGGTCGGCAGTCATCCCGACTTTGATTCCCCGCGAATATTCCTCTGGGACGTTTACGTAGACACGCAGTATTTCGGGTTTAGCGATGTGAAAGAGATCGGTTTTCACATTACTGCTGCTGCCAGAATTGATAAGGTCGCCGATATCAGTGTTGCGAGCCGTGATCACACCATCAAATGGCGCGTAGATTTTTTCAAAAGACACCAACGCCGAGTACTGCTGTACGGCCGCCTTATCCGCATCCACGATCGCCTTATTGGCGTTGTAGGTGCCGACCGCATTGTCGACGTCTTGCTGGGACACGGCGTTGCTCTTCAAGAGTCCTTGATACCGCGTTTTGGTGATGGAGGCCAACTCGAGATTTGCCTGAGCGGTCAACAGGTTGCCGCGAGCCTGCTCGAGTTGCTGATCCACTTCCGGAGTTTCGATTACGGCAAGTAGTTGCCCCTTCTTGACGTGCGCGCCGATATCGAAATACCACTTTCTCAGATAACCATTCGTGCGCGAGTAAATAGGCGACGTGATGAATGATTGTACGTTTCCGGGCAGGATGAGTTCGTCCGTAGGCGCAGTTCGTTTTGGAGAAACCACTGACACTGCCGGCACAGCTGCCTGGGCCGTCTCCGTGTTAAGTGCGTTGCGGGCTCTAACGCGGGACCAGATGCCTGATACCAGAAGAGCGGCCACCACAATCAGCGCAATCGCCAGACCAAGCCAATGCTTGTGCGAACGCTGGTCGGGTTGCACATTCAATGGCGTCGTTGGACTGCCGCTTGGCGTTGTATTTTCAGTTTGAGCCAACATAAATAACTCCATACCGCCTCTAGTTTCCCTTTTCCGCCGAAGCCGAATGGCGGCTTGAACCTTGAAGGACGCTGAAAAATGCCGGGACAAAAAAAAGCGTCGAAACCGTCGCGAAAATCAATCCGCCGATCACCGCGCGGCCCAGCGGAGCGTTTTGTTCGCCGCCGTCACCAAGACCGAGAGCCATGGGTACCATGCCAATGATCATGGCCAAGGCGGTCATCAGCACGGGACGAAAACGTGTGAACCCGGCTTCGAGCGCAGCCGCGATAGAATCCATTCCCTCCGTCATTTTCTCAGTGGCAAAACTCACCACCAGGATGCTGTTGGAAGTGGCCACGCCCATGCACATGATGGCTCCCATTAATGCGGGCACGCTTAGATTCGTGTGGGTGATGAACAAGAACCAGGCGATCCCAGCCAGCGCCGCCGGCAGTGCTGAAATCATGATGAAGGGATCCAGCCAGGACTGAAAATTGACCACGATCAGCAGGTACACCAGCACAATCGAGAACACCAGTCCACTCAGAAGCCCGATGTATGATGCCCGCATCGTCTGCACTTGCCCCCGCACCACCACTCGAGAACCGCGCGGCAATTGCGAGCGCGTCTCATTAATAATCTTGTTGATGTCTCCCGATACGCCCCCAAGGTCGCGACCCGCGACCGAACCGAAGATGTCAATGACCGGCGCAACGTTGTAGTCAGAAACGACCGCCATTCCTGTTCCTCGCTCCGTAGACACCAAACTAGCCATGAGCGACGGAGGAGCGTTCGGGTCGGTACCTGTGATTGGAACGTTCTCCAGGTCCTGCAAGGTATCCGCGCGATATTGGGGCGTTTGAGTCGCAATTTGATAACTGACATGATTCTTGGGGTCAAGCCAGAATGAGGGCGAGGTTTGGAAGCTGCCGCTCAACGACACCAGAAGATTCGTCGCAATGTCATGTGCCGTGAAACCAAGTTGCTCGGCTTTTGTCCGTTCGACCCTCATACGAAGGTATGGTTCATCGAAAGGCTGTTGAATCCGTAAATCAGTCGCTCCGGAAACATATCGGATTTTCTCAAGCAATTCGTCTGCGTAGATGCGGTTGCCCTGCAAGTCGTTCCCGACGACTTGCACGTCGATCGGAGCGGGCAATCCGAAATTAAGAATCTGACCGACCATGTCGGCGGGCAAGAAGGCGAATGAAACTCCAGGAAACTGTTTCGGCAGTGCGAGACGAAGTTGGTGAACGTAGTTGTCGGTGGGATGATGATCGGTAGAAAGGGTCACAAGGATATCGGCGTCCGATGTGCCAACCGGGGCCGAATTGCTGTAAGAAAGATTGATACCGCTGTAGGGCAGCCCGATGTTGTCGATAACACTCTGCACCTCGGCAGCCGGAATTTGCTGTCGAATGAATCGTTCCACCAAATCGCAAAGGTTGGCGGTCTGCTCAATACGCATTCCCGTGGGAGCGCGCATGTGAAGCTTGAAAGTGCCGCTGTCAACGTTGGGGAAGAAATCCTGGCCCAGCCAGGGAATTAGAATTGCCAGAGAGCCGAGACAGCTTGCGAAGAACACAATCAGGAAAGCCCGCCTGTGATGAAGAAAAAATTCCAGCGCTCTACGATAGGTGTGGCGAAATCTCTCAAAGGCCTCCTCAAAGCGTTTCTGCATCCGCACCAACGGATTACGGGAAGGCGAATTCGGGTCATGCGCCTTCTCTCCCCTCAATAGATACTTGGCCATCGTCGGAACGATGGTCCGCGAGAGGAAATAAGACGCCAGCATGGCAAACACCACCGCTTCGGCCAGTGGCACAAACAGGTATCTCGCCACGCCCGACAGCAAGAACATGGGAGCGAACACAATACAAATAGAAAGCGTTGCGACAAAAGCAGGCGTTGCGATTTGCGATGCACTGTCGAGAACAACTTCGTCCATGTCCTTGTCAGGCTCTGCCTCGCGATTGCGATTGATGTTTTCCACTTCCACTGTGGCGTCGTCCACCAGAATACCAACCGCCAGCGCGAGGCCGCCGAGCGTCATGATATTGATAGTTTCACCGATCACGCTCAGCACAATGATCGAAGTAAGGATCGCCAGCGGAATTGAAGTTGCGATGATCACGGTGCTCCGCCAACTGCCCAGAAATGTGAGAATCATAAAAGCGGTCAGGCACGCCGCAATCAGTGTTTCCCGGACCACACCACTGATCGCGCCCCGCACAAAAATCGATTGATCCGCTAGCGGCGTCATCTTCAACTGGGGTGGAACTGTCGCCGCGATTTGAGGCAGGAGAGACTTCACGCCAGAAATCACGTCCAACGTTGACGCATTCCCCGCTTTTTGTATGGTTAACAATACCGAGCGCTGGCCGTTGACCTTAACGATGTTCGTCTGTGGAGGAAAACCGTCGCGCACCCATGCGACATCTTTCATGTAGATTGTGGTGCCGCCAATCGTCTTGATCGGGATCCGGTTTAGGTCCGCAATTGTCTGGGGCGCCGCGTTAGGAATGGAGACGTCGTATTCCGTCGGACCGATTTTCGATGTTCCTGTCGGCAAAATCAGATTTTGTACGCTGATCGCATTCACGACATCCAGCGCAGACAGGCCTTTCGATTGCAATGCGGTGGGATTCAAATCGACTTGTACCTGACGTTGTTTGCCGCCGTAAGGATAGGGGACCGAGGTACCCGGCACGGTGATGATCTGCGTCCGGATGAAATTCAGGCCATAGTCATTCAGTTCTTGCTCCGACATATTTTGGCCAGATAGGGCCAATTGAAGGACGGGCACACTCGATGCGCTGTAGGCAATGATGAGCGGCGGGGTCGTACCCGCCGGCAACTGCTTGAGTTGGGTCTGAGAGACCGCTGCAATTTGCGCAATACCCTGTTCAATGTTCGCTGTCGGCTGCAGGAACACCTTAACCACCGCGATTCCATAGAGCGACTGAGACTCCAGATGTTCGATGTTATCAACTACGGTCGTAAGATTCCGCTCCGTAATCACAACAATGCGGTCGGCCATGTCCTGCGGGATGAGACCGTTATAGGTCCAGATGATGCTGACGACAGGAATGTTGATATTCGGAAAAATGTCGGTTGGCGTGCGAACAATCGACAGCCCACCCATGATCAGGATGAGTATGGCCATCACCACGAAAGTGTACGGCCGCCGTAATGCGAGTCGAACAATCCACATAGATTTTTCCTGATTAGCCTATTTCTCGATGATTGCCGGGCAGCGCGGTGTGGGTCCGACGTGCATGAGGCCGCGGTTTGCGCGCCTTTTGCATCAATCGTCTGAGTTTCGCGCGTGCCCGTGCCAACTGGGCCTTTACTGTGCCATCCGCCACGCCGAGAATGCTTGCTGCTTCGCTTGTCGTCAGCCCATCCAAGTCACGCAACTGGAACGCTTTGCGCAGTGGGGGCGAGAGCCGCGTCGCAAGTTCCTCCAGGCGCGCACGCAGTTCGAAATCCCGGCACTCGTCCTCTGGGCTCGGCCGGCAGTCCGCCAATTGCTCTGACATTGTGTATTCCTGATCCTCGCCGATGGGTTCCTCTAGTGACACGTGAATCTGGCGTGGGCGCCTGCGCAATTGCATGCGCGCAGAATTCGACACTATCGCGTTTAACCATGTGGACATCTGCGCCTCGCCCCTGAACTGGTCGATGTGCTTGTAAGCGGACAGGAGCGCGTCTTGAACCGCATCCTCTGCATCTGCTGAATTTGCCAGAAAGCGATAAGCGCTTCTGAAAAATGACCCTCGGCAACGCGACACAGCCTTATTCATTTCCTCTGCACTGTCGCCATTGGAGGAGTCGAAGCGCGGTTCGTTAGCGGTGGATGCCTGTGCCTCTTGCACGTTTTTCCCTCCCAACATGACAGCATGAGGCACGTCGCGTTCCAATCAGACTTCCTCGCATAACTGCGTGTTTTCCGGGGTATAGGTGCATGCATAACTCGGGTTCAACCCAGGAGCGTCGGGTAAACGTCCGGTGGTTGACAGGATGTCCGCATTTCGACAGAAGTGCGGACTTGGGTTAGGCACACCGAATCCTCAGAGCGAGAGGATGGGAGCTTGCCTCGCCCTGTTTATCGATAACGACCTAAATCTGGGAACTGCTCCGCCTCATCCCAGATAGAGCGAGCAAGCCGCCTTCGCAGCGGGGTCGATCATTCTGGAGGGCAGGACCGCGAAGGCTGGCGTTGCTCCTGGCGATTTGCCATATTCCGCAGTGATGCCACAGCTCCCAACTTTGTTGCGATTTAGTGGGGCGCACTCCTGGCTCTCTCTTAATTTCGTTTCAACCTCTCTCCTCCTAGTGTGGAACTGGAAATGCACTCAGCTATGTTGCGCATCTCGGGAACGGTGCGGGAATGTAACGAGTTTTTCGGTCGTGCCTGCACGACTCGGGTGATTGCGACAATCAGACGTTATTGGTGAGGTGCAAAATGGCGTTACTACGGTGGAGCAGCTTCAAAGCAACGGCAGATCTGGTCTCCAGCATCCTGAATTGGGTGTGCCCCGAATGCGGCGGAAGAATGGGGGGCCACGGTTACGAGTTCAAATGCCAGGGTGAATGCCAGACGGACTGGCGCCCGTTATGGGAGCAGAATCTTTCCGTTGGGTCCCCCAGACAATCACAGAGCGCGCTCAGACTGACTTAATTCGACTGACTTAATCCGATGGATGAGAAAGGAATTCTATGAAGCTGACAATGCTATTTGTTCTGGTAACTTCCGCCACGGTTCTCCTGGCGCAGGACAACCATCCCGCCACGGGATCGACTCCTGACAACTCGAATCCTGCCAATGGACAGATCACGGTACGGGGCTGTGTGAGCAGATCTAACGGCGATTTCATTCTTGTGAAGCAAGACCCAGCTATGACGTATGAACTTCATTCGGCTGGCAAAGTGAAACTCGGCCGCTATCTGGGACAACGGGTCGAAGTGATCGGCAAGACTTCGCCTTCACTGAGCACCAGTTCTGACTCCCTGGGGAGAGGAGGGGCTCCTTCGTCTCTGACGCTGACGGCAACCTCCATCAAAACTATTACGAAGGACTGCACGGAACACCTCATTTCCGATAAGTGATAAGTAATGTCCGGCTAAGTACAGCAAAAGCAAGTTGCCCCACTTTATATTTCCGTAAGAGTGGCAGTGCCTGATCAATCGCTCGACTGGAACCGTACTCACTGGAGTTATGCAAAGGACAAAAATCGTAATCAAGATTGCGATTGACGGCATTCCTCAAGACGCCCGACCCGACGAACTGCTTATCGATGTGATCAACCGCACCGGGGGATCAGTTCCTCAAGTGTGCTACCACCCTCAACTCGGGCCGATTCAGACCTGCGACACATGCATGGTGGAAGAGAGCGGCACCTGATCCGAGCTTGCGCCACGAAGGTCGCCGATGGAATAACGATCTTCACAAAGTCGGCAAAGGCCACGGCCGCCCAGGTGGAAGCCTTTGATCGCATCCTCAGCAACCACTTGCTCTACTGCACCGTATGCGACAACAATAACGGCAATTGCACGGTCCACAACACGACAAAGCTGCTGGCCATTGAGCACCAGAAAATTCCGTTTCGCTCGAAGCCCTACGAGGTCGATAACACCAATCCGTTCTATCGCTACGATCCTGATAAATGCATTCTCTGCGGCCGCTGTGTGGAGGCTTGTCAGAACGTCGAGGTCAACGAAACTCTCTCGATCAATTGGGAGGATCCGAATCCCCGTGTGCTTTGGGATGGCGGCTCAACCATCGGAGAGTCGAGCTGCGTCTCTTGCGGCCATTGCGTGACGGTTTGTCCCTGTAACGCGCTGATGGAAAAAACCATGCTGGGTCATGCTGGATTTCTCACTTCTTTGAAGAAGTCCGCCCTAAGCGGCATGATTGACATCGTCAAAGGTGTGGAACCGGAGACTGGATACGGAAGCATTCTTCAAGTATCGGAGGCGGAATCGGCGATGCGGTCTCACCGCGTTCGCCAGACAAAAACAGTTTGTACGTACTGCGGCGTGGGGTGCAGCTTCGATGTCTGGACCAAAGACCGCCACATTCTCAAAATCGCGCCGCAACATGGGCCCGCCAATGGCATTTCCACCTGCATAAAGGGAAAATTCGGCTGGGGTCACATCAATAGCGAGGATCGGCTCACCACACCCCTGATTCGCGAGGGCGGAAACTTTCGCCCGGCCAGGTTGAGAGCTTCGTCCCAACACTCAAAGTTTCTGGATCAGGGGGTGAACGGCTTGGCCGAATACCGAAAAAGTCTTGAGCCTTTCACCATGGAAGCCGCGTCACGTATTTCCGGAGTGCCGGAGAAGACGCTCAAGAGCATAGCCCACATGATCTCGGACGCCAAAGCGATGTGCATCCTCTGGGCTATGGGAGTAACCCAGCACACCCAGGGGTCCGACACTTCCACAGCTCTTTCGAATCTCTTATTGATAACCGGTAATTACATGAGACCTGGAACCGGCGCTTATCCGCTGCGCGGCCACAACAATGTGCAAGGCGCCAGCGACCACGGCGCCATGCCGAACATGCTTACCGGCTACCAGTCTGTGGACGATCCTGAAGTGCGCCAGCGGTTTGAGACCGGGTGGAAAGTTAAGCTGCCTTCCACCAAGGGGCTCGACAACCACCAAATGGTGGAAGCGATTTACGAGGGAAAGCTCAAGTCGATATATCTGATCGGCGAGGAAATGAGCATTGTAGATTGCAATGCAAACTATGTGGCAGACGGATTCGCCAAACTCGACTTCTTTGTGGTGCAGGACATTTTTTTCAGCAACACGTGCCGATATGCGGATGTAGTGCTGCCCGGAGCACCGAGCCTGGAAAAGGAAGGCACCTTCACCAGTACGGAGAGGCGCATCCAGCGGCTTTATCAGGTTCTTGAGCCGATCGAGGGTTGCTGGCCGGATTGGAAGATCACGCAGGAGATTGCCAATCGTATGGGCGCAGGTTGGCACTACCAGCATCCTTCCGAGATCATGGATGAGATTGCTTCTCTAACTCCGATGTTCGCCGGCGTTAACTACGAGAGGTTGGCGGGATACAAATCTCTGCAATGGCCGGTCGCTCCCGATGGTACGGATGAACCACTGCTTTACACCAAACGATTTGATTTCCCGGACGGAAAAGCACGATTGTTTCCTCTCTCCTGGATCGGCGTCACCTACGCCCCGAATTCTGAATTTGACTTGCACTTAAACAACGGACGGCTTCTCGAACACTTCCACGAGGGCAACTTAACCTACCGGACTGAAGGAATTAAAGAGAAAACTCCTAATGTCTTTGTTGAAGTCTCGCCCGAACTTGCTGAAGAACGCGGTATTCAGAGCGGCACATGGGTGCAACTGGTATCGCGATATGGCAAAGTTCGGGTCCGTGCGCTGGTGACAGACCGGGTCCAGGGGCGGGAGATGTACATGCCGATGAACTCTGTTGAAAGTCCCGTGAACCGGTTGACCAGCAGCCACGCGGATCCGGTGACCAACACCCCGGCCTATAAGGAAATCAGTGTTCACATGAACGTGCTGCCCGAGGTTGGAGAGAGTCCATTGCCCCGCATCAATTCTCGCTTCGGTCATCCGACTCCGCAGAATGGCGTGGAGGTGGAACGTAAATGGAAGCGACCAGACTATGCCCCTCCGGGAAATGGAAACGGTCTAGTGCAATTGCAGACATTGCAGACCAAGAAGTGACGCGAGGAGAAGAAAATGGCTCAACCGATCCCTCTGAACATCCCACCGCGCAACCCGCGCGCTGAGTTGCAGTCCCGCCTGGAGCGTGCTCCTGAAGAACATGCTGAAGCTGTGTTGGCCGCGTACGAAGTGCTGCAGGAGTTGCACAATCGCGGCGTGCTGGAGATTATGCGCGGCGCCTTGGCGGCCAGTGAGGAACTGCTGGAGAAAGTAGTCGACAACGTTAAAACGCCCGAAGCCATCCGGGCCATTCGGAATCTTCTCTTCTGGCGGCGCATTCTTGGAAGCATCGAGCCGGAATGGTTCAAGGGCATGTTCCAGGCAGTTCCCGAGGGAATCGCCCAGGCAACGGCGGAGCGTGACAAGCCAGTTCACGTGTTCAGCCTGCTCCGTCGGTTGATGAGTAAAGACAGTCTTCGTGGCCTGGCGGCGGCCGTCGACTTCTTGCAAGCCTTTGGACGCCACCTGGAGTCGCCGCGGAATTCGGCAGCGCGCGGTTAAATAGGCCGCGCGCTTGCGGCGACAGCTTGAAGTTCGCCCTGCCTCAGTCTTCCATTGGAAAGCAATTAGAGATCAAACGTTAACTCAGTTTCTTTGGCATTCCAGGCGTGTCTTTCGCCCACTCATACATCGTTTTCCTCGAACCGTTGCTGCGCAGCCGCAGCGAGGAAACGAGATACGGGATGGAGCAAATCACTACCAGAAGAATTGCATCTGAAAAGTAGGTCAGCATTGTGCACCTCATGAAAACCATCACCTGCAAGTGCGAGCGCAGGAGAAAAGGGGCACTAGCGCCGACGAACTGACGCTAGTACCCCGGTTAATATCTACTGGCCGGATCGCATCTCTCCTACGGAGCCCGAACTTGTGCGGAGCATTTTCAGGTCCAGTACGATTGTTGTCCGGTTCCCGGAAGGAGGTGTGCAAATGGGGCCGCTATAGTCTTCCCCGCCCAAGACGGCTGGCATCTGGCAATTGTCGTGGTGAGTCGCTGCGATTAACGTACCCGTGCACGTGGCTCCGCTATAGTCATCACCAATCGTGGATGGCATCTGGCACTGTTCGTTCTGCACGACGGACGGCCAATTCGTATCTTGTATCGCATTCAAGAGTTCGGGAAAATCCTCATGACCGACGCCGGCTCTTCCCGTCAGGCCGAGGGATACTTTTTGATCCAGGGCAACCGAAGATAAACGTCCTGACGAGGGTTTAGAGCTAAAGCTCGGAAACAAAAAGCGGACCTCGCGGGTTTCGGCGTAAATGACAGGATCGCCATAAACCGGTCCGGCATAGGCGTCATTCGGTGTGAGTGTCACACTGCGTTCCACGCACGCCACCGTCAGCTTGCCGATGACTTCCAATTTGCCGTCGGCCATTCTGCGAACGCGCTTGGAGTGAAACGTCATCAGCGTGTGGTCGGTTGCGTCAGGAACATAGTTAGCCGGCAAAGTTCCGTCAGCACGAAGTGCGTGTCCCCATCGTTCATCCGCCGGATAGATACTCAAATCGAAGGTCGAGTTGCCTATATTGTTTTCGTCCAGCTTTGCTCTGCCGGTGACAAGCGCGACACCTGCATTCACAGAGTCTGGATCTGCTATGGACCCTTGAAAAAATCGCGCGCTGGACGTAGTGGAATCGAGAGACCAAGTATTACCCTCCGCAAAGGCAAGTGGCGAGATAACTCCTAACATGACGACGCTGGAGGTCGCCAGGATTCTCCGCTTCGCCAACCCAACCACAAAAATAATGAATGATTTCATTTCGCATAATCCCTTCTGTGTTTTCACACTCTCATCACCAATGCACGAGATGTGCCAAAAGGAATCACGTGAACTCGCACTGTTCTATCGGGCGGGGCGGCGGGGTTCTGGCTTACTTTCAATCAGATACGGCTCTTTATGCATCCCCAGACATCCGGCAGAGGCGGCGGTGGATTATTTGAATTGTTCGCATGTTGAGAACGCCGTGACCGCAGGGCGACAAGTGTCAGACCGCGGACGTCAGTTCTGCCAACATCGTCGAAGTGTACGATCCAGCCAGTCTAAATTCCGTGCAATCAATAACTCCCCCGTTGTCCCGCTCACCCGCACTTTGGCAAGTGCATTGCTCAGGCTTCGATCGGGCTCTCCGGTCGCCACACGAGTGCTGCGTGGACGAGCCGTGGAAGATGGTGACGAAGAAACGATTCTGAGATTCAGCGCATTGTCACTCAAGCCGAACAAAGAGGAATTGATTGCAATCACACGGATCAAAGAAATGGCGCTTCGTGGTTTTGCAGATTCTCGTTTGCATCTGCTGTGCAGCAGCCGCTTTTGCTGACGCTGCCCCTTCCTTGAGTCCGACGAATATCTTTGCTCCCGCTTCGACGCCGGCAAAATTAATCTTCGGACTGTCTCTATTTGTACTCGGGGTGACAGGAGCTATTTTCTTGGTGGTCTTCGCCCTACTGCTTTACTCCGTCGTGAAGTTCAGAAAAAGAAAGAACGATGACGGCCGAGAACCTCCCCAGGTGTACGGCAGCAATCAGGTGGAATTGGCGTGGACGATTATTCCAATTCTGATCGTCGTCGCATTGTTCATGGCGACGGCACGAGTGATCGCCAGCGTGCAGAAAGCTGCGCGACCCGACAATGCAATCGAAGTTGTTGCCATCGGCCACCAGTTCTGGTGGGAATACCGCTATCCGGAGTTAGGGGTCGTGACCGCGAATGAACTGCACGTGCCAGTTAGCGATGCCAATCACCCCACGCCGACCTTCATCAAGCTTTTATCCGCGGATACGGACCACAGCTTCTGGATCCCGCGACTCGGGGGCAAGACCGATTTGATTCCTAACCATCCGAACAGCATGTGGATCGATCCTCATGAGGCGGGAATTTATCTGGGCCAGTGCGCGCAATATTGCGGAACCCAACACGCCAAGATGCTGCTGCGCGTCTACGTTCAGTCCCGCGCCGACTTCAACCGCTGGGCGCAGGAGCAGCGCCAACCAGCAACCGTGAGTGCCGCTTCCCAGGGACAGCAAATTTTCGAAACCACTGCCTGCATCAACTGTCACACCGTGGCGGGCAAGGTGGCCACCGGTCACTTCGGCCCCGACCTTACGCACCTTATGAGCCGTGACACTATTGCTGCGGGAGCGGCAACGAACACGCCAGAGAACCTGCGGCAATGGATTTTAAATCCCGATGCCATCAAACCCGGCTCCCTGATGCCGGCGATGCAGTTAAGCGATCAGGATCTGGACGCGCTCACTGCCTACTTGGAGACGCTTCGCTAACGCCATGAGGAGAACTTCCGATGTCGACTGAAACCATCGCTTGGCCGAGTACGACGGAAAGTTCCAGCTCCTTTGTCGAGAAGCTCCACGAGTGGGTCACAACCGTCGATCACAAGCGGCTGGGCATTCTCTACATTGCTTATGCTTTAGTGTTTCTCTTGATTGGCGGGATCGAAGCGACCATCATCCGTATCCAGCTTATTCGTCCCCACAATGACTTCGTATCGCCTCAGGTCTTCAACCGGTTGTTCACCATGCATGGGACCACCATGATTTTCTTCGTGGTCATGCCTGTTCTGTTCGGGTTTGCAAACTACCTCATCCCTCTGATGATTGGCGCCCGCGACATGGCCTTTCCACGTCTGAATGCTTTCAGTTTCTGGATGACTGCTTTCGGAGGCCTGCTTCTCTATTTCAGCCTGGTAGGAGCCAACGGGCTCTACGGGGCGGGAAACGCTCCCGACGTTGGATGGTTCGCGTACGCACCCCTCACTTCGCAAACTTTTTCTGTGGGCCACAGCACTGACTTCTGGATTCTCGCACTGCTGGTCTCCGGCTTCGGCAGCATCGGCACAGCCATCAACATCATCGCAACCACTCTCTGCATGCGTTGTCCCGGCATGACGCTGGCGAAACTGCCTTTGTTCGCATGGCTCAACCTCGTCATGGCAGGCCTGGTGATCCTTGCGGTCAGTCCGCTCACAGCGGCTCAGATCATGCTGCTGGTCGATCGCTACCTTGGCGGACATTTCTTCGACACCCAGGCGGGAGGCTCGGCAGTGATCTGGATGCACTTCTTCTGGGTTTTCGGGCATCCCGAAGTCTATATCCTCGTCCTGCCGGCCTTCGCCTTCGCCTCTGAAATCATCCCGGTGTTTTCCCGCAAGCCGATCTTCGGTTATCCAGTGATGGTGGGGGCCACGATCGCAATCGGGTTCATCAGCATGAGCGTCTGGGCGCATCACATGTTTACGGTGGGTATGAGCGCAGCTGCCAATACCTTCTTCGTAATCTCGACCATGGCCATCGCCGTTCCGACCGGCATCAAGATCTTCAACTGGCTCGCAACCATGTGGGGAGGAAAGATTGAGTTCAAGACTCCGATGCTGTTCTGCATTGCTTTTCTGTTCCAGTTCCTGATTGCCGGCCTCACAGGCATCATGCAGGGTGCGGCCCCTTTCGACTGGCACTTGGGGAATTCCTATTTCGTGGTTGCGCATTTTCACTACGTCATCGTCGGCGGAATTCTTTTCTGTCTTTTTGGGGCCTTTTACTACTGGTTCCCAAAGATGACGGGGAAGATGTATAGCGAGACACTTGGCCGGCTGCATTTCTGGCTTTTCATTATCGGTTTCCACCTGACCTTTGACTTCATGCATATCCCCGGTCTGCTGGGGATGCCGCGAAGAATCTACACCTACGAACCGGGCCGCGGTTGGGATACGTGGAACCTGATCGTGACCATCGGAGTTTTCTTCCAGGCCGCTGGGATCCTGGTCTTTCTGGGAAACCTTATCTGGTCTTATTTCCGCGGCAAACCCGCTGGCGACGATCCGTGGGATGCGTGGACTCTCGAATGGTCCACCAATTCGCCACCGCCCGCGTACAACTTCTACACCGTCCCAACTGTGCAAAGCCGCCGCCCGCTCTGGGACCTTAAGCATCCGGACGATCCGGACTGGAAGTACGAATAAAGGGAGCCAGAATAATGAGTGCGACACTGAATGCGACACCCTTAAGCCTGCCAGCGCGGGAACTCCAATGGAAGCTTCCCGCACGCGGCCAAGTTGCAATGTACTCTCTGATTTGTGCCGAGGCCGCGATCTTCGCCATTTTTGTCGTAGCTTATCTTTTTTACATCGGCAAGAGCTTGTCTGGTCCCACGCCGTCGGAAGTTTTATCGCCGCCGATTTTTTTTACCGTTTGTTTACTTTCGAGCAGTTTGACGATTCACTTTGCCGCCAAGCGCCTGCGAAGCGGTCAGGTTCGAGGTTTTGGTGCGTGGTGGCTTTCTACCATCATTCTGGGAGCAATCTTCCTCTACGGCACCGCTTCAGAATGGCACCGTCTGATTTACCAGGACAGCCTGACCATCACCACCAATTTATTCGGAACCACTTATTACTCGCTAGTGGGGCTTCACGGCTTTCACGTAGTCGTAGGCCTCTTAGCCCTGACCACCGTTATGGTTTTCACAGTCTTCGGAACGGTCAAACAAGAACATGCTGCGCGCATCGAAGTGCTCTCTCTTTATTGGCACTTCGTGGACGCAGTTTGGATCGTGGTCTTCACCGTCGTCTACGTCATTGGACGCTGAATGGAAAACAAAATGAACACTGACACCCTCGCACGAACTGACAAGCCAACAGAAACGATCGAAATGCCCAAGCCCACCGCGTGGCCAATTATTCTGGCCTTCGGTCTGACTTTGGTCTTTGCAGGCATGGTCACCAATTCATCCGTTAGTCTTCTCGGAGCGATCCTGGCCGTGAGCGGATGCATCGGGTGGTTCCGCGAGGTGTTGCCCCGCGAGAGGCATGAATCTATGTTCGCGACCAGGACCACCAGTCCCATCCGCACCAGTCGTCCACAAGTGGCTCACGTCCATTGGATGACAGAGGAACTTCACCGGGCGCGACTGCCGCTTGAGATCTATCCGATTTCGGCCGGCGTTAAAGGCGGCTTGGCGGGAGGTGTGGCCATGGCCGTTCTTGCCATGCTCTATGGAATCGTCAGCGGCCACGGCATCTGGTATCCGATCAATCTTTTGTCTGCCGGATTCTTTCCGGCGCGAACGACCATCGCACAAATCGCCGCCTTTCATTGGGACTCGTTGATCGTTGCTACCATCTTGCACCTGATCTGTTCTTTGCTTGTCGGTCTTCTATACGGTGCAGCGCTTCCGATGTTTCCGCGGCGTCCCATTCTGTTCGGAGGTGTGATCGCTCCCGTTCTATGGTCTGGTCTGATTCACAGCATTCTTGATGCGCTGGATCCGGTGCTCAACCAGCGTGTGGACTGGCCCTGGTTCGTCATCTCCCAGATCGGATTCGGCATCGTCGCCGGCATCATTGTTTCCCGACAAGTGCGAGTGCGCACTTGGCAACACCTGCCCTTCCCTGTCCGCGCGGGGATTGAAGCCTCAGGGGCAATAGGCGAAAAGAACGGAGCCGGTGATCGACAGTGAAGCATCAAGCTATGGTCGTTACCTTCGCGATCGTTACCTTCGCCATCGTTGGGCTGCTGGGGTGCGCGGCATGCAGCAGTTCACACGGTGTCCCTCGAAGCGACGCGGAAGTGGTTCCGCCAAGTGAAGTCGTCGACTTCAACCAACTCTACGGAGAGAACTGCTCAGGTTGTCATGGCGTGGAAGGCAGCGGTGGAGCGGGCGTGGCCTTGGCCAACCCAACGTTTCTCGCCATAGCCGACGACAGTGTAATTCGCCACGCTGCCGCAAACGGAGTTCCAGGCACACCCATGCCCGCTTTCGCGCAGAGTGCTGGAGGAATGCTTACCGACAAGCAGATCGATGCCCTTGTACGAGGAATTCGATCTTGGGCGAAGCCCGATGCCTTCCGCAACATCACTCTGCCGCCATATGCGACGCAGTCTCCCGGCGATGTGCGACGCGGCGCTGATGCATATCGAACGTACTGTTCTTCGTGTCATGGCCCCGATGGTCGTGGAGGGAGCAAAGCCAGTTCGATCGTGGATGGCTCGTACCTCGCTCTTACCACCGATCAACAACTTCGCACCATCGTGATCACAGGCCGGCCCGAGTTGGGTGCACCGGACTGGCGCACTGATGTACAGGGTCGACCCATGTCGCCGCAAGAGATTTCGGATGTGGTGGCGTGGCTCTCGAGTCAACGGCCAAAATTCCCGGGACAGCCCTATTCCACTGCTTCGATCACTCAGGCCAACGGAGGATCTCGATGAGCACAGAGAATGGAATTTCCAGGCGAGCGGCGCTTGTGAAACTGGGATTACTTATTAACGGCCTCGTCGGAGCCGCCCTGGCCGTCCCGATCGTGCGTTATCTCCTTTCACCAGTGATTCGTGAAAAGAAGACCGGCTATGAGTCGTGGCTTTCACTTGGTGGGCTGGAACAGTTTCCCGCTGGTCAGACTCGTCTCGCCACCTACAAGAATCCCGTGGTCAACTCCTGGGACGGAGAGACCGGCGATATCGCGTGTTGGGTCCGAAATGTTGACAATCAAAAATTCCAGGTCTTTGCCATCAATTGTGCGCATCTCGGATGCCCGGTTCGATGGTTCGCTCAATCGAACCTCTTCATGTGCCCCTGCCATGGCGGCGCTTACTACCAGGATGGTTCGCGAGCCTCTGGCCCACCGGAGCGCGGATTATTCCAGTACAGCTATAAGACCGAGGGTGGAAAACTTCTCATCAAGGCGGGTGAAATGCCAACTCCCGGTCAACCGGTTGCGAGTAAGGCAGGAGTGAAGACCACATGCGCCTGATCCAAAAAGTCGGCGAGTGGTTCGATGCGCGGCTGCAGCTTGGAACGCCCATACGCGAAACCGCCGAGCACTCGGTTCCGCGCGAGACGGCGAGTTGGTTCTATGTTTTTGGCAGCGCCGCGCTCACCTGTTTCATGCTCCAGTTGGTGACAGGCATCTTGCTTGCTCTGATCTACGTGCCTTCTGCGGGAGAAGCGTGGAACAGCCTGCAGACGCTCAATCACGGAGTCTCTCTGGGTTGGTTCATACGAGCCTTGCATGGATGGGGCTCGAACTTCATGGTCGCGATTGTCCTGATCCACATGGTGCAGGTTTTTCTCTTCGGAGCTTATAAGTTTCCAAGAGAACTGACGTGGATCGTTGGCGTATTCCTTTTGCTGGTGACCCTCGGGATGGCGTTTACCGGCCAGGTGTTGCGATTTGACCAGGATGCCTATTGGGGACTGGGCATCGGAGCATCGATCGCAAGTCGCGTTCCAGTGATCGGCCCGTGGGCTGTGAGCCTGATGCTTGGCGGCCCAATCATCGCCGGAGCGACTCTTTCGCGATTCTTCGCCCTGCACGTGTTTGTCATCCCGGGACTACTGCTTGCTTTCGTCGGCTTGCATCTTCTCATGGTGCTGAAACTGGGAATCAACGAATGGCCCATGCCGGGGCGCATCGTTCGGCGCGCCACATACATGCGGGAATATCACGAACTCACGCAAAAGCAGGGAGTGCCGTTCGTGCCCGAGGCGGTATGGAAAGACATTTTCTTCTCCGCTTTCATCCTTGCCGCGATTGCTGTTTGCGCGATTCATTTTGGCCCGTTCGGTCCGAGCGGCCAACCTGATCCGACGATTACTCAAATCGCCCCGCGTCCTGACTTTTTCTTTTTGTGGCTGTACGCACTCCTTTCATTCTTGCCACCCTCGGCCGAGACACCGATTCTGCTGATTGGGCCTGCTATAGGGATTCTTGCCCTGCTGATCCTTCCGTTTGTGGCTGGTGAAGGCGAAAAGAGTTGGAGGCGCAGGCCAATTGCTGTGCTCACGATTCTCCTGGTCGTCGTAAGTCTTGGCACGTTGACTCATCTTGCTGAGCACACACCCTGGAGCCCGGTGATGGATGCCTGGAGCGGTCAGCCGATTCCTTCAGAATTTTTGCACGGCCGGACGGCATTGGAAAGACACGGTGCACTCGTGTTTCAGGCCAAGCAGTGTCACAACTGTCATTCGCTGGATAATAAAGGAGGTCAGCGCGGGCCGGCGCTCGACGCCGTAGCTCTTCGCCTTACCGAAGATCAACTGATTCGCCAAGTGATTCAGGGCGGAGGAAATATGCCAGCCTACGGGAAAAATCTTAGTCCCGCGGAAACAACAGCGCTGGTGGCATTTTTGGAAACACTGCATCCGGCAAATCAAAAACCAGCCCGCAATGCTTCTCAAGCGCTGGCATTCGGCGCCAACGAGGCCTCGTCACGGTAAATCTATCCATGTCCCACCTTCATGCCCACACGCAGTCGTGGTCGATGCTGCTCGCCGCTGTCACCGTGCTGCTCGTGATCACGGCATTGGTTTATTTACGCGGCTGGCTTTCTCTTCGAAATGCTTTCCCAAACCTAATCCCCGGCTGGCGGCTTGCCGCATTTATGAGTGGACTCTTTTCGGTGTGGGCTGCCGTCGCGTCGCCTCTTGCCTCACTTGATCATCAATCACTCACGGTGCACATGATGAAGCACCTTCTGTTGATGACGGTTGGTGCCCCACTACTTCTAGCAGGAGCGCCAGCGTTTCCTCTGGTGTGCGGGTTACCGAAGCTCTTCATTCAGAGCCATCCTCTCCTTGGTCTGCCGGCACGATGGTTCAAAGGTTGTCTTATGCATCCTGGATTGTGTTGGCTGGCGGGCACGGTCGCTGTAATCGGATGGCATCTTCCTATTGCGTTTCAGTTAGGCATGCGCTCTCCCTGGGTGCATCACTTGGAGGACCTGTCTTTTTTGGTGGCTGGCCTCTTGTTTTGGTGCCCTATCGTGCAGTCTTCGCCGAGTGCTAAGAGATCACTGCGCTGGTCGGTGGCTTTCTATCTCTTTTTCGCTACGCTGCCTTGTGACATTCTTTCCGCATTTCTCGTGTTCTGTAACCGGCTTGTCTACCCCTTCTATCTGTCTACACCACAGCTGTTCAGCATGGCTCCCCTTCAAGACCAGGAATGTGCGGGAGCCCTGATGTGGGTGTGGGTAACCTTCGCGTACCTCATGCCTGCCGTCGCTATCACCGTGCAGATGCTCTCGCCCCGGAACACGCAAACGCAGGAACCAATGCAAGGCGAACGGCGATCATCGGTGGGCCGCTCGCTGAATGGTGCTGAGGTGCGCTAGACGTGGCAACTAGACCCATCGCTATTACCAGTGCGCCGCGCGCAACCGCTGAGAATCAGCAAGGAACCCGCCCTGTTAGCCGGTATGCCGCAGTAGCCGACTACTGGGCTCTCACCAAGCCGGAAATTAATTTTTTGATTGCGGTCGCAACTTTCACCGGCTTCTACTTGGGCCAGGCCACGCACTCACAACGTTTCCCATTCGTGCGGTTGATTCACACTCTTCTGGGTACTTTGCTGGTTGCCAGCGGTACCGGTACTTTAAATCAGTACATCGAGCGTAGCTTTGATGCGCAGATGCGCAGGACTGCCCGCCGGCCACTCGTTGCCGGGAAGCTGACTCCCAGGGCTGTCCTAAGCTTTGGGATTGCACTCTCCTGGGTAGGCAGCGCTTATCTTGCGATCACCGTCAATGCACTCGCGAGTCTGCTCGCGATTGTGACGCTGGCGTCTTACCTGTTTCTCTACACTCCTCTTAAGCGAAAAACAGCGCTATCCATTCTGGTAGGGGCTTTTCCGGGGGCAATGCCGCCGCTGATCGGCTGGGCAGCCGCAGCGGGCAAGCTGAGTTTGGGAGCGTGGATCCTTTACGCGATAATTTTCTTGTGGCAATTTCCTCATTTCATGGCAATCGCATGGATGTACCGCGAAGACTACGATCGGGCAGGCTACATCGTGCTGCCCCTAGGGCGTGCGAGAGGTCGTTTTGTGACTCTGCAAACCATGTTGCCGCTCCTGGCTTTGCTCCCCCTGAGTTTGCTGGCAATCTCGGCAGACCATCGAAGCATTTTTCACTATGCTGTTTTTATTCTGAGTCTGGGATTTTTCTTCTGCGCCGCACAATTCGTCCTTCGTAAATCAAGAACGACGGCACGCAACCTGCTTATGGCATCGATCTTCTACCTTCCGTTGCTTTTCCTCACGCTGGTAGTCAGCAAGGTGTAGTGCGAACGACTGGAAAGTGGGATCAAAAGCAAGAAGGCCGGAGGCTCGCCAGTCCCGGCAAACATAGGTAGCCGCCCAGGTGAAGCGTGGGCCTCGTTCCCCAGCATCGAACAACGGTTGAGAAAAGGTGACTCATGGTTGCTTCCAGAAGCAAGGCCCTATACCTTCGAGCCGCTGCGAAATTATTTCAGCCGCTCGATCGCTGTGATGGATTGCGCCACAACCAAGTCTTGGCTGAGTCGGCGAGAGTAACCACCGCAGCACCCAGCATAATAGCGTCCTTGATGATCAACCGGCCCGCACCCGACAGATACGGGAATCCGTGCGTGGAAGCTCCCAATGCAGGAACCCATGCCTCCGGGGTGGTTACTAAGAATGAGAGCGTTGTAAGGGACATCAGAATAAGAAGGAGGCTACCCACTGCGGAAACTTGCGGCAGGATGGGATACGCCGCGATCAGAACCCCGATCAGGACGATAACGATCCCCAGCCCGTGGGAAAATGTGTACGTGCCATTTGATTCATTCCACTGCCGATGAGCCGGGATTACTTCACCTTCCTTGTTCATGTACTGGCGATAGTCCGGAGCTGGATGATGATAGAAAAAGCTCATCAGCGGACTGTTAGCCACCAGCGGCACAATGCCGTCTGCCTCATAGTCGGCGAATTTCAGCCCGCCGATCCAGCACAGCACCATGACCAGTCCCAAGCGCAGCAGGCCCATGCCAATGCGGTCGAGTTTTGCCGCCCGCTCGTAAGTACGCCTTACCACGGACGGTACTGAGGAATGTCTGCCAACGGCGGTGATGACTTGCGTAGACATAATTGCTCTCCAGTTCTTGGTAATCGATTAATTCGGGCGTGAAGCTTTCTGCTGAATCAAGCCCGTCAATGGCGAGGGCATGACAATTTCGATCCGAGAAACTTGTTCTCTTCCGCCGGTGAACAAGCCACTGCAAATCCCCTTCCACTCAATCCACCATCGCCAACTGATGACAAATCAATGGGTTCATGGCAATTAGAGAAGAGGCCGGCGGAGTTGTTCTCCCACTTCACGATCGCACAGTCAATTCGCGGTCACGCTGTCGAAATCTGAACTGAAGAGGCTGGTTCCAACGACCCAGTGGTGTCCAATCGGAGCGCGTCTCCTTGCTCCGTGCTGAGAGGCCGCACGCGACCGTATTTGGACGCGGCTGGCAGCCAGTGGTCGCCGAAGCAGACGGTCTTTTTCGCAAATCGATAATTTGGTGACAGAAAACCATCGCAAACACAACGGATTCTATGCTCGACCGCCGTGGAACTTGAAATGCACATGATCAAAAGCATCGAACCATGATTGGCGATTGCGATCGTCAAGCGAAATAAACAAAACACCGCTAGACGCGCATCAAGGAGGCAGCCGTGAGTGATCAGAACGAAATCAAGTCCATAGCAGATCCGTCAAGAAGGAGCTTCTTGGGAGTCGGCTCCACAGTGCTGGCGACAGCAGCATTGGCTGGAATTACCGCGCATGCGCAGGAAACGAAAGATACGCGCCAAGCAGACAAGGATCATTCGGCAAGCAATCCGGGACAGGAAAACAAGGCATTGCTGGAAGAGAACCCGAGTTCAAACATGCCTCCTCCAACCGATAGTGGCGATATCGGCCCGGTCTGGTATTCCTTCGATTTGGCGCACAGACGAGTGCAAGAGGGTGGCTGGACGCACGAGGTCAACTCGAAAGTGCTTCCGACGTCAAAGGATCTGGCCGGCGTGAACATGCGGCTTACTGCCGGTAGCTTTCGCGAACTGCACTGGCACACCGCCGATGAGTGGGCGATCATGCTCGACGGCAACGCCCGCGTCACAGTCATGAACCCGGACGGTACGATGTTTATCGATGACGTGAGCAAGGGCGATCTGTGGCTGTTTCCGGCCGGTTTTCCCCATTCCATTCAGGGGCTTCGTCCGAGTGGTTGCGAGTTCCTGCTGGTGTTCGATGAAGGTGACTTCTCGGAGGACGGCACTTTCCTTCTCTCCGAGACGGTTGCGCACACTCCGCGGAACATTTTGGCAAAAAATTTTGGCCTCGACAAGGAAACTATCGCGAAACTGGTAAGAAAAGAGCAGCTTTACATTTTCCCGGCGGACCTGCCTCTATCTCTCGCGCAAGACAAGGCGGCGATTGGAGGACAGCGCGTGGAATCTCCCTTCAAATACACCTTCAAGATGGAGGCTATGGCTCCCACGCGGAAAACAGCGGGAGGCGAAGTTCGCATTGTTGACTCGCGTAATTTCCCCGTTACCAAGAATATCGCCGCCGCGCTCGTTACTCTCAAGCCCAGAGCCTTGCGCGAATTGCACTGGCATCCCAATGCCAGCGAGTGGCAGTTCTGGCTGGCAGGCAAAGGACGCATGACCATCATGACGAATGGGGGCAGCGCTCGCACGATGGACTTCAATGCCAACGATGTGGGCTTTGTTCCCAGGGTTGCGACCCACTACATCGAAAACACAGGCAATACCGACGTCATGTTTCTGGAAATGTTCAAGGCCGATCAGTTTGTCGACGTCTCGTTAAACAATTGGCTCAGGCGTCTGCCTCCGGAAGCCGTGGCTGCCCACGTGAATCTTAACCCAGAACAGATTGCGAAAATTCCTTCGGAAAAGGAACTCGTGATCGCAGGGTAGCAGAGGCCGTCCGGAATTCAATTCCGTATCGTGCCACGATTCGCGCGATATCCTGCACGATCCGTGTTCTGGCCATTTGAATGAACAAGGAGGGCGCTTCAAAGATTCACGACCAACTTCTAGTTTCGAAGAGGTTTCTGGGAAGCGCCCTTTGATGTCCGTATGAGTGAAATCCATGGTGGGTCGAGCGCCAGGGCCCACTCTGTATCGAAAAAGGTTGCAATGCGAAGATGTATCGTCCTGGTCCTCTTGCTAGTTCCGTGTGTAGTTGGGCGGCGCATCGAGGCTCAAGCCGTTCCTGACTCGAACGCGGATTCTGGATCGAGCAAAGATTCGAGCTCTGCTGGCGCACCTGACCCGAAAGGAAACGACGATTCTTTGGATTGGCTGTTCCCTGTCACCAAGCTCAATCGGGCTTTGCCCAGCTGGCTCCGCATCGGTGGTGAATATCGTGGTCGCTTAGAGGGTCCAACAGGAATCGGGTTCAATAGCACAGACGATTTCTATTTCCTGGACCGCCTGCGCGTGAAGCTGGGCATCAAGCCCAAGGAGTGGCTGCTTTTTTTCGGCGAAGTGCAGGATGCTCGTATTTTCTTTAATCACCACATCGCCAATGCCAATCCCTACGAGGATAAATGGACCCTTTGGCAGTCCTATGCTCAGGTAGGCAGTTCGGAGGCAGGTTGGGTAGACGCCCTGGCGGGCCGCGAAGTTCTGCGTTTCGGTGATGAACGCGTCATCGGCCCATCGGAATGGCTTAACGTCGGTCGCACTTTCAATGTGGCGCGGGTTGACCTTCACCATGCGGGCTACGAAGTCAGCGTGTTCGCCTCTTCGGTAGTGCCCGGCGAGAATAGTGACTTACACAATGCACTTCCGGGCAACAACATGTACGGGGTCTACGGAAGCTTCCAGAACATCGTCCCCAAGGCTGACTTCGAGCCCTACGTTCTCTGGCGTGTCGCACCCTCGAACGCTGAACTTCCGGAGACGCTAAACCGTGGCCACCTCAATGAAGTCACAATTGGTCTCCACTGGAAGGGCGATCTACCCGCCGATTTCAATTACGACACCGAGTTCGACGGACAGACAGGATCGCTTGGCGCATCTTCTATTTCCGCGTGGGCGGGCTACGCCAGCGTGGGCAAGACTTTTCGCAAGGTCGCCGCCGCGCCTCACATTTTTCTCGAGGGTAATTATGCCTCAGGAACGAAAAATCCGAAGGGCCACGAGTGGAATACCTTTGATGAGCTCTATCCTTCGAATCACGACAAGTTGGGCTTTGCCGATCTGGTCGGCCGCAGGAACCTTGTGCACTTCCGGACCGGTGTCGAAGAAGAGCCCACGAAAAAGTGGAAACTCAAACAGCAATTTGAAGGCTACTGGTTGGCCACTTCCAATGACAACTACTATGCCAGCAGTGGAGCAATTGCAGTTGCCGCCCACCCCGGCGCGAGCCGGCGCATCGGCAACGAATTCGATGCGGTTGCCGAATACGAGGTGAATAAAGGACTGAACTTCGGCTTTGGTTATGCCCGCATGTTCGCCGGACAATTTCTCGAGACCACTACGCGGGGTCACGATTACAGTTATCCCTACGCGTACTTTGAATACAACTTTTCGAAAACCGGCTTTCACTTTCCCGTTACCCCGAACACGCGGAACTAGTCTCTCAGAGACTGACGACGTGCCAACGACGAGATGCGATCTCAGAGACTACGAGACTCTCACCTGAAACGCGGCTCGATTAAGAGCGCGGTCGTATTGATATGCGCAGCTGAGTCGCGTGCCTCCAAGTAATCCTTGATTAATCCGATCTTCAAGGATTTCTTCCTCGAGTGGCGGGACTCGCTCGTCGTCGACGCACGGTAGTAAATGGAACGACCGTGACCATATCTCGACGGACTCTGTTCGGAGACTGACACTACTCGGCTCGCTGAGCAGCACAACAACGGTAGAGGCGTCCTTAATGCGCCGCAAAACTAACGGTATGCGTTCCATTGGGTCCACTTCGCTCCATCCTGCGACTGGAAGCGAACTTGCTCTGCCTGTGGAGAGAGACCTGATCAGTCGCGTGTGGGGCAAAAGTCAGAAGTGGTGGTAGACCGCGCGATTCTCGCGACTCGTTAGGTTTCGAGAGGCCTAGACAGAAACAAGCCCTTAAGAAAATAGCTCGATAGTCAGACTCGTAAGGAGATACAGCAATGAAAAAGACAAAGGCAGTTCGATTTGGAAACGTAGCAATGGCAGCCGTCGCGGGTCTCCTGCTGACCTTGCCCCTTCAAGCGCAGATCAAATCACACTCAGGGAACCTCATTGTTGAGCAGCCCGCGGATCTTCCCGAGATGGCGCAGACTCCAGGACAGGCGCTCTTCCTGTATCAAGGGGGAGATGGCGAGACCTATCTCTACGTTGAGCAACACAATGGCGGACGGCTTGCCATCTTCGATGTCACGGATCCCGCAAAAATCAAGGCAGTGGCTGCGGTTCCAGTCAAGGCGTCCGGAGCATTCGAGTTTGTACGTCCTCTGAATGACCGAACTGAACTGGTTCGCTTCCGCGACAGCGGTCAGTTAGCAGAGCTTGATCTTAAGGAACCCAAGAGTCCAACGCTGAAGACCGAGGATTCTCTCGGCAAGGGCCATACGGAATCATTGGGTCAGTCGGGCTTGGTGATGCTGAATGGACATTACAGGTATGTTGGCGCCGAAGCTCATGACTACCATCTGGTGGACGTTTCAAACCCGTCCGGCCCGACTCCTCTCGCCACCATCAAGCAAGTGAAGCACAAGCTCGTCAATGAGGAGACTGGTACTACCTATCTGTTGGGCAGCGACGGTCTCACCGTTATCCGCAGACCCCGCGTCGAAGAGGACTACAAGATCGAGCAGATTCAGGAGGAATGGAACTGAAAGTCGGCAACGAAGGACGCGGCCACTGGGCGACGCTGCTTCCCTGCGTCTACGCGGCAATTCATTATCGAAGCATTTCGGGTACATTCCCTGACCACAGGGAAGTGAACCCGTCATGGATTGAATACCTGGGAGTATCGCAGGCGGTGGGAGTTAATTTCATGAACCGGCGCGGATTTCTGCGAATCGTTGGTGCTACCGGTGCAGCGGCGTTGGCGGCTTCCTGCAATCGAGCGAATTCCATTGCCGAGACTCTGTCGAGTCCTACCAGCTTCGCTCGGTTCCCGGAAAAAACGGAGATGATCCTGCTCACCGACCGGCCGCCCCAGCTGGAAACTCCCATCCATTATTTTCGACAGGACCTCACACCGAACGAAGCCTTCTTTGTTCGGTGGCACCTCGAGGGCATACCAACATCCGTTGATCTTCGAACGTTTCGGCTCACTGTTAGCGGCCACGTCCGGCAGCCGCTGCAGCTCAACATAGATGAGCTTCGATCGCAGTTCGAGCCAACTTCCATCGTCGCTGTCAATCAATGCTCTGGCAATTCTCGAAGTTTTTTCGAGCCTCGCGTTCCAGGCGGTCAGTGGAGGCACGGCGCGGTTGGCAACGCAAAATGGACAGGTGTTCCCCTGAAATCGATTTTAGATCGCGCCCAAGTGAAGGCGGGCGCCGTGGATGTCTCATTCAATGGGCCTGACGCGCCGCCACTGCCTTCCGTGGCTGACTTCGTGAAGGCTCTTTCCATCGACCACGCACGGGATGGCGAGGTGATGATTGCCTACGCCATGAATGACCAACCGTTGCCGATGGTGAACGGGTTTCCCCTGCGCCTGGTCGTCCCCGGATGGTATGGAACTTATTGGGTAAAAGCTCTTAGCGACATCACCGTGCTGCCTCAACCCTTTAGCAACTTCTGGACGGACAAAGCGTATCGCATTCCCAGCGGTCCCAATGGCACCGAATCTCCGAAAGATTTGGCCAAGGACACAATCCCCATTAATCGATTCAATGTGCGCTCCATATTCGTACGTCCAGAGCCCGATGAGACCGTGCATCCGAGGATACCCAATGAAATCGAGGGCGTGGCGTTCGACTCAGGTTACGGGATTCAGCGAGTGGAAGTGTCGACGGATGGGGGAACGAGCTGGGCAGATGCTCGACTGGATCCGGAAATCGGAAAGTATTCCTTTCGGCGCTGGCGGGCCTCCTGGACACCCAGAAACCGCGGACGATATCGATTAATGGCTCGGGCGGCAAATACCGTGGGAAACACTCAGAGTAAAGCACAGTGGAACCGCAGCGGATTTATGTGGAATGTAATCCAGCAAGTTGACGTAAAGGTGGCGTAACAGCGCATGAGCCCAAAGGCAAACATTTTGGTTCTCTCACTGGGGCTTGTGGCGTTGCTCGCCGGTTGTGGACATGTGGCAAACACTTCTCAGCAAGCAGCCCACGGCTTTGCCCCCGTAAAAATGGAATCGATGCTTGACTCGAACGCAGACAGCCCGGTTCACACCATCGTGATGCCGCACGACGAGCCGGTTTTTCCGCCCGGTCCCGGACGTGATGAGTTTGTGACCGCGTGCGTGGTCTGCCATTCGCCGCGATACATCACGATGCAGCCCCGATTTTCCCGGGCTACCTGGCTGAGTGAAGTCAAAAAAATGAAAGACGTCTACGGCGCACACATTTCTGATGAACAGGCGCTGCAGATTACTGACTATCTCTTTTCTATCAATGGAGAGGCCGGCACTGGAAAGGGTCCGAAAGGCACGTATGGCGAATAACACCGGAAGCGAGCATCAGTCACGGCCACCGGTACGTCTCGTGGTTTCCGTGCTGCTACTGGGTACGCTGCTTGCCTGGTGGGGGACACGCGACCATCGCGATCGGTTTGGGGAATCGTTGCGCCGACCGGTTGCCGCTTCGGATATCGTTCTTCCGCAGGTCACGCCTGAAGAGAATGCCTTGCTGGGCCGCGGCTCTCAAATTTCACAGCGGCAATGCACGGGTTGCCACGAAAGGGCTACGCGCTCTAGTGCACCCAGTTATCAGGAAATTGTGACCTTCTATCGTCAAGGATTTCCTGGCGCGTCCCGCAATTCGGAGTTGCTCTCTCGACTTGCCGCGGCAGTGACACATCCACGACCAGGCTGGGGCAATTTTGCACCCGGTCCACCGGAATCCGGGCTGTCGCTTGAGGACCGTATTGCGGTTGCGAGTTGGATTCTGAACAGTTTCGATCCAGACAAGAATGCTGTTGAAGGTGCGGGTGAATGACAACTTTCGCACAAAATTTACCTGCACAAAATGAGCGATCGCGCGCCCAGGGAATAGGTGCGCTCCCGTCCATTGAATATGGCCTGATCCGTGCCCACGTATTCGCGTCACTCGTCACCTTAGTGATCTCGGTTTTATTCGGTATTACGGTGGCCACAAAGTTCACCTTTCCAGAATTTCTCGGGGGCCACGGATGGTCGACCTGGGGCCGGCTTCGCTACAACCACACGCAAGGCATATTCTTCGGATGGCTGGGCAACGCGTTCCTCGCATTCTTCTACTATGCCGTGCCTCGCCTGGCAAACCGGCCCGTGTTGAGCCGCAAGCTGGGATGGCTTCTCTTTTTCATCTGGAATTTTGCGGTCGTCCTTCCGGGGTGGGTGCTAGTGGCCGCCGGTTTCAGCCAGCCGCTGGAGTGGGCGGAGTTCCCTCTCGTCGTAGACGTTTTCGTCGTCCTGGCATTCGTGTTGATGGTCTTCGAGTTTGTTCTGCCAATTCTCCGGGCTCGGCTCTCAGATCTGTATGTCAGCGGTTGGTACATTATCGGCGGCATTATCTTCACGATGCTTGCCTATCCGGTCGGGAATTTCGTACCTGAATTGGTTCCTGGCGCGCGGGGCGCGGCGTTCAGCGGCCTCTGGATTCACGATGCTGTCGGTCTCTTCGTAACGCCATTTGCTCTCGCCATTGCTTATTATGTGATTCCCGCAACCACGCGCCGCCCGATCTTCAGTCATTTTCTGTCGATGGTGGGCTTCTGGCTGCTCTTCTTTATTTATCCATTGAACGGAACCCACCACTACGTCTATTCAGCAATCCCCATGTCCGCGCAGAAGGGCGCCATTATTGCTTCGGCCTATCTCGGAATGGACGTGATTCTGGTTGTCACCAACTTGCTGCTTTCTTTGCGCGGAAACAGTGGCACTGCTTCGAAGGACGTGCCACTGCGTTTCGTCTGGTTCGGTGTCGTCGCCTATCTTGTCGTGAGTTTGCAAGGGTCGGTTCAGGCATTGATGCCGATCAATCGCTTCATCCACTTTACGGATTGGGTTATCGGCCACTCGCACTTGGCGATGATCGGTTTTGCGAGTTTCATCGCGCTCGGTGGCATCGCCCATTTGTGGCAACGCATCCCCGGAACACGCTACAACGAGCGCCTAATGAATTGGTCGTTCTGGCTCCTCGCCGTGGGCCTGACACTGATGGTCGCCGATCTCACCATTGCAGGCCTGGTCGAGGCGCAAGTCTGGCAGTCGAGTGCGCCCTGGATCGATTCGGTTCGGGTCGGAAGCTACTGGCTGGTGCGCACACTCTCGGGCCTCCCTATTCTTGCGGGTTTTGTTCTTTTCTGGACTGCACTCGTTACCGGACCAAAATCAGAGACCATCACGTCCGCCACCAGACGTGTCGCGGCGGAGGACATCGTTGCATTCGAGGGTGTCTCGCCGGCCTTAAACAAACTCAGCTTGAGCGGTTGGCCCAGCTACGTACATGTTGTCGCCTTCGGCGCCGGCGTCGGTTTCTTCGCGCTTTCATTTCTTGTTCTTGCGATCATTCCGGGGGATCAGCTGGAACGTGAAATCAAACAGGCAGCTCCGGTGACCATGGCAAGTCTCACCGCTTCCCAACAAAGGGGCCGAATGATCTATGGACGCGAAGGGTGCGCCTACTGTCACACTGAGCAAATCCGGTTTCTAGCGGCGGATGTGCGCCGCTTCGGGCCGCCGACCGAGGCCTGGGAGACCAAGTATGACTATCCGCAACTTTGGGGCACGCGGCGCATCGGGCCGGACTTGTCGCGCGAATTCAATCTTCGTCCCCGCGACTGGCAACTCACTCATCTCTACAATCCTCGACTTGTCGTGCGCGATTCCGTGATGCCTCCGTATCCGTGGCTGTTCAGTGGTAGCGCGAATCAGCCGACACAGGAAGCGCTCGATCTGCTGGCTTATCTGCAATCGCTAGGACGCGCTCGACAACTTTCCGGTTTTGACCGACAGAGGTTAGCATCAAGCGTCGAGTCGGAGGCGCGGGACATGGCAATGTCGAACGAACCCTCGGCCAGAGCTACGCCGCCTGTGGTTCCGATTGCCATGATGGGAGGATACAGTCTCAGCGCCCCCGTTCTGCATCCTGCAGCGGATCAAGACGACTTGCAGGAAGAAGTGAGCCGGGGAGTGGCCCTCTTCGCCGCGAATTGTGCTTCGTGTCATGGATCCGCCGGACGAGGCGATGGCAAAGCTTCGGCGAGTCTACTGCCGAAACCGGCAAGCCTAACTGCGGCTCGTTTCTCCGATGAACGACTGAGCAGCGTGCTGTGGAATGGAGTCGCGGGCTCCGCCATGCCGCCCTGGCGCCAGCTGCCCGCCGAGGATCTGCGCTCTCTTATTGCCTACATTCAAAGCTTGCATGCTCCGGCTGCGGCGCCGGGGATGGAAGAAACGGCGAGCCCGGATCTGGCCAAAGCGCTTTTTGTCGATACTTGCGGCAGCTGTCATGTGAGAGACCGGAGCGGGCAATGGACCGGCAGCCGGCGCCCTCGCTCCCGCACCAACAAATTTCCACCTTAAGCAGCCCACCGAAGAACAGGCATGGGACGTCTTAGAAAATGGCGTGCCGGGTACGGCCATGCCTCCATGGCGGAGCCAACTCAGTGCAGATCAAAGGCACGCCCTTGTCGAATTCGTGCGTTCTCTCTATAACCCACCGCAGGAGAACGAAGGACAATGATCAATCTAATTGTGATCTTGACTTCAGCCATTATGTTTGCCCTCCTTCTGGTGTGGTGGCGATGGCCGGCGTTCCGTGTTTGGATCGAGGCCCCGAAATATTCCATGCTTCGGCAGGAACGCTGCTTTGACGATCAACACACCTAAGCGAGACTGAACACGCCCACAACCTCCCCATAGTATCCTTGATGCATAAAGAAACATGAACAATTCGTCATCTGCTTGCCGTGCCGAATTCATTTCGTAGATGATAGTCTTCGTCATGGGTCGCTGTAACTCCGATCAGATGATGAATTGGCGATATCTCGCGATCACGTTTCCGCTCTTCACCTTGATCTTGGCTGCAACTTTCGCCAGCGCTCAAGACAACTACGAAATCCAGGTGTACGGATCTGATCTGGTCGATCCTGGACACACCATGGTTGAACTCCACAGCAATTTCACGATCGATGGTTCTAAGACAATCGTGGATGGGGTTTACCCCACCAATCATGCCGAGCACGAAACCGTGGAGATCACTCACGGCTTCAATGACTGGTTTGAGTGTGGCTTTTACATCTTCACTTCGATTACTGAGGGCCAGAGCTGGCAGTGGGTGGGAGATCACATCAGGCCACGAGTTGCCGTTCCCAAGAAATGGCACTGGCCCGTGGGCGTGAGCCTCTCGAATGAAATCGGCTACCAGAGGCGCCAATATTCTGTGGATACATGGACGTGGGAAATTCGTCCCATCGTGGATCAGAAGCTCGGACGCTGGTATTGGTCGCTGAACCCCACGCTTGACCGATCTTTCCACGGCGAGAGCGTGAAGCAGGGCGTGGTATTCTCGCCGAACTTCAAATTCAGTTACGATTTCACGCCAAAAGTTGCGGGAGGTGTTGAATACTATGGATCGGTGGGTCCAGTGACAGGGTTCGATGCCATCTCACAACAGCAACATCAGGTTTTCCCCGCCATCGATTTGAATATCGCTCCGCAATGGGAAATAAATTTCGGACTCGGCGTGGGCCTTACGGGTGCGACCGACCACCTGATTGCAAAGGTGATACTGGGTTATCGCTTTAATTTCTGATCAATAGAACGCTGGCAGGCGAGTTTTTGCACCTGCCTATGGCGATCCTCTTCACAAGAATCTGTCAGGTTTGTCCGGCAAAGAAGAAGTAATCGATCAACTCCCAACCCCGTAGCATCGAATCAAGAGCCAAGGTCTTAAGGCAGCTTGTTTTGAATTGTCGGAGAATATCTGATGGCTGACACGACCGAAGTCCTGGCCCCCCTTACGTCGGGAGAACTGAGGAGGGTAGATGCCTACTGGCGAGCCTGCAACTATCTATCAGGAGGGATGATCTATCTTCGCGCAAATCCACTGCTACGCGAACCACTGAAGCCGGAGCACATCAAAAATCGACTGCTCGGTCATTGGGGATCGGATCCCGGACAGTCCTTGATTTGGGTTCACCTGAACCGCCTTATTAAGAAGTATGACTTGAACGTTATGTACATCTCGGGCCCGGGCCATGGCGCGCCGGCGACACTGGCTAACTGTTACCTCGAAGGTCACTACTCGGAGATTTATCCGGACAAGAGCCGCGACGAAGCAGGCCTGCTCAAGTTCTTCCGGCAATTTTCGTTCCCTGGAGGAATCGGTTCGCACTGCACACCGGAGACGCCGGGTTCCATTCATGAGGGCGGCGAGCTTGGCTATTCCATCTCGCATGCTTACGGAGCCGCATTCGACAATCCTGATCTTATCGTCGCCGTCGCAGTTGGCGACGGCGAGGCGGAAACCGGTCCGCTAGCGACCTCATGGCATTCGAACAAATTCCTGAATCCGATTCGTGACGGAGCTGTGCTGCCCGTGCTTCACCTCAACGGCTACAAGATCGCTAATCCAACCGTCCTCGCGCGCATTCCGCATAGAGAATTGGAATCGCTGCTGATCGGATACGGCCACAAACCTTATTTCGTCGAAGGTGACGATCCGTTTGTGATGCATCAAGAAATGGCTTCCGCGTTGGAACAATGCATTCTGCAGATTCGTTCTCTCCAACAGCACGCCCGCTCAACTGGCGATGCCACGCGCCCCTGCTGGCCGATGATCGTGCTTCGCTCCCCGAAGGGATGGACAGGCCCGAAGCAGGTCGACGGACACAAGGTGGAAGGTTCGTGGCGGGCGCACCAGGTTCCCGTAGCCGACCCGGTCACTAATAAGAAGGATTTGAAAATCGTCGAAGACTGGTTGCGCAGCTACAAGCCCGAAGAGTTATTCGACGGCAGTGGAAAGCTGATACCAGAACTCCAGGAACTTGCACCCTCTGGATCGCGGCGCATCTCGGCTAATCCTCACGCAAACGGCGGACTGCTCCGCAAAGAACTCGATCTTCCAGACTTTCGTGACTACGCCACCGAAGTTACAGCGCCGGGTGCGGCCTATGCTCTACCGACGGATGTGCTCGGACACTTTCTCGCCGAGGTGATGCGCCGTAACATGAGTTCCTTCCGGGTCTTCGGGCCAGACGAAACCGCCTCCAACAAGCTCACGGCGATCTATGCTGCTTCGAAGAAAACATGGCTTGCCGAATACAAGCCAGAAGATGCCGACGGCGGCGAACTCGACGTCTCCGGACGAGTCATGGAAATGCTTAGCGAGCACACGCTCGAAGGCTGGTTCGAAGGCTATGTTCTCACCGGTCGCCACGGTTTTTTCTCGAGTTACGAGGCCTTCATACACATCATCGATTCCATGTTCAACCAGCACGCCAAATGGCTGGAGAAGTCGAAGAAAGAACTCTCGTGGCGAGCGCCCGTCCCGTCTATCAACCTGCTCATCACGTCTCTAGTATGGCGGCAGGACCACAACGGCTTCACGCACCAGGACCCTGGATTTCTCGACGTAGTCACCAACAAGAGTCCAGACGTCGTGCGAATCTATTTGCCTCCCGACGCAAACTGCCTTCTAAGTGTGACGGATCATTGCCTCCGTTCACGCGATTACGTCAACGTTATCGTCGCAGACAAACAAGAGCATCTTCAGTACCTCACGATGCAGGATGCCGTAACCCATTGCACAAAGGGCATCGGAATCTGGGATTGGGCTTCGACCGATAATGGCGAGGAGCCCGATGTCGTTATGGCGTGCGCCGGCGATATCGCGACTATGGAATCCCTGGCGGCCGTCGCGATTCTGAAGGAGCACTTCCACGATTTGAAGATACGTTTCGTAAACGTCGTGGATTTATTCCGCCTGATGCCGGCTACAGCCCACCCGCACGGACTCTGGGACCGCGACTTCGATTCGCTCTTCACCACGGATAAGCCCGTCATCTTCAACTTCCATTCCTATCCCTCCCTCGTCCACAAACTCAGCTACCGCCGCAAAAATCATGAGAACATTCATGTGCACGGCTACAGGGAAAAAGGCAACATCAACACCCCGCTCGAACTTGCCATCATCAATCAAATCGATCGCTTCAGCCTGGCCATCGATGTTATCGACTACGTTCCGCGCTTGCGGGCGATCGGCGCGCACGTTAAAGAATGGCTAAAGGATCAGATCATCGACAGCGTCACCTACGCTCACACAGAAGGAATTGATAGAGAAGAGATCCGCAACTGGAAATGGGCGAAGTAGGCAAGCGTGGAAAAGTCAGCGGAAACAAGTGACCTGATTCTTGCGCTGAACAGCGGCTCATCATCGCTGAAGTTCGGCGTCTATCGCCATGGCGCAAGCGACGAAGACCCGCTGCTCAGCGGAAGCGCCGACGGGATTGGCCACAGTAATGGCAGCTTGCATATTCGTGCTTCCGATGGAACACCAATGGTACAGCGCGAAAGTGTTCACGAATCGCAGAGCCACGCACTCAAAGTTCTCGCTGCGGCCATACCGCGGTATGTTCACAGCTCCCCCGTGGCAGTGGGCCACCGCGTCGTGCACGGAGGACCTCATCTTCGTTCCCATCAACTCATCACGCCGCAGGTATTGGACCAACTGCGCTCCGCCATACACTTTGCGCCTCTGCACATCCCACAGGCATTGACCCTCATCGCCTCGGCGCAATCGATCTTCCCGGCGGCGGCACATTTCGCCTGCTTCGACGACGCTTTTCACCAGACGATCCCCGAGGTCGCGTCGCACTTTGCCCTCCCGCATCGCTATTTCGACGCAGGGATTCGACGCTATGGCTTCCACGGTATTTCTTATGAGTCGCTGGTGCATCACTTCGGCGCGAAGCTTCCCGGACGAGCCATCTTTGCGCATTTGGGCAACGGCGCGAGTCTCTGTGCACTTCGACACGGGATATCGATCGACACTACGATGGGCCTTACTCCTACTGGTGGCATTCCGATGGGTACGCGCTCTGGCGACCTCGACCCTGGCATCCTCCTCTATCTGTTGCGCAACGAGAAGTTCGAAGCTGACAAGCTTGAAGATCTTCTCAATCATCAGAGCGGTTTATTTGGCCTTTCGTCGGGCGAGAGCGACGTGAAAACCCTGGAGGAACGCGCCCGCTCCAACGATCCAAGGGCCCGTCTTGCGCTGGATATCTTTGCCCTCTCAACACGAAAGACAATCGGAGCCTATATGGCGCTACTGGGCGGTGTGGACCTTCTCGCCTTCACTGGAGGCATTGGAGAACACAGCGACTACATTCGATCCAGAGCAACGGGAGGCCTTGAATGTCTTGGTCTGACCGCAGACAAAATTCAAATCGTACCCACACAGGAAGAGCGGCAGATCGCGCGCCACTGTCGCGAGATGATGCTCAAACAACCGCCCATCAAATGACTCGAACTGGAAGTAGGAGATCGCTTGTGTCCCGCGCTTGATCCGGGCCAGAGTTGCTGTAGTTCAGCGATCCTTTTCTTGACGAGTCGCTCAGGAGTGGGTTACCTTGCCGTGGTGATAAACCGTTGTAGATTTAATATGACTTCTGTGGTGAAAATGCATCCATATCCTTGATCGATTGTGCCGGCGGTTGCCCCACACTCTGTTTCGCAATCGACGACCGATGGCCTGTTCCGTCCCGGGTTATCCTCCAACTGTAGAGTCAGGAGATGCGGTTCGTAGCCCAGGCGCGAGCAACATTGCGGGAGGCAACATGAGCAAGGTTCAGAAACGCTATCTGTTGATCGGCGGAGTTCTTGGCTTCATCGTGCTCGCGCTGATTATTGGAGCCGTTCGGCCGTCAAAGAAGGCTCTGGGAGCGCAGCCAGGCACCCCCGATGTCGAGGTCGTTCAAGTCGAGAAGAAAGATGTTCCGATTTATGCGGAATGGATTGGTACGCTCGATGGACTGGTGAACGCCGACGTGAGAGCGCAGGTCACCGGCTACCTGCTAAAACAAGGCTATCAAGAAGGTGCTTTTGTTGAGCAGGGCCAACTCCTTTTCCAGATCGACCCGCGGCCTTTTCAGGCGGCGCTCGATCAGGCCCGAGGGCAGCTTGCTCAGGCTCAAGCAGCCCTCGCCAACGCGCAGGCGGTACAGCGCCGGACGGAACTTGATGTTCAGCGTTATACGCCACTAGCGGAGCAACAGGCCGCGAGCCAGCAGGATCTGGACAATTCGGTGCAGAACAACCTCGCGGCGATAGCGACCGTTGAAACCGCTAAAGCTCAGATCAAGACCTATGAGGCAGCGGTTGAAACCGCCAAGATCAATCTCGACTTTACTCGCCTGGTTGCGCCTATCGATGGCATTGCCGGCCAAGCCCAACTGCAAGTCGGCGCACTGGTGACACCCAGCAGCGGGATCGTCACATCCGTTTCTACTGTGAACCCCATCAAAGTTTATTTCACCGTTGGTGAGCCACAGTATCTGGGCTGGCGGAAACGCTTTCCAACCGAGTCCAGTCGACTGGAGGCCGATAAAGGATTGCGGCTGCAACTGATCTTGGCGGACGGCTCAACCTATCCGGACGAAGGCAAGTTTTATTTTGCCGACCGGCAAGTCGATCAGAGCACCGGCGCAATTCGAATTGCGGGGCTTTTTCCGAATCCTAACAATGTTTTGAGACCCGGCGGTTACGGCAAAGTCCGCGCCGTAATCCGAACCCAACCTGGGGCGCTGCTTGTTCCGCAGCGTGCGGTGTCGGAACTGCAAGGCGGATATCAGGTCGCGGTCGTAGATGGCGACAACAAAGTCGACGTTCGAACTGTTACCGTGGGCGACCGGGTCGGTAACCAATGGATCATCGCGAGCGGCCTGAATCCCGGCGACCGAGTCGTAGCGGAAGGGGTTCAACGAATGCGCACCGGCGTGCACGTGAATCCCAAGCCTTTCGTAGCAGAAGCCAAAACTGATCAGTAAGGGTCGTCGAGTTTAGGCTCGATGAGCTAAAGATCGATGAATCGATAAGGACAGACGATCCATGTCGAAATTCTTCATCAACCGCCCCATTGTTGCCATGGTGATTTCCATCGTCATGGTGTTGGTTGGTTCCCTTACGGTTCTGAGCTTGCCCGTCGCGCAGTTTCCCAACATCACTCCACCTGAAATTCAAGTTATCGGTACTTACGTTGGAGCCGACGCTCAGACGCTTGAGCAAGCGGTAGCCACTCCCATCGAGCAGCAGATGAACGGAGTGGACAACATGAATTACATGTATTCGCTGAACGCCACGGGGAACAATACCACCAGCCTGATCGTAGATTTTGATGTTAAGACCGATCCGAATACGGATTTCATTCTCACGCAATCTCGAGAAACACAGGCTGCCTCGCAGCTTCCCGCGGACGTCAACAACTACGGCATCACGGTTCGAAAGTCGGTCACCGCTCCGCTGATGTGGGTTGCGCTTTATTCTCCGCACGGAACGTATGACGCCAAATTTCTGGCCAACTACGCCTACATCAATATCGTCGACCCGATTCTTCGCTCGCCCGGCATTGGCAACGTTCAGGTATTCGGTGCCGGCCAATACGCGATGCGCCTTTGGGTAAAGCCGGATACGCTTTCAAAGCTCGGTATTACTGTTCCGGAGATCGTCAGCGCGATTCAGGCGCAAAACACCGTGAACCCCGCCGGCAAGGCCGGAGGCGAGCCTGCTCCCAAAGGTCAGGAATATACCTACACTGTCCTCTCGCAAGGGCGCCTGGTTTCGCCAGAAGAATTCGGCAACATTGTGGTCCGCGAAACACCCGACGGTGCGACCGTACGAGTTCGCGACGTCGCTCGAATGGAGCTTGGTGCGCAAGACTACAGTATCTCGGGACGCTTTAACGGCAAGCCGGGCGCCATTATTGCCGCGTATCAACTGCCCGGATCGAACGCGGTCGATGCGGCGGCCGGGGTCAAGACGCTGATGGCGCAAATGAAAGAGCGTTTTCCAGAGGACATGGATTTCGCCGTCTCCCTCGATACGACGCTTTCTGTGACGCAGGGCATCAAGGAAATCGTTGAGACCCTTGTGATCGCGCTGGTTTTGGTCATCATTGTTGTTTTTCTTTTTCTTCAGGGCTGGCGCTCCACGCTGATTCCGCTGCTAGCGGTACCGGTTTCCCTGGTCGGCACATTCATATTTTTCCCGCTGTTTGGTTTTTCCATTAACACACTTTCTCTCTTTGGTTTGGTGCTTGCGATTGGTCTGGTGGTGGATGACGCAATCGTCGTTGTGGAAGGTGTGGAGCGCCATATCGAAGAGGGTATGACTCCGAAAGATGCGGCGTTAAAAGCGATGGAGGAACTCTCGGGTCCGGTTGTGGGTATCGCGCTGGTTCTCTCCGCGGTATTCGTGCCCACCGCCTTCATTCCCGGAATCACCGGCAGGCTCTATCAGCAGTTTGCGGTCACGATCGCCATCTCGGTGATTCTCTCCGCGTTCAACGCACTCACGCTGAGCCCCGCTCTGGCAGCACTACTGCTCCGCCCGCGCCAGGAAAGCCACGGGCCGCTACGGAGATTCTTCGATTGGTTTAACCGCGTTTTCGAGCGGGCCACCGACGGCTATGTCGGGTGGAGCGGCGTCCTGCTCAAGAAAACTGCTGTCGTGGCTGTGCTTTTAATAGTCTTTTGCCTCGCGGCTGGATTCTTTGCCAATCGTGTGCCGTCGAGCTTTCTTCCCGATGAAGATCAAGGCTACGCCTATATTAATCTGCAATTACCTAACAGCGCTTCGCTGGAGCGGACATCTCAAGCCGCGACACAGATCGAAAACATTCTGGCGAACACACCGGGTGTGAAATACACGACCAGCGTCATCGGCTTCAGCTTACTCAGTTTTGTTCGTACCAGTTACAACGCTTTCTTTGTTGTCACTCTCAAGCCGTGGGATGAACGCACAACCAGAGCCGAGCAATTTCAGGCCATCAAGGCCCATCTGAATCAGCAGCTCGCAAAATTGCCGGCAGGGATCGCTTTCAGTTTCTCGCCGCCAGCGATTCCGGGTGTTGGCACCGCCGGCGGATTCACCTTCATCCTCGAAGACCGCTCCGGCGGCAGCATTCAATTTCTCGCGAAAAATGTGAGCACGTTTCTTGAAGCAGCGCGAAAGCGGCCCGAGATCGCCAGCCTGAGCACCACTTTTCTTCCCAGCGTTCCACAAAAATTCGTCGACGTGGATCGCGACAAAGTATTGAAGCAGGGCGTCAATCTTACCGATGTCTACCGCACCATCCAGGCATTCATGGGCGGGTATTTCATCAACTACTTCAACCGCTTTGGCCGTCAGTGGCAGGTTTACGTCGAGGCCGAAAGCGACGATCGCGCCAGCGCGGATAACGTCGGGCGATTCTATGTCCGCAACAGTAAGGGCGCAAACGTTCCGCTCTCTACGCTCACCACGGTTAAATCGCAGTTTGGCCCCGAATTCACTATGCGCTTTGACGAGTACCGTTGCGCGCAAATCAACGGCAGCGCTGCGCCCGGTTTCAGCGCCGATCAGGCCAGCGCAGCCCTCGAAGATGTTTTCAAACAAACCATGCCGCGAGAGATGGGATTCGACTACTCCGGAATCTCGTTTCTGGAGCAGAAGGCGCGCCAGGGAGTGCCACCTGCGGTGATCTTTGGACTGTCGCTGTTGTTCGTCTTCCTGATTCTTGCGGCTCTTTACGAAAGCTGGTCGCTGCCCTTCAGCGTACTGCTCAGCACCCCGGTGGCGGTCTTCGGAGCTTTTGCGGTGCTTTGGCTGCGCCGCACTCTGCTCGGCGTTTTTCTGCCGCCCTACATGGTCCAGATCGAAAGTGACGTCTACTCGCAGATCGGCCTGATCATGCTGATTGGCCTGGCGGCAAAGAACGCGATCTTGATCGTTGAGTTCGCGAAGGATCAGTACGAACACGGAAAACCGCTTGCGGACGCGTCGCTCGAAGGGGCGAGGTTACGGCTGCGCCCGATCCTGATGACATCGTTCGCATTTATCCTCGGCTGCGTCCCACTGTGGACGGCGAGCGGCGCTGGTTCGGTAGCCCGCCAGATTATGGGGACGGCGGTAATCGGCGGAATGCTCGCGGCCAGCGCGATTGGAATCTTCTTCATCCCCGGCATCTTTTATACGGTTGAGAAATGGTCGGGCGCCGGCAAGGAACACGCATCCGGCATGTTGCCGGCCGCGCCCTCACCTGCACCAGGAGACTGAGACCGCTGCGAGGTTGCGAAAAAGAAGGCGGGCTCAATGGAATCGAGGCTATGAACGCCGAGAAAATGAACACCGGGAAATTGCTGATCGTCATTGTGGGATCCGCCATGTTGGTCGGTTGCATGGTTGGGCCCAAATATCATCGCCCTGCGGTTCAGACTCCGGCCTCTTATCGTGATCTGGCAAACAATCCTCAGCTTCAGATGCAGACTGCCTCGTATGCCGATCTTCCCTGGTGGCAGGTGTTTCAGGACCCGAAGCTGCAGGAACTTATTCGCACGGCGCTCAAGCAGAACTACGACCTGCAACTGGCTGCGGAACGCATCAATGCCGCCCGTGCGCAACTTGCCGTGACCCGTTCCAGCCTGTTTCCGCAAGTTTCCGGCAACGCCAATTTCAGCGGCGGCAAGGAAAACACCTTTCAATCCAGATACAACTTTCTGACGCTCACTGCCGACGCGGCTTTTCAACTCGATTTCTTCGGGAAGCTGCGGCGCGCAACGGAAGCAGCCCGCGCCCAACTCCTGGCTACAGAAGACGCGCGGCAAGTCGTCGTTTTGACTCTCGTCAGCGATGTGGCGAGCGATTACTTCACTCTGCTGCAACTCGACCTGCAACTTAAGATCACCCGGGAAACGGTCAATACCCAGACCGATTCGGTCAAACTCACTAAGCTTCGCCTTGAGCACGGCGTCGCGACGAAGCTCGATGTGCTCCAGGCACAGCAGGTTCTGGATACGGCGAATGCCCAGATTCCTGACCTGGAGCGGCAACTCGGTCAGGAAGAAGATGCCATCAGCATCCTCCTCGGCAATTATCCGCAAGACGTGTCGCGTGGTATTCCGCTCGTTGAGCAGATACTTCCACCTGAAGTTCCACCTGGCCTTCCCTCTTCGATCATCGAGCGCCGACCCGACATTCGCGAGGCAGAACAGATTTTGATCGCTGCGAATGCCGACATCGGTGTGGCCAAGGCTCAGTTCTTTCCGCAAATCGCGCTGACCGGATCAGGTGGAGGTTCTTTCGGTCGAAGCAGCGTCTTTTCGAGCTTGATGACTACACAGCTTGGCATCTGGTCTTACGGCGGGCAGGTGAGCCAGCCGATTTTCACGGGAGGCGCGCTGAAAGGGAATTTGCATCTGGCTGAGTCGGAGCACCGGCAGGCTCTGATCGCATACCGACAAGCGATCCAGCAAGCCTTTGGTGATGTCTCCGACGCGCTCATAGGTTACGAAAAGCTTCATCAGGTGCGAATGCGCCAGCAGGATAGTGTCGCTGATCTGCAGGAAACCGTCCGCATTTCCACCCTTCGCTACAAGGGCGGCACGACGACATACCTCGAAGTACTCGACGGACAGCGTTCACTTTACGGTGCAGAACTTACGCTCGCGGCCGCGCGGGCCGACGAATACCGAAGCCTGGTCCAACTGTACAAAGCGCTCGGCGGAGGCTGGCAACAGTAAGATTCATCGGCCCGTACCAGGAGGCGTCTAGGGTGTTTGGACTGTTGCCAAGCGGCAGCGGTGATAATGAATGATGACAACGATGCGCGAATACCGATGTGAGGTCTGCGGAATTGTGGACACTCGTCCCATCCACTGGTTCGTCATACAGTGTGGGAATTCGCAACTCACGGTTCATCGCTGGAATTCTGAGGCTGCAAACGCAGTTGGCGCCCTGCACTTCTGCGGTGAAGCCCACGCCGAGGTATACATCAGCCGTTGGTTCGATTCGGTGTGCTCACCGCCTAAAACCGATTTCAATCTTCCCTCACCAGCGAGATGAAACGACGATTGTAAGGGGCACAAGTGACCCCGACCGGCTCTGCCCACAGAATGTCACTCCCGCCGGTTTCGGCGACACGGTGCCAGAACGAGTGGCAGCAGGCGACCGCCTCTTCGATTTTTTCCTCAACTGTTTCTCGCTGTCCAAATTGCCGGTCACGTGTCCAGTGAACTTCTTTGCCAGGACAAGGCTGGCCGCGTCGCCACCCTCGCAGTTTGGAATGCGGATTGCCTTATCTACTTGTTACCGAGAGAGACGCATTCTTGAAACGCTTTGATATTGGTCTAATTGTCGCCTTCGGTGTAGCGGTCGCGTTTTCCATGCCCGTGACGGGGCAGAGCATGCAAACCACAGCAGCCAAAGGCGCAACTATAATCGGCACGGTTACCGATGTGAATGGCGATACAGTGGGTAATGCGGCGGTTGTGCTCAAAGGGCCAGATTCGCATGACGGACAAACCGTTGTCACAAGCCAAAACGGATTTTTCGAATCTCAGCGTGTAACCCCGGGACTGCCTTATCAGATTACGATCAGCGCAAACGATTTTGAGTCCTGGATCTCGCCCCAGATCACGCTCAATCCAGGACAATTCAAAATCATGCCGCCCATTCATTGAACTTACAAGTCAGTCGTTTGGCACGTGTTTTGCTTTAGCAGAGGAATGGCGTCGTTACATTTGAAGCGACTCTCCCAGAGAGTGCAACCCGGCCTTCAGGAGTGCTACGAGAATGATGTGCCATCGCAAAACCCGGAGAGAACAGGCAAACCAATACGCCACGGGCACGGACTTCTGTCGCCTGTTCGCTAAGGGCATGAGCGAGCTATACCAACTTTCGTTCCTCCTGACAGCCGATCATCAAAAAGCGGAGCAATGCTTCGTGGCCGGCCTCGAAGATTCCATGAGATCCAATGGCGTGTTCAAGGAGTGGGCTCGTTCCTGGGCAAAGCGCACCATTGTCCAGAACGCAATCGGGCAATTGAAGCCACACCCGAGCACCGCCAGTTGCTCCACGTTCACTGTTCCTCCTTACGTCCGTCAACTTCCTACGGGCGAGGGCAGGAACTTTAGCCTCAATGCCGTGCTGGCACTTCCCGATTTCGAACGCTTTGTGTTTGTGATGTCTGTTCTGGAGCACTATTCCGCGCATGACAGCGCCCTCCTCCTTGACTGCTCGCCTCGGGAAATTCGAGGAGCACGAGCCCGGGCCGTAGAACAAATGGCAAACTCAAAGGGCACGGTTCCGATCGATGTCAAATCCGAAAACGTTCAGGAGTTGGTTCGATGACCTATGGTGATCAGTTTCCGCAATCTCGTCGATCGATAGAGATCGAACCCATTGTGACGAGACCCGTGTCACCCGACCAAGGGCGCACGGTTTACCTTGAGTGGAAATTTGAGATCGATCTTCTGCCAAACGGCGAAGAGCACAAGGCCTACCGCGATCCCTATCGAAACCTCCAAGAATCTGTGGAGCGCTACTAACCGGCCGGTTGTAGATCGAGGCACGAGCATTACGATCACGAGGGTGATACTTGCATATCGAAACGCGCTTCTTTCGATGCGAAGTGCAACGCACAGCAATCCGACCAGGACAATGGCCGCTCCGAAGGCCCCGACGCTTGTGTGGAAGTAAATGTCGGTCACTGCTCCAACGGCTGCGCCGGCCGCTGTTCCTACAACATATTGGACGGCGATGGGGAAAGCCGCGCTGAGCGTCAACTGCATTATTAGCAAGGCAGACATTGGCGCCCAGTACGCTTCGGGCAGACGGAACAGGCGGGCGATGACATAAGACACCACTGCAGTAAGCGCACTGAGCACTACATGCGCAATTGACGGTGGATTGTCCTGAGCAATCACCCATTTGCGGAGTTGCGCACTCATCATGTCACGATTGTCGACCATTGCCATGCTTCTCTAACCTCGTGCAAGCAGCATCAGCACGAATAGCGCGGGAAGATAAATGATGGATGCTGCAAGTAGGCGTCGAGCGGCAGAGTTGGACTTGCGAATTACGAACTGTGCTGCGTAATAAACGAACCCCGCGCCCAGGAGCAAGGCTCCGATCAAATAGAATTTCGCTTCACCCAGCAACCCTGGCAAGAGACTTAGTGGCACCAACGCTAAGAGCGGCAGCACAGTTTGCAAATTCACCAAACGGACTCGTGCGTAGTCATCAGGAGGTAGCACCAGGTAGCCTGCGCGGGCGTAATCCTCGCGGTACATCCAGGCGATCGCCATGAAGTGCGGGAACTGCCAGAGAAAGAGCATTGCGTAGAGTGTCCATGCTTGGGAGTTCAGCTTGCCGGATGCCGCGGCCCAGCCGATCAGAGGAGGCATGGCGCCTGGAAACGCGCCGACCAGGGTGCACAACGGCGTCTTTCGTTTCAGTGGAGTGTAGACAAACAGATAAGACAGTAACGTGGCCATCGCGAGCAGGCTCGCAAGAACATTGACCGTGACCGCAAGATAAACGCTGCCGACCACCGATAATGCGAGACCGAACCACAGGACTGCAGCAGGTTCGAGCCGCCCGGCGGCGAGTGGCCGACGGGACGTCCTGCGCATTTGCGCATCGAAGTTGCGTTCAAGATATTGGTTCAGAGTCCCAGTGCCACTAGCTACCAACAGTGTACCCAACAACACATTGATCGACAGCCAGCATGGGAAGTCCCGCCATCCATTTGCACAAGCCAGATAGAAGCCGGCGAAAGTTGTGATCACGATCAGGAAATTGACTTCCGGCTTGGTTAGCGCCCAATAATCGGCCAAGAGGGTGGAACGAGCGAAGCGAGCACGCGGCGCAATTGATACATCGAGCCTCGCAACGATGGGTTTCGTCGCCATGCTCAGAAAGCCTCCAGGCTCTGCTGAACGTTGTGCGGTGCTGTGTTGACATGCAACACAGCCGGCACCAATTTAGAATCAAGAGGTTTCTCTGGCGAGAGCAGCCGCATGGCTAAGATCGCTCCGGCTACCAGATACACCAGAGTGACGCAGGTCCACATCAATGCGGCCGCACACTGCTGGTCCCCGAGTGCTGACAAACCGAACAGGTGTGATGAGGACAAGTAAACTGGATAAATTACGCGGTCGCAAAATACCAGAAATCCGGAAAGGATGTCGCACGGCAGCGTAGCAAAAAAGAGATAGAGGATCATGGACAGGTCTGGCCTTAAAACGCTCGGCCAGGGCCGAACCACAGGCCACCAGAACAGGAGCCCGATCGCAAGGAATGATGACTGTTCGACAAAATGCCACGCCGCGGATTGCATCGCAAGTGTAAACACGGCGGGAATATGCCATCCAACCAACGCAGCAGCGGCGGCAAGCCAGCAGAACCCGGGCTGTCCGAGCGCTCTACTTATTCTCTGCGCACGCAGCAGTTGAAACGCCGGGGCAAGCACGCGTTGTACAAATCGCTGCGGCAAACCGTGCGATAAGGGATCCACTGGCTCACCTACCCAGATCAGTGGAGGAGCCAGCGTCATCAGCAGTAAGTGTTTCAGCATATGCACGATCAGCAGTTCATGATCGAGTGCGGCAATGGGAGAAGCAATTGCGACCCAAATCAACGACAGACCGGCAACGAAGCTGAACGCATGCCAACCGTTGATGATGCTGAACGAAGTCGAACGAAGGCGAAGCCATCCACGCAGATATACCGAGGCCGCGAAAATAATTATGACTGTGAGTAACACTGGCTCGAGCGATCCCGGTGCGCCGTGATGGAGATGTGGCATGGAACCGTTCTCCTAAGGTTGCACTACAGGTTTTTCGTCGCCGAGGGCCACATCACGTGCGGCATCGCGCGCTGGCGCTTGCCCTTTTGGGTGCAGCGTTTCAAGAAAGGCCACCAGCGCGGTTGTCTCCGCGGGACTCAAGTTCTTGCCGTAGGCTGGCATGTTGCCGCCGCCTTGAATGACCTGCCGGATAAGCTGGTCTTGCGTGAGGCGCACGGCAACGCTGTCGAGAGACGGTCCTCTCTGTCCACCGGTTTCGCCCAGTGAATGACAGTTACGGCACTGCTTTACCTGGAATATCAAAGCGCCTTGCCGCTCTAGCGCGGTCGTGCCATGTATGAACTGATCCGGCACCGGATCACCGCTCCACGCGCTCATGTGCGGGCTCCAGGGTGTGTATCCCGCGAGATGAGTAAACGTCCCGAGCGTGATCGCAATCATCATCACGGTCAAAACCGCGATCGGCCGGCGCTTCCAACTCTTTTCACCCTCTCCGGAAAGAAACGGAAGAAGAAGCAGTCCGGCAATCACCACCACTGGCCCAATCAGAAGTGCTGGTGTCTCGAGCGACGGCGGGAGCAGCGAGAGCAAAGCATAGAGCCAGAGGAAAAAGTAATCCGGTTTCGGAGCAGTTTGGATGATCGTCGGATCAGGCCTGCCGGTCGGCCCGAACGGGCCGAAATACAGTGCGCACGCGGCGACGGCCAGGATAATGAACGCCGCGAAGAACATGTCTTTCCATACAGCATAGGGAACGAACGGCGCGCCATTTTTCTTTGTCAACTCGTGGTAGTCGTTCATGTACGTCGCTCGTTTCACGACGCGCCCCGGCATCGGCCATTCATTGATGCCCAGCTTCAGCACCATCAACACATGCAGGCAGACGCAGCCAATCAGCAATCCCGGGATCACGAACACATGCAGGGTGAAGAATCGTGACAGAGTCGCACCCGCGATGATCGGCCCTCCTAGCATCAACTTCACGATCGCGGGACCTAAGATAGGAACGCGACTCGCGATTGACGCTCCGATTCCCAGCCCCCAATAGGCATCCTGATCGAAGCGCAGCACCTGTCCACTGAAAGCCATGCCCAGCGTCATCAGCAAAAGAAAAACGCCTATGGTCCAGGTGAGTTCGCGGGGAAACTTGTACGCGCCGAACAGAAAAACCTGGACCATGTGAATCAGAACGATGGCGACCATGAAATTCGAGCCCCATCCATGCATGGCGCGAATAAACCAGCCAAGCGTCACTGCGTGATTCAGGGCTTGGAGGCTGCTCCACGCTTCCGCGCCCGAGGGCACATAAACCAAAGCGAGCAGAATTCCCGTCAGGAATTGCAAGATGAATACCACCAACGCAGCGCTGCCAAACACATACCACCAACTGGCAGTGTTCCGCGGGACGGGATGTTCGGCTATTTCGCGAACCGGCGCGGCCAGCTGCAAGCGGAAGTCGAACCATTGCCCGATTCTGCCGATCATCATGCGCATGGCGGTTTCTCTCCGGTAAGAGCTGCAATCGCTGCTCCTGGCGTCTGCAACTCACCCGCCTGAATGGTGATCAGGCCGTTCTCAATCTTGTGTGGATATTCGAAAAGCCCGCGCTCCGGCGGTCCCGAGGCGCGCGATCCGTCGCTGTAGTACGCTCCGCCGTGGCAGGGGCACATGAACAAACCAGACTGCTGAAACCAGCGAACGGGACAGCCTAGATGCGCGCAGTTGATCGCGAAGACCTGGAACTGCTCCCCTGCAATGTGCCGCACCCAGCACGCAGTGTCGGCTGTTGTGCCGTCGGTCGGCATCACGTATGGATTGCGAAAGGTCGCTAGACGCGTCTCGCCTTCTGGGAAATCGGCGATCTTCCCGAGTTGCACCCACGAGAGATATCCATTGGCGCGACCCCGCGTGATCGCCGAGAAGAGAAATCCAACTATCGGCATGGCTACTACGGCTGCCGCTAGTCCGTTGAACAGAATTCCCAACTTCATAAAGAACCCGCGCCGGGAGATAGCAGTTTCACTCGACGGCACAAAGACAGGTTTAGTGGACATTGTCTGACTCCTGGTGCGCATAATTGGAGGCCGAATAAGGCTGCCCAGGGGTTTGCACTCGGTGCGAGGCCATCCATGCAACTACATCCGTGATTTCCTGATCGGACATCGGTTTGCCGGGCACGTTGCCCCGCCAGTCAGGCGCGCCTAGTTCCGGGCGGCCTGTAATGACAATCGTGCGTAGCCCCTGATCACTGACCAGCGCCAAGAACGAATCATTCGTGATAGCGCTGCCCTTGCGTCCGCCTTGTCCTTCTGTACCGTGACACGATGCGCAGTAAGTTCCATACACAACTTCGCCCTGCCGGGCATTCCCCGCAGAGTTTGCCGCATAGGCAGGCGGATTAGCTCCGTTGAAAATTCCCGGCCGGCTCCAGCGGGATTGCATTTCTGTGGTGATTAGATCGATCTGCTTATTGGTAAGCATTCCGCCCGCACTTTGAGCGAAGGCCGGCATCGAAGTGCCCTTCACGCCATCCGCAACAACTTTACGTATCGATGCATCGTCGGCAATTGCGAAGTAAACGGGATCGGCCAAAGCGATCGCCCCTCCTCCCCGTCCTTCCGAGCCGTGGCACCCCGCGCAGTTTTCCGCGTACAAAGTACGAAAATCTGCAACCTCATTTGGAGCGAGGATTTCCGAATTGTCGCGTCGCTGGCTGAGCGGAGAACTGCAACCGGAGAGGACAATCATGCTCACCACGGCGGCCAGATACGAATATCGGAGTGAGCTCACGGCCGTTCCTCTCCATGTGGCGAAATAATTCCCGGAGCTTCCACTCCTGCACGCATAGCGAACGGCAGGTTCTCGCGGGTCAACATGCGAGACTGGCTCACTACGACCAACCCTGCAACCAAGCCAAAGGCAACTTGCGAAGATACAAACCAGTACCAATCGATGTGGCTTGCGAGTAGCGGATTAAGCAGGCCGAGCATCGTGTAAATCAGCCCAGACCATAGCACGGGGGCGATCAACCCGCCGAGCACGATCGGCCGCCGCGCAAACATGGGGAGCATTGCGCCATAGAGCAAGCCCACGGTGAGGGACATCAATACGTGCAGGCCGAAAGCGATTGCAAAACTATCGGCATGAAACGAGTAGAGTTGGCTTGGGCCGAGCTTCAGCGATTCTGCATAAGCCGTCGCAGCAAGAAGATTGATGGGATACCAGATGCTCCCAGCTTTCAGCACGCCATAAGCACAGGCCAGCACGGCCATCGCTACGCTTCCCGCCAATCCACCCTTCACACCGGCAGAAACGGGATAGGTGTGAACGGGCAGCCATGCGCGTACCTGTTCTGCCGCGATTGGCAGCCGATCAACCACGCGGCGCCTAGTCGATGCACGGAAATCATCTGGAACTACCGGCACAGCTACTTCGTGCTCGCGCGGGAAAACTTCGCGGAACCAGCCGATGCATCCTGCCACGGCGAGTACAGCACCGAGGGCCGTTACTGACATGCTCGTCACCAGTCCTGAGAACAGCAAAGTGAATCCAAACGCCAGAATCAAAGGCCAAGTGGTCGGCGCAGGTGATTCAATCTCGCGTGGAGTTCCGGGATCTTGGTCGAGTGGTTCTGTCGCGAGTAACGTTTCCATTTCTTTCCCTCAGCGTCCGACAATGTAAACCACAGTGAAGACTACGACCCAAACGGCATCAACAAAGTGCCAGTACAAGGCAAGCACATCGACGCGGCGGGCCTGATCGTCGTGCACCCGTCCAGCCAAACCACAAATAAGGACGACAGTGAGCATGATCAATCCTGCGCTGACGTGAAACGCGTGCAGGCCAACAAGTGAGTAATAAGTCGTTCCGAAGAGATTGGTAGAGATCGTCAGCCCATGTTCGTAAATGAGCCGGTGCCATTCCCTCCCAGTGCCAAATAGAAAGAGCCCACCGAGGATAATCGTGAGCGACCACAAAGCAAGAAATGCGGGGCGATTATTGCGTTCCAGAGATTTGCCAGCGAAGTGGACGGTTATACTGCTGGACAACAAGCAGATCGTGAAAAAGATCGGTGTCTCCAGTACTTCTCTCGGAGTCGGCCCCGTCAGGCTCTTGCCCAAATAGAAGAGATAGGCAACCAGAAAGATGGTGAAGATCGCGGATTCCGCGATTATGAGGCAGGCCATCGCGACCTTACCCCGGTACAGCAGAGTCCAAGCCTGCGGGATTTCGACGACCGAGGTTGCAGCTGCGCTCATTGCTTTCTTCCTTCATTCATAGAGGTTGTCTGGATCTTCAGGATGTTTCAGGTCCCACAACGGACGCCGGCTCGCAACCACCGGTACAGTTGCAAAGTTGTAGGCCGGCGGTGGAGAGCTTGTAGACCACTCAAGCGTCCAGGCATCCCAAGGATCGTTCCCCGCCTTGGCTCCGTTGAAGTAAGAACTGATGAGATTCCACACGAAGACCAGGATGGCGATCGCCTGAATGAACGCACCGATCGAGACGATCAGGTTCAGCGTGTCCCAACCGCGCCCGGGTTCGTAGGTGTAGATGCGACGCGGCATCCCGAGCAGTCCCGGAATGTGCATGACATCGAACGTCAGGTGGAAACCGATCAGGAAAAGCCAGAAGTGCCACTTGCCGAGTCGCTCACTCAGCATCCGGCCCGTGATCTTCGGATACCAGTAATAAAAGGCGGCAAAAAGAGCAAACAAAATCCCGCCCACAATCACATAATGAAAGTGCGCGACCACAAAATACGACAGGCTTAGTTGCCAATCAAAGGGCGCAGCGGCCATCATGATGCCGGTCAGGCCGGCAATGAGGAATTGGAATAGAAATCCGATGCAGAACAGCATCGGTGTTCTGAACTGAATCCGTCCGCCCCACATCGTACCGATCCAGTTGAAAATCTTGATCCCGGTGGGAACACCGACAGCCATCGTTGTAATCGTGAAGAAGCTATTGGCATAAGAGTTCATTCCGACAGTGAACATGTGGTGCGCCCAGACGCTCAGGCTCACAAAACCGATGCAGACCGTGGCCGCAACCATAACCGGATACCCGAAGATCGGTTTGCGCGAAAAAACTGGAATGATTTCCGACATAAAGGCGAAGCACGGAATGATCAGCACGTACACTTCAGGATGGCCAAATATCCAAAAGAAGTGCATCCAGAGCACGGCTGAGCCACCGGCCTGCGCGTCGAAGAAATGCCCTCCCAAATACCGGTCGATCAGCAGCATGATCTGGGCCGCGGAGAGCGGCGTGATGGCAATCAGAACCATTCCGGCCATCACGAGATTTAGCCACACTAGCAGGGGCATGCGGCTGAGCTTCATGCCCGGGCATCGCAGGCAAAGAACGGTGGCGATGATGTTAATCGCCGTTCCAATGCTTCCAAACCCCGAAACCAGGAGCGCGAGCGTCCAATAATCCGTGCTGTGACCTGGGGAAAAGGCCCGTGCTGTTAGAGGCGCGTACGCCCACCATCCCACGTCAGGTGCATCGCCCGCGCCGTAGAGACCATTCGCGCCCACCACGCTGAAGTAGAGCAAAAATCCGCCCAGTGCCGAAAGCCAGAAGCTGAAGGCATTCAGCCGCGGGAAAGCCATGTCGCGCGCGCCGATCATCAATGGGACCAGGTAGTTGGCAAATCCGAACAGGATGGGCATAGCCACGAAAAAGATCATGGTAGTGCCATGCATGGTGAACATGCGGTTGAATACTTGCGGAGAGACAAAATTGTTGTGCGAATGCATCAACTGGATGCGAATGACGATGGCCTCAATACCGCCGAACAGTAAAAAGACGAGCGCGTAAACGATGTAAAGAATCCCGAGCCGCTTGTGATCGACTGTAGTGACCCACTCATGCAGGGTATCGACCCAAGGCTTCTCTTGAACCTCCAGCCCTTGAATTGTGATCACATTCGATGACATAGGGTCGTCAGAATCCTCTAGCGAAGTGTCTTCATGTAATTCACGACCGCGTCCACATCCGCGTCGCTTAATTTCATAGCAGGCATCAGCGAACCAGGCTTGATCCCGTCTGGGTTTTGGATCCACAGCCGAAGATTTTCAGGCGTATTCTCAGCTGCGCCAGCAGCTATTGTCGTACGGCTCATTAAATGCGTCAGGTCGGGGCCGAAGCGCCCATCGGCTGGAGTTCCCGATACCGTGTGGCAGTTGATGCATGCAGTGTGTTCGAACACCTGCCTGCCTGTCATAACGCTCGGGTCCTGAACTGCGAGTTGTTGTTGGCCGCGAACCCACGCCGCGAAGTCTTGCGGACTATCGACCGATACGCGCAGAAGCATCTTCGCATGCTGGGTCCCGCAATACTGCGCGCATTGGCCGAGAAAAATTCCTGTGTGGTACGGATCCATCCACATCCGGTTCGGATGATTGGGAATAAGGTCTGTCTTGCCCGCAAGCTCCGGAATCCAGAAACTATGGTCTGTGTCAGCCGAAAGCAACCGCAGGAAAGTTGGCGTAGGATGACTCGGGTCGCTTACCGGAACGTGCAACTCGTTCGCAGTAACGATGCCGAGCTTCGGATAGCGAAACTCCCACCAGTATTGATGTCCAATCGCGGTGACCTGTACAGCGCCCGCCGGCTCTGGAGCATCTTGAATCGCGTGGATCACCCGCGCGGTGGCCAGAAACAAAACGACCACAATCAGAATGGGAATGATCGTCCATGCCATCTCAATCTGGTTGCTTCCGTAGACCTGGGCCGGCTCACGGTCCGCATTCGCGTAGTTCGCGCGAAATTTAAAAATCGAATAAACCAGCAAAGTAAAAACAACAACGAATATGATTCCGGTAATCGACAGCACGAAGATCGATAAATCAAAAATCGACTTGGCCGGCGTGGACTCGGGAGAAAAGATGCTGGTTAAGGAATGGGAGGGTTCGGCAAGTGACCTTGGCGGCAACAAAACGGACGACAAAGCAAACATTGCGAGTTGCATGGCTCGGATTGTTGTCGAGTTTGTTATGGGTCGCATTTGCCTTAACTCGTTACCCCAATCACCGAGGCTTCAGTCCTGCGATAAACTGGGCTGCCAGCTCCGCCACACGCCTACCCTGGAAGCGCGCTGACGCGAGCGCGGTCTCGTCCGGTTTAAGCGCGCCATTATTGCTGGTGAATGATGCTCCATACGGATTGCCTGCCTTGAATTGAATTGGGTCGGCGTAACCCGGCCCAACAATAATTGCGCCCCAGTGATAAAAAGTGGTGTTGAGGTTGACGATGGTCGTCTCCTGACCACCATGGGCAGTACCTGAACTCGTGAAACCAGAGCAGATCTTATTGACCAGGGCCCCTTTCACCCAGAGTGGACCTGTAGTATCGATGAACTGTTTCAGCTGTGCCGTGGGCAGGCCGTATCGCGTCGGTGTTCCAAAGATGACCGCGTCGGCCCAGGCAAGGTCGTCAAGAGTGGCCTCCGGGACATGTTGCGTCTCAAGCCGATGAGCAGCCCATCCTTGATTCGATGCGATCGCTTCGTCTGGAGCGAGTTCACGCACCTTGCGAAACCGAACCTCTGCGCCCGCGTCGCTTGCTCCTTGTTCCACGGCACGGGCCAACTGATACGTGGTACCGGTAGCGCTGTAGTAAATGATGGCAACTTTTATCGCCATTCAATTCCTCCTGTAACACGTTTAACTCTCGACAACATCGCCCGCCTTGAACTGTGTTCCGCGACGTTTGCACCTATGGGTTAATCACCGGGGCTTGCGCCAGCTGGAGATTGATCATGAGATCGAGCCGCCAGTCGATCTGGTAAAAGAGTGCTGCTTCCCGGCCGGTCAGCACTTTGCGAAACTCCGGCAGATACTTGATCCGAACTTGCATCATGTCTTGCTCCACTGCGGCGCGCCGGCGCAAGTAACTTTCTGCCTGATCCCCAGACATGGTTTGATAGTTCTCAAGATATTCTTGAAGGAGGGCAATTTTTGTGTCGTAGACTTTCGCCACGTCCGCTGCGTAACGGTCATAGACAGGCCAAAACTTCTCCGCCTCTGCATCGGTCAGGTCCATGTTCGCAGCAACGACCTGCTTCTTTTGCGATCGTAGGTCCTTCTTCAATAGTTGTATGTCTTCATCAGGGGCCCACTGCGTATCCTGGTAGACGGGAGCAGGTGCCTTCAGCTGCTTCGCAGTCGCTGGTTGTTGCGCGGACGACGGCCGACTGGTGGAGACTGCCAGAGCGATAACCGCAAAGAAAAATAGCCTTGCTGCCTTAGTTTGCATTCAAGCTCCTGCCACGATTTTGTGCGACACCCACTATTCAAGTGGCTGTTCAACGGTAGTTGTGCATTCAAGGTTCCAGCGCACACGTAGGGCAAAAATGGGCGCAAATCACACAACAGCAAAGAGTTGGAAACCGCGTGATGCGCAATCCTCGAGCACAGCACGCGAGTGTAGTGACAGTAGTCTGGCAGGTGACAAACCACTCGATTGCTTCGGAGTTTTTTCAATTCTCGGCGAGCTACTTTCGTTTGGGGATGAAAGTGCAACTCCGAACTCCAAGCGTTCGCCAGACCGCCTGTAGATGGAGATGATGACCTTTGCTCGCCAAGCCGGCATTGCGGTTTTTCTGGTTACGCTTACGCTCTGGGTGCAGTGCGTGGGGATCGCGGTGCTTATTCGCTGGGTGAGGACCAGCATTGAGCGCGGGGTGGCCCATCTGAGCTCATTGCACGCCGCCGTCCTGATGATTCGGTTTTCGACCTTGATGGTCGTTCTGCATTTCTTGCAGATTTTCTTCTGGTCAGTGTTCTACCGGCGGTATTGTCTTCCGTCCTGGGAGTCCTCGTTTTACTTTTCCGCCAGCAGCTATTCGACAGTCGGCTATGGTGATGTCGTCCTGCCCCGAGTTTGGCGACTGCTCGGACCAGTTGAGAGTGTCACTGGCGTTCTGATGTGCGGCATCTCCGTAAGTTGCCTCTTTGCAGTGGCAACCAGGCTAATCGAGCGCGAGTCGGGCGCCCCACCGATACAATATGTAAATGGTTTGGACGGGCGTTCAAAAGGTCAGCTGGAGAACGTCTCGTAAACACGTCGCAAGTGAACCCAGGAAAATCGTTTGCTCTAGCGGGATCAGCTGCGAGACAGAGTCGGCGCAAATGATATTAGATTCGGATTCTTGCCCAGATGAGGCCATGGTGGGCATGCTACTTCTGGAGAATGGATCTTTTTCTTCGATGGCCTAAAACTTCCGATCTAAGATCGAGAAGCCGCAACTGGCGTCGATTCGTTTCCCACACTTCCGTCTTGAGTGCCCGCCGATACACCCGAACGCTTCGAAGTCTCCGTCAAATTCCGCAGCCATTCGAACGTTGACTGCGACCACATGTCTTCACGGCACCGCCAGCCCCAATTTCCACCTGGCCGACCCGGCACATTCATGCGACTTTCTGCTCCGAGGTTGAGCACATCCTGCAATGGAGCAATCGCCAGCGCTGCTTTCGACGACCATGCCAGATCCATCAGTGCAGGCGCCGCATCAGGGTTTCCGCCTGGCGCTCGCTTGAGGTATTTCCATAAGTTCTGGCGCTGATAGTCGGGCAGTTCTTCGTACCACTCTCGAGTTGGCGCGTTGTCATGCGTGCCGGTGTAGACCACGGTGTTGATGACGAAGTTGTGAGGCAAGTACGGATTATCGGGATGACCGTCGAAAGCAAACTGCAAGACACGGGTTCCCGGAAGTTGAAATTGGTCACGCAACGACCGGACATCCGGAGTAATGATTCCGAGATCTTCGGCGATGAACGGCAAGCCGCCCAACTCCCCGGATACAGCTTGGAAAAAGTCCGCACCCGGACCTTGTACCCACTGGCCCGTCTGAGCCGTTGGCGCGCCTGCGGGCACGTGCCAGGCGGCCGCAAATCCGCGGAAGTGGTCCAGCCGAATCGCATCCACGTGAGCAAGCAAAGCACGTACTCTGTCAATCGACCACCGATAGCCGCTCGCTCGAAGTGCATCCCAGTTGTAAACGGGGTTGCCCCACAATTGTCCTTGTGCGCTGAAGTAATCAGGAGGGACTCCGGCGACAAATCGCGGCCGGTGGTGTTCATCGAGAAGAAATAACTCTGGATTCGCCCAGACATCACTGGAATCCGGAGAAACAAAGAAGGGCAAATCACCGATCAATCTCACGCCCTTCGAATGCGCATATGTCTTGAGTTGATCTCCCTGACGGAAGAGTAGGAACTGTGCGAAGCAGACCTGCTCAATTTCATCCGCTAATTCGCGGCGTGAAGTCGCCAAAGCCTCCGGTCGACGCTGAACCACCTCTTCGGGCCAGTCGAGGTAATATGCGCCGTCGTACTTCGCCTTCAACGCTCGGAACAGCGCGTACTCGCTCAGCCAATGTTCGTGCTTATTTCGGAATTCATCAAATTCCACCCGCAGATCCGTGCGGTTTCCAGACTTGAAGTGCTTCCACGCAACTTGGAGAAGGCGGGCTTTGAAAGGAATCACAGCATCGTAGTCAACGAAGTCGGAAGGAAAGTTAGATTCGCAATCCTTCTCGGCCAGCAACCCGTCTGATATCAGGCTCTCAGGACTGATCAGCAGAGCGTTTCCCGCAAATGACGACATCGGCTGATAGGGCGAATTCCCATAACCCGTTGGTCCGAGCGGAAGGAATTGCCACCAACGCTGGCCAGCGTCATGGAGACGATCGACCCACGAATACGCCGACGATCCGAGATCGCCGATGCCGAAAGGCGACGGAAGAGACGTGACATGCAAAAGCAAGCCGGAAGCGCGGTACTCGAGTGGAAACGGTGGAACGTTCACAGGTCCGCCATTGCCATTCATTGAACAACTCCAGCACCAAGCGCGTTGTTCACAATCTCCCCGGCTTCACTCAAAATTGCCTTAAGGTGTGCTTCGCTCTCAAAACTCTCCGCATAAATCTTGTAGATGTTTTCCGTGCCAGACGGCCGTGCCGCAAACCAGCCGCTCTTCGCTATAACTTTCAGCCCGCCAATCGGAGCTTGATTGCCCGGCGCCTTAGTCAGCTTGGCAGCGATGGGTTCGCCCGCCAGATCTGATTCCTTCACAGCATCGGGCGTCAGTTTCTGCAATTTCGCTTTCTGTTCCGGAGTGGCCGGTGCATCAATGCGTGTGTAATAAGGCTTGCCGAATTCTGCCGTCAGTTCACGGTAATGTTCGCCAGGGTCCTTCCCTGTCGATGCAGTGATCTCGGCCGCGAGCAGCACCATAATCAGCCCATCTTTGTCCGTTGCCCACGCGGTCCCATCTTGGCGAAGGAAAGTTGCTCCCGCGCTTTCTTCTCCGCCGAAACAGAACGAGCCATCGACAAGTCCCGGGACAAACCATTTGAAGCCGACGGGCACCTCGGACAAACGGCGCCCGAGCTTATTAACGACTCGGTCAATCATGCTGCTGCTGACTAGCGTCTTTCCAACTATGACATCATGGCGCCACTGCGGCCGATGCGTGAGCAAGTATCGGATCGCTACCGCTAAATAATGATTGGGATTCATCAATCCCGCAGTTGGACTGACAATGCCGTGCCGGTCCGCGTCAGTATCGTTGCCAAAGGCCAGCTGGAACTGATCTTTCAATCCAACCAGTCTGGCCATGGCGTAAGGACTGGAACAATCCATACGGATTTTGCCGTCGTGATCTACCGTCATGAATGAAAAGGTCGGATCGATCTTTCTATTCACGACTTCCACTTCCAGTCCATAAATCGAATTGATCGGATCCCAATATGGCAGCGAAGCGCCGCCCAGAGGATCCACTCCCAGTTTCAGGCGAGCACCGCGGATCGCATTCATATCCACTACGTTCTTGAGGTCGCGAACGAATGGCATAACGAAATCTTCCTGATGCGTGCTGCTAGCCCGAATAGCCTTTTCGAACGGAACGCGCTTCACATCTTTGTTTCCCGATCGCAATAGATCATTGGCGCGATTTTGCACCCAGCCGGTTACGTCCGTGTCGGCAGGGCCGCCATTGGGCGGGTTGTACTTGAACCCTCCGTCTTCGGGGGGATTGTGCGACGGCGTAATTACGATGCCGTCGGCGAAGTGTTCCTTCCGTCTGCGGTTGTAGACGAGAATTGCGTGGGAGATGACGGGCGTCGGGGTTACTCCATCATTTTCCTGAATGATGGTTTCAACCCCATTGGCCACCAGCACTTCGAGGGCAGTGCGCTGTGCGGGCTCTGAAACCGCGTGGGTGTCTTTCCCCATATATAAAGGACCGTCAATTCCCTGCCCTTTGCGGTATTCGCAGATGGCCTGCGTAATTGCCAGAATGTGCGCCTCGTTAAACGTGCCGCGAAACGCTGAGCCGCGATGTCCGCTGGTGCCGAAAGCGACTAGTTGATTGGGATCGTTCACATCGGGCTTGCGCTCGTAATAATCCCGTTGCAAGCGCGCTGGGTCGATCAGCAGTTCCTTCGGCGCGGGTTTCCCTGCGAGAGGGGAAATCGCAGGGCCTTCTGCGACGGATTGTTTTTCTAAAGTATGGGGCATGGTTCCGCCTTCCAGATTTCGGTTGCATATTCGTGAATGGTGCGGTCGCTCGAGAACTTTCCTGAGCTGGCGATGTTCAGGATGGCTTTTCGCGCCCACTCGGCGCGATTGGCATAAAGATCCCCGAGTCGATCCTGCGCCTGAACATAAGAGGTAAGGTCTGCCAGGTGCATGTAATGATCGCCGTTGGTGAGCAAAGTATCGCGAATTGGATCGAAGGCCCCGGGCTCGTTAAGGCTGAAGTAATCAGAAAAGATAAGGTCCAGCGCGGCTCGCGTCTCGGGTTCGTGTTCATAGTGCCAATGCGGGTCGTACCAGGTCTGGCTGTTTTGAACTTGTTCCACTGTAAGGCCGAACAGAAACAGGTTCTCTTTTCCGGCTTCCTCGGCCATTTCGATGGTAGCGCCGTCAAGAGTGCCCACGGTCAGAGCTCCATTCATCATGAATTTCATGTTGCTGGTGCCGCTCGCTTCGTATCCGGCCGTCGAAATCTGGTTGGAGACGTCGCTCGCAGGAATCAGACGTTCCGCCAGGGATACATTGTATTCCGGTAGGAAGACCACCTTCATCCGGCCGCGCACAATTGGGTCTCCATCGATCGTGCCTGCCAGATTGTTGATGAACTTGATGATGAGTTTGGCCAGCCGATAAGCAGGCGCAGCTTTCCCGGCAAAGAAGAATGTGCGCGGCGCCATAACGAGATTAGGATTTTCCCGCAAGCGGTTGTAACAAACGATGATTCGCAGCGCGTTCAGCAGTTGCCGCTTGTATTCATGGATGCGCTTGATCTGGCAATCGAAAATTGTGTCAGGATCAACGATTTGTCCGGATGTCTTCTTGAGCCAATCAGTGAATCTTACTTTGGCCTCGCGCTTTGATGTCTGGAAGGCCTCCTGAAAACTCGGATCATTGGCCAGCGCTTTTAGCTGCCTGAGCTGACTCAGGTCGGTGATCCACTCGTCACCGATCCCTGCGGTGATTGCCCCCGAGAGGCCGGGATTGGCTTCCAGCAGCCAGCGCCGTGGTGTGACCCCGTTAGTCTTATTGTTGAACCGCTCGGGAAACATTTCGGCCAGATCTTTAACGGTTGTCGTGCGTAACAATTTCGAGTGAATGGCGGCAACCCCATTCGTGCTATGCGAACCAACGATGGCGAGGTTTGCCATTCGAATCTTGCGTGACGGCTTTTCTTCCACCATGCTGATGCGTTCAATCCGGCCCTCATCTCCAGAAAATCGAACGCGGACCTCGCCGAGCAGCCGGCGATTGATTTCATAGATAATCTCTAGCTGGCGCGGTAGAAGGAGTTCAAACCACGCCACCGGCCATTTCTCGAGGGCCTCGGGCAGCAACGTATGGTTCGTGTAGGCCAGGGTTTTCCTCGTCAGGTCCCACGCCTTGTCCCATTCAAGGTGCGCATCATCGAGCAGGATGCGCATCAATTCAGCGACTGCCATGGCAGGATGTGTGTCATTCAGCTGGATGGCTGCCTTCTCCGGCAACTTGTCCCAATCAGTGTTGTGCCGCAGAAAACGACGTATCAGATCGGCCAGGGAACACGCGACCAGAAAATATTCCTGCATGAAACGCAACTCTTGTCCCGCCATCGTAGAGTCATCTGGATACAGCACCCGGGTCAGCGATTCCGCTTCAAGGGTTCCAGCCAGCGCACCGATGAAATCTCCCGTGCCGAATTCTTGGAAATCGAAGTAGTCGGGGGCAGCGGCGGCCCAGAGACGGAGTGTGTTGATGGTCTTTCCTCCGTATCCAACCACTGGGCGGTCAAACGGAATTCCGGACAGGCTGGAGGGCCGATTCGGAATCACCTCAACCTTTCCGTCCAACAGCTTGAAGCTGCAGTTGAGCTTTATTTCCACTTTCTCGTGCTGGCGGCAGATTTCCCATGGGTCACCGTCGCGCAACCAGTTGTCCGCACTCTCCTGCTGCCATCCATTCACAAATGATTGCCGAAACATGCCGTACTCGTATCGCAAACCGTAACCCGTCGCCGGAAGCTGCATGGTGGCCATCGAATCCAGAAAGCACGCCGCGAGCCGTCCCAGGCCGCCATTGCCCAGGCCTGCATCCGGCTCCTGCTCGATCAGCTCAAGCCAGTCGATTCCTTTTTCTTTGACGGCATGCTGGACTATGGGATCTAGCAATAGGTTCGTGACATTGTTAGCCAGCGAACGCCCAAGCAGAAACTCCATCGACAAGTAGTAAATCCGTTTCGCATTTTGTTGCTCATACGCGGTCTTGGTTTGCACCCAGCGCTGCGCCAAAACGTCGCGCACAGAGGACGCGAACGCTTCGAAGCGTTCTCGTGCGCTGGCTACTTTTGGGTCGATCGCACGATCGAAAACCAGGTGCCTTTCATAAAGGGCCCCTTCAGTTCCGGCGAATCGAATCAAGTTGCTGCCGTACTGGTGGAGAAGCTCGGGAAGATTTTCTGTCTTCGTCGCCATGGGGACGATTTTCGCGGGTTTTGGTTGCGCTACGGTTTTTGTGCTCATTCGGTGACCTCGCAATCCTGTTTATTTGATATTGATTACTGACGGTAGCGAAAGGTTCCGCCGTTACCGCTCACGCTCCCACGTGGCGATCGTCATCCCACAGCCGAACCGCTGGTCGGGACAAATTGTGTTCATAGCTAAGCGCACTGAGACTGGCGGGCCTTAGCAGAAAAAATCTGCCGCCAGCGGGTCCCACACCCAGCCAGCACGCCGCCAGCACGCGGATAAAGTGTCCGCTGGAAAAGATCAACACGTCCCCTGTGACGTTGCGGATCCGTTGGACCATACGGTACGCCCGCTCACCGATTTGCTGTGGCGATTCGCCTCCCGGACAACCGTCACGAAACAGGTCCCAGTCCGGACGCTTTTGCGATACCTGGGCCGACGTCAGTCCTTCATATTGTCCATAGTTCCACTCCACCAAGTCCGGGTCAGATTCGGCGTCTCCAAATCCGGCTAGTTCGCAGGTTCGAGCAGCACGCTGCAGCGGACTGGTAATAACCTTGGCGAAGGTCAACCCCTTCAGCCGCTCTCCAAGGCGCACGGCGTTGCGCTCGCCATCTGGGGTCAATGGCAGATCGGTGAGGCCGGTGTGCTGGCCGGAATGTGTCCAAGCTGTATTGCCATGCCTCGCTAAATAGACGACGGGCAGCTTGCCACTCATGCTGCGTCTCTCGTTTTGGCTTTCGAGCTGCCGATCAAGTGTGGCTTTACGGTCAACTTCAGGTCTAAGGGCCGGATCAAGAATAGTCATATTTCTCCAACATTTCGCCAGACGTGAAAAGTACTTCGTTCATTATTCAGTCACAATAATTATGCAATCATTTCGATTGGCTAATAGTTGTGGCCGGCTTCCGGCTGATGATCGGCACTTCGTGTGATCGGCCCAAAATATCGTTGTAGGTGATGGTCTTCTTTCCGACGCACACCAGGAGTTGTCGGCCAGCAGCATACTTCACTGTGCCTGTGCCCAATGTATCGGTGTACAGAACCACGTAAATGGTGCCGGAAACTTTGACGGAGACGTCGTAGTTGGCGGCCACGGGCGACGAGCTATCACCAGCAGATGGATGCGGCTTAACGTCGAGGATTGTGGCCACTTCATACTTCGCCGCCGGCTCGCAAAAAGCCGGCAACGCGACGGCGCAAATGATGATCAAGAGCAACGATTTCAGCATAAGGTTTCCTGTCGAAGGCTTTGCGCCGAGGTCGTACACCGCCATCGCATCCACAGGGCCAAAGTCGAAAAGTTTGCAGATCCGTTGAGCAGATTGGTTTTACATGCAGTTAAGGTTCACGGACCCACGGCCACGACGGAATTATTCTGTGGATGACCGGTGATATCCCGTCACATGCCAAATGCTTGTCGGCGGTACCGACAGTGAAGTTGCAATTCTCGCGAAATAGCGTGTTTTTTACCGTAGCTTGCGGCCTGGAAATTGGTCTTCGGTTTGCAATTGACGGCCACAGGTCGCGCAGTAGTCGCGACGGTAAACTTGAGAAAGCTATTGGAGATCAACCATGCCGAGTTTTGAGACGCTTCCCGCATCATTTCGTCGATCATCAACCTGATTTGCCCGCAGTGCGGTGGCAGCATGATGGAATTCCAATGCAACGGTAAGTGCCGAAGAAACTGGTTCTCTGAATGGGAGCGGGGAAACTTCGCGACCGCCATTTTTGGAGCGGGTCGTCGTACGGCCAAACGACAAGCTAGGAATTAGCGATCGCGAGTTGGGATACCTGGGGCACGGCCGTTGTTTCCGATTTTCTAGACAAAACGATATGACTGCAGTTTTGGACTTAACGGAACTGAATCGCCGCTTCGGAATTCCCGACATCGCACGAGTGTGTGGGGGCGACGGCGGCCTTGCGCGAGTCGACATTACCGGTCCGCTTGCGCACGGCGAAGTGTACGTGCACGGCGCGCACGTGACCTCCTGGCTCCCTGCTGGCAGCGAAGAAGTGCTCTTTCTCAGCTCGAAATCGCGATGGGAGGAGGGCCAGGCGATTCGCGGCGGAATCCCGATCTGCTTTCCCTGGTTTCGCGGCAAGGTAGACGATCCCCACGCTCCAGCACATGGATTCGTGCGCACAAGATCGTGGCAACTCTATTCGATCGTCGAGAATAACGCCGGAGTTGCGGTAACCATGTTTATTGAGAGCGATGAGCAAACTCGGCGCTGGTGGCCAGCGGAATTTCGTCTTGTGCACCGGGTCACCTTTGGTTCCGAACTCAAGCTGGAGCTCGTTTGTATTAATACCGGCAAAACACAGCTTCATTTCGAGGAAGCGCTGCACACCTACCATGGAGTCGCGGATGTGGGAACAGTGCGCTTAGAGGGGCTGGATGGGACGCGCTTTCTCGACAATACCGACTCCAACAAGGAGAAGACGCAGCTCGGTAATGTGACCATCGCCTCGCAAACCGACAATGCATTCATAAATACCCAGAACGCTGTCGATTTGCTCGATCCGAAATTGCGTCGTCGAATCCGGCTGCAGAAGACGACGTCAAACACTACAGTAGTCTGGAATCCGTGGCAAGAAGGGGCTAGGGGGCTGCGAGACCTGGGTGTGGGCGAATGGAAGCAGTTTCTCTGCGTCGAAGCGAGCAACATCATGGGCGCCGCGGTCACGCTGGCGCCAGGGCAGGAACACACAATGTCTGCGGTGGTGAGCGTGGCAAGGCTTTAACGAGAGGCAGCACAGGGCTATTTTCACGTTCCATGCGCAAGAACCAAACGGTTTAACTCACCTGAACCGAGTGCAATACCAGGTCCAGTCGTGCGGAAAATACCTTCTCGAGAACACTCCAGGCTTTGCGCTCTGCTATGTGGCCGACCCCACATCAAGCAATGTGAAAGAGGTTCCGGCTCTGTCACGTGCCAACTGCTTGTCACCGCCCCCTCTGGCAAACACGCCCGCCGAACTTCCTGGTGTCAGGCCTGAGTACCTAAACAGCTCTTATGGAAAGAGATGGGCACATAGGGGTTATTCGCCTTTGTATGGAAGCTTGCATGCCATGAGCGAACCTGAGGGAATTGGCTTGACGCGAGAGTTAGTCACCGAAGGCGACAGCCTTGACATCACCGTGGATGATGCCGAAGAACGCGCATTCGTGCGCTTACATGGCCGCCTGGGCATCGATTCGTCGCCAGATCTCCGTGATCGGCTTTTGGCCATGCTGGAAGGGCAACCACCGAAAACCATCATCGTGGATCTGGCGGAGGTCTCCTATATTGACGCCTCCGGCATCGCAACCCTGCTTGAAGCGCTCAAGGTCGCGCGCAAACGTCAGGTGACGTTCTGCTTGAAGGGATTGCACGGTCGCATAGTTCGTTTGTTCGAGGCTACGGGCCTACTAGCGCTGTTTGAAACCGCTGGCTGTAAAGAGGCTTCGCCAGAGTTGAGGTGAATTGGTGGCAAGTGTTCTGGAAGACGTCGGCAGAAGCACCATCAATCATCTCGACTACGTCGGGAGTGTCAATATTCAGTGGTGGTCCACGTTTCGCGCCATGGGCAGTGCCTTGCCCTTTGTCGGGAACCGTTATCGCTGGCAAGCGACGGTGCAGCAGATGTTGCAGATTGGAGTGGACGCACTGCCTATGGTATCCCTGATGGCTATTTGCACCGGATTTATTCTCGCCATGCAAGGGGCCTCAGAACTGCGCCGTTTCGGGGCCATACAGTACGTCGTTGATCTGGTTGCGGTCGGCTTTACTCGTGAACTCGGCCCGCTCCTCACGGCCATCGCCGTCAGTGGCCGCTCGGGCTCGGCGTTTGCGGCTGAAATCGGCACCATGAAGGTGACGGAGGAGCTCGATTCACTAAGGGTCATGGCGCTGGAACCGATAGAGTTCGTCCTGGCGCCAAAGTACCTTGCCGCTCTGATCACTGTTCCTTGTCTCAGTGTTCTGTCGAACTTTTGTGGCATTTTAGCTGGCGGACTATTCATGTTCTTCAGCACACACCTTTCTCCAGCGGTATATCTGCGCGGCGTGTTCGAATCTATCCAATTGCGAGACGTAATAACGGGACTCATCAAGAGCGTGGCCTTCGCCACCATCATTGCCCAGGTGAGCTGTCTCGAAGGATTTCGCGTCCGCGGGGGACCGGATTCAGTAGGCCGTTCTACGACCAGCGCCGTGGTCAAATCGACTTTTCTAGTGATCGTTGCCGACTCCATCTTTACCGCAATTTTCTACTTCACGGTGAAACACTGATGCCAATCATTTCGATTCGCGACTTGGTGGTTGAATACGATGGGCATCGTGTGCTCGACAAGCTCAGTCTCGACATCGAGCACGGAGAGACGATGGTCTTGCTGGGCGGCAGCGGTTCGGGCAAGAGTACGCTTTTGCGACAGATCCTTGGGCTCGAGAGCCCGAAGTCAGGCAGTGTGTTTGTAAAGGGTATCGACATCGCCCGCTGCTCGGCGGCCGAACTTAAAAAAGTCCGTCGGTCCATTGGAGTGGCTTTTCAAAGCGCCGCCTTGTTCAATTCGCTTTCGGTCGAGGACAACGTTGCTCTGACCCTCCGAGAACACACCCGGCTCGCGCCATCGATTATCGAACTGATGGTCTGGATGAAGTTGGCGGTGGTTGGCCTGGCAGACTTCGGGAAGTTACGTCCCCAGGAACTGTCAGGCGGGATGAAGAAGCGTGCCGCGGTCGCGCGTGCGCTGGCGCTCAGTCCCGAGATTCTTGTCTTGGATGAGCCATCTGCGGGACTGGACCCGATCGTGGCCGCCGAGCTCGATGAACTGATCGTGCTGCTTAAAGACGTCTTTCAGGCGACGGTGATTGTTGTCACTCACGAGCTGCCCAGTGCGTTCCGCATCGCCGACCGGATTGCGATGCTCTACAAGGGCAAGTTCCGCTCGGTTGGTTCCAAAGACGAAATCAGAGCGAGTCAGGATCCGCGAGTGCGGCAGTTCCTGGATCGCGTTCCCGACAATATCGCACAAACGCCCGCAGTGTCCGCTTACCTCGAAAAATACCTGCAGGCTCAGGAGGCATGAGTGTGACAACCGAGGCAAAAGTCGGCGCTTTCGTACTAGGATGTTTTGCGATCCTGGCCTTCTCTGTTATCTACCTCATTAACTTGCAGATGACCGGGGGGACGGTTCCGTACAAGACTCACCTTCGTTATGCCGGTGGACTTGAGCCGGGAGCTTCGGTCCTCTTTGGTGGGATCACCGTCGGCAAGGTGAAGGCCGTTCACCCCGCGACGACTGATCCAACGAAAATCGAGATCCTGCTCGATGTGAAAGAGGGCACGCCTCTCAACGAGAAGTCCATCGCCAAACTCGGTTTAGTCAGCGTTATGAGCGGCGCTGCGTTATCGATAACGACCGGCAGCAACGAAGCCGAGCGCCTCCCGCCGGGGTCGTTGATTCCCTCGCAGGAAGCCGCCAGCCTGGATGAGATTGCCGGCAAAATGGCCGGAGTCGCGGACAACGCAAACAGTTTGATTACCCAGGCCCGTGGAGAATTGGAAGGTATAACTAGCGACGCGCACAGTCTCCTTGCCAATCTGAACACCGTGACCGGCAAGCCGAATCAGCAGAAAATTCAAGCCGTTTTGGACAATGTCAACGGAATGCTGGCGACTGAAGGGCCGAAAATTGATCGTCTCACCGATCAACTGAACACGCTAAGCCAGCACGCGGATGCAACCATTCAAAACGTGAACGGCACGGTCACAGATACGCGAGAACCGCTTCGCAAAGATCTGGCCGAATTGCAGACCACGTTGCAGCAAGCCAAGGCATTGCTGGGCGACATGCAGGTAATGGTCCGTGCGAATGACTACAAGATTGACGACACTATGGAAAACTTGCGCACGGCAACGGACAACCTGGATCAGCTGACCGATTCGCTCAAGCAGCGTCCGTGGAGCCTGATTCGGATCAAGCAGCCGAAGGATAGAGAAGTTCCGCATCAATGAGGACCACATGAAGAAGTATCTAATCACAGTTTGTTTTGCGCTGGCAGCGCTGGGCACGTTGATGGGCTGCGGGGGCGCGATGAAATACCCGAACTACTACACTCTCCACGTACCGCCGCCGCCGGATCCGCCAGCGCCGGAGGGCGTCCGTGCATGCTTGGCCGTACGCGAATTCCGATCGCCCTCTTACCTGCGGCAAGGGGCTATCGTGTACAAAACCTCTCCGGAACAAATCGGTTTTTACAATTATCACCGTTGGGCGGTTGATCCGCGTGAATTCGCGACAAATGCTGTGGCTGAACGCCTACGCGCGAGCGGAAATTTCGCCCAAGTGAAGTTGTACGATGGACGCTCAGACATCGATTACGTTCTCAGCGGAAGGCTCGAGAAGCTTGAGGAAGTTGATTACGGCGGCGCCGTCACGGTTGAGGTCGCCATTACTGCCCAGATGACGAGCATTGCAACCGGTGCGACAGTCTGGACGAACGAGGTGTCCGAAACCGGAGCAGTTGAAAAGCGTGACGTGCCCGCCGTTGTAGCTGAGATGAATGCCACAATGGGCCGTGCGATTGAGAAGCTGCTCACGCCCGCACCTGCGGCAGGTGGCATACGGAAAAACTAGGATGTACGCAACATCACCTCTTTAGATCATTGAGATTTACACAATAGGAGAATCACATGACTTTGCTGGAATCACTCAAACAGTACACTACGGTCGTCGCCGACACTGGAGATATTGAAGCGATCCACAAGCACCGGCCGCAGGACGCAACCACGAATCCTTCTCTCCTTTACCATGCTGCCCAGATGCCGGCCTACCGGCACTTGGTGGAAGAGGCCGCCGAGCGGGCCTCCGACCTGGGCGGTAGCCACGAACAGATGGCGGGAGAGTTCATCGACCAGATGTTCGTTCTTTTCGGAAGCGAAATTCTCAAGGTAGTTCCCGGCCGCGTCTCAACTGAGGTCGCGGCAAGCCTCAGTTTCGATACTCCTGGAACCGTTGCCAAAGCGCGCAAGCTCATCTCGCTCTATCAAAAGAAAACTGTGCCCCGCGAGCGGATCTTGATCAAGATCGCCAGCACTTGGGAAGGGATTCAGGCGGCCAACGAGTTGGAGCAGGAAGGAATTCACTGCAACCTCACGCTCCTTTTCAGCTTCGCCCAGGCAGTAGCGTGCGCTGAAGCTGGAGTAACTCTGATCTCGCCCTTCGTCGGCCGGATATACGACTGGTATAAAAAGGAGGGAGGCGGCAAGGAGATCCCACCTGACCAGGACCCCGGGGTCACCTCGGTCACGCGCATTTACAACTACTACAAGAAGTACGGATATAAGACCCAGATCATGGGAGCGAGTTTCCGCAACCTGAATCAGATCGTCCGCCTCGCCGGATCCGATCTGCTGACCATCAGCCCCGAACTGCTCGATCAGTTGGAGCAGACTGAGGGCACGGTGGAGCGCAAGCTAGACCCGGCCACTGCCAAGGCAAGCAAAGATGAGCGCCTGCATCTGAGTGAAAAAGCGTTCCGCTGGATGCACAACGAAGATGCTATGGCCACAGAGAAGCTGGCCGAGGGCATCCGCAAATTCAACAGCGACGCACAGAAACTGGAAGAGTACGCGCTCTCGCAAGTAGCGAAAAAGGCAGTTGCGTAAGAAGTCGGATAATGGTGAGCGCTGGCCGGGCAGTCCTATGGCATATCAATGCGAAGGTCGGGTGCCCCATTCTAAATTTCGCGCTCTTTGCGAAATTTAGAGTGGGGATGTTGCCGATCCAAAACCAGCAACCGGGGCATACAGTCGGAATAGGCGACACGAAAACGCGACAGAGCGGAACGGGGATTCTGTGCGGCTGTAGAACTGCCCCACTCAGACTAAAATCGGGGTCGAATAGGCTATCCTCCTCTCACTCTCACCTAATTTCAGAAAGCCGGGGGTCCAGAATAGGGGATGTAACAGTCCTTCAGATATCAGCAGCAGCTTTGCAATGCTCTTCCGTGGATGGGTGGAAGTGGATTTCGGTTTGGCCTTCCGGCCACTGACCAGCGCAGCGGGTCAAAAAGACTACCTCGGCATCCACAGTTTCTATTTCTCGCTCGGGATTTTCGGTGAGCGGGTCCTCATGACACCAAATATCTAGGACCGCTTCTTTGAATTTGTGACGCCACGCGTATCCGTGATAGCCGCTCTCCCCTGTGGCGTTGAATCCTAGGTGGAAGCGGGTGCGCATCGATTGGCGCGTCACCCCAACGTAGATGGGCTTGGCTTCGACAGATACGATGTAGAGCTTGGGGAGTTTTGTAGTCGCGAGCCCGGAGAATTTTGGTGTTCCTCTACTGCAGGTTACGAGGAATGTTTTCGTATCGAAGGAGAGCTTGTACCGCTCTGGTCCAGCGATTTTCATGTCAAACTTATTATCTCGCAGAACCTCGGAACGCTGTTCAGCTGTCGAACTGCCCTACTCAAGCCAAAACCAGGCTTGAGTGGGCCACGCGTCCGCGAGTGCTAGCGGCGGAACTCAAGCCACTGCGGGTTCGCTCTTCTTCTCAGCCGTGGGCTCGACGGCACGTCTTTCCCCAGCAACAGCATGATTGAAGTTGAAGTCCGTGGGCGCCAGGCCGGTAATGAGCCGCGCCCCACGGCTGAAAGTCACGTCCTGGATTGCCCACTGAATGAAAACCAGCAGCCGACTTTGAAACTCCACGATGTACATCAGGTGTACAAAAGCCCATACCAGCCATGCCGGTAACCCCCAAAGATGCACGCCGAAAACGTCGGCCACCGCGGCCGCCCGTCCAATGACCGCAATATTTCCTTTATCGAAGTAGCTGAACGGGGCTGGCTTTGGTTTACCTTTTACTTTCCTCACGATTGCCTTCGCCGCGTAGGTCCCTCCCTGCATTGCCACCTGCGCCACCCCTGGCAGCGGCTTGCCATGCGAGTCGATCGAGAGAGCCATATCTCCGACGACAAAGATGTCGGGAAAATTGGCGATGGTCAGGTCGGGGCCGACTTTGATCCTTCCGCCACGATCCGTTTCAGCACCGGTGCGCTTCGCCAGCGTTCTGGTGAGTGGAGATACCGTTACACCTCCAGCCCAAATGACCGTCTTTGTAGACAGCGTTTGCGTGGAACCATCGGCCTGATAGCTTATGCCGTCCTGAGTGACCTCCTGCACCATCGCGCCCATCTTGGTTTTCACCCCAAGTTTCGCGAGTGATAGCACGGCTTTATCAGCCAGGTCTTCGGGAAATGCCATCAGTACACGTGGCGATGCGTCCAACAAAATAATCTGCGCATCCTCGGGATGTATGGAGCGAAAATCGTGTCGGAGTGTCTGGCGTGCAATCTCGGCAATGGCTCCGCCCAGTTCAACGCCCGTGGGACCAGCACCCACTATCGTGAACGTAAGCCATGCGCGCCGCTGAGCGAGGTCGGGTATCCGTTCTGCGACCTCAAATGCGTAGAGAATCTTATGCCGAAGGGTGGTCGCTTCTTCCACACTCTTCAGTCCCGGAGCCCATTTCTGCCATTCGTCATGTCCGTAGTAAAAGGTTTGCGAACCGGCGGCCACGATTAAAGAGTCATACTCGCAACTCGCACCGTCGGCGAGCAACACGTGCTTCGCGACTGGGTCAATGTCCTCTACGTCGCCTAGCAACACGCGCGTATTTTTCTGGTGGCTCAAGATGCCGCGTATCGGTGCCGCGACTTCACCAGGCGAAAGCGAACCGGTGGCAACCTGATACAAAAGCGGTTGAAACAAGTGGTAGTTGCGGCGGTCAATCAGGGTTACGTCAACTGGTGCGGATTTCAGAGCCTGCGCCGCCGATAGACCTCCGAAACCCCCGCCTATGATAATGACCTTCGATCGTTCACTCATAATGGTTTTGCACTCCATTTCTCCTGGCCTTCCGATCGACTATTCCTCGTTCGAAGCAGAACCACAACCGATCTCGGCGCCACCGAATAAGTCAACGCTTGCAGAGGTTCGCCGCCCAGCTCTGAGAAATCGTCAGGACTCGCCAACGCAGTATCCACAATTCGCATCCAATCTTGCGCCGTTCCTTCTTGAACCTGGAACTCCAGCTTTTCCCAATACGCGTTTATCATCACGTAGATGTCGTCATCGTCTTGAGAAGCTCCGTGCAAGCAGAACGCCAAAGTATGCGAGTCGTGCGAAAGATCGGCTTTCTCGCCGGTTCCGTACCAGGTAACGTCCTCCCGCCAAAAACGGCTACGGCTTAGCGAAGGATGACGTTTACGAAACGCAATCATGTTCTTGAAGAAACGGAAAACGTCTCGATTCGTCTGCAGCTGGCTCCAGTCCAGCCATCCGGTTTGGTTGTCCTGGTTATAAGGATTGTTATTGCCGAATTGCGTGTTTAGGAATTCGTCGCCGGCCCGGAACATTGGGGTCCCGTTTGAAAGCATGAGCAGGCAGAAAAAATTCTTTACCTGCTTGCGCCGCAGGGCCAGCACCTCATCCGGCACACTTTTATCGCCTGCGTAACCACTGTTCCAGCTGAAGTTGGCGTCGGTGCCATCCTGATTGTTGTTGCCATTCACCCAGTTGTGTTTTTCGTTGTAGGAGACGAGGTCGTACAGCGTAAAGCCGTCGTGAGAAGCGACAAAGTTTACGCTTTGGTAGGCGTGATAGGCATCGAGGCGATCATCGGGAAAAAGATCGTCGCTGCCGTAGAGACGGCGCATGAACTCGGGAACCATTCCCGCATCACCCTTGACGAACCGGCGAACGTCATCGCGAAACCGCCCGTTCCACTGCAGCCAGGTTATGCCGGGGAATCCGCGGCCAAGTTGGTAAGCGCCGGTGTCCCATGGCTCTGCAATCAGCCGTAACTTGCCTAACTCCGGATCGGCTGCAATTTCAGCAAAAATCGGGGCATGTCCCCAATTGAGGGATCCATCCTCATTGCGGCTAAAGACTGAAGCGAGATCGAAACGGAACCCATCGATGTGCATCTCGCGTTTCCAATAGCGCAGGCTGTCCATCACCATCTTGCGGACGTGCCCCCTACCGAAGTTCAACGTGTTGCCGGTACCCGAGTAATTTGCATAGGGATGGGTTGGGTCCGACGACATCATGTAGTAGCTGGCGCTGTCGAAGCCCTTATAGCTGTAAATTGGACCGCGGTGATCTCCCTCGCAGGTGTGGTTGTACACCACATCCAGTACGACCCCGATGCCTGCCTGATGAAACGTTTTCACCATGTTCTTGAATTCAATATGCTGTTCGTCGGGCCCCGCACTCGAATATTGAGAATGTGGCGCAAAAAAGTTCAACGGCATATAGCCCCAGTAGTCCCCCTCCTGAGGATCCTGCTGAAAGACCGGCATCAACTCGACAACCGTAACCCCAAGCTCTTTTAGATATGGAATTTTTTCGATCAGCCCGGCATAGGTCCCGGCACGCGATGGATGTACCCCGGAGTTGAGATTTTTCGTGAAGCCTTTCACGTGAAGCTCATAGATAATCGCGTCCGACTCGTGATGCAGAGAGGAGATTCCCTCCCAATCAAACATCGGGTGTGGCGTCGGCAGCACGCCCAGCGGGGCTTTCCCCGCATTTGATCCTTCTCTCATGGCCAGCTTGCGATCAAACTCAGGTGGGAAAACTACGCATCTCGCATAGGGATCAAGCAGAACCTTCTGCGGATCAAAGCTATGAATGGAAGAAACCGCCTCACCCGAAACCGAGTATCCGTAATAACGAGCCTCGCCGATTTCGCTGACCGGGATGCGGCAATGCCATATCCGCCCTGACTTGTTGCGGAGAAAATCGAAGCGGCACGCCATCAGTGGATTGATCAGGTCGGTCGCGGCGTAGAGCAAAAGCGTGACACTTTCCGCATGCTCGGCATGCACGGCAAAGTTGAACGCCTGTTCGGCTTCAATCCATGTCGCGCCTAGCGGCAGTGGACTGCCTTCGACCTGCTCCCAAGTCGGGCGCGTCACCGGTGACATAGTCGGCGTAGTAGGGACTGGGGGTGCTTGAATCGAAGAGTTCACTTGGTCTCTTTCATTCTCGTTGCGATCAACTTGCCCTTAAGGCGAAAACTAACAGCTTTAGTACCTGCAAAGTTCTGGAATGACTGCTGTTATCCACAAACAATTGCACGACTAAAATCGATGTCGCCAGAGCCAGCGAAACCCGCTGCGCTGACGCAGAACAATCCAATGACGGTCTTCTGCACTTTGCGTTCCAACTAACATTCGGTAGCCATCGATCTTAGTTATGCAACATTTATTCTCCGGAATAGCAGTGGCTGCGCACTGTGGTCCGTGAGAGATGACGGGCATTCGTCACATGCCAATCTTCGCCGAAGGATCGACTGATTACCACAGATTTTAGGTCCTTCAAATTCAGAGAGTTGGCTCTGCGCATAAATGGCCGTGGAAGTGCCCAAGCTTTTGAGCGGAAGCGTGATGCGCTCTCTTAAGCGATCTGCAAAGTAAGCGTAATACGGCGCCGAGGAGCGCCTGAACACGATGGCAACTTCTCCAGTACCGGCAACCACTTCCGCGCCTTCACCGGAAACCGCGCCCAACGTGGTTGAGCACTTTCCTTCACGCCTCAAACGAGCCTGGTCGAAGTATGGAGCGCCATTGATCGTGGGCCTTTTAGCAGTAGCCGTGGTTTTGACGATTACTCGCGACTGGAATGGGTGGGAAGGTGGCCGAGTCGAGCAAGTGACGAATGACGCCTATGTTCGCGGCGATCTCACCCCGCTCAGCACAAAAGTTCCAGGCCTGGTTCGCGAGGTGAAAGTCAACGATTATCAACAGGTCCACAAAGGCGATCTACTGGTCCAACTCGATGACGACGACTACAAAGCACAGGTGGCACAAGCTCTGGCCGGCATTGAGGCTGCAAAAGCCGCGATTGAAAACAATCGCCGGCAACGCCAACTTCAGGATGCAAAGATTGAACGGGCTCTTGCTGGAATCGACCAGGCCAAAGCTGAGATCACTGCCGCACAAGCTGGAAAAGAGGCCGTGCAGGCGGACGTAACCCGTACGCGTGCGGAGCGTGCGCGACAGGAAGCGCTCCTCAAGAGCAATTCCACCACCCAGCAGACAGTCGAAAAAGCAGTTGCCGATGAAGAACGCTTCTCGGCGCAGTATTCCAGCCGCGACGCCGATCTGGCTCAAACTCACACCCTGCTGCGCAGCAATGAGTCGGCGGCAGAAGCTGAGCGGCGAGGGAAAGCCGTACTTGAGTCCCAAGACATGCAGCTCGTTGCTGACCTTCATGCCAAGGAAGCCGCGCTCGAGGTCGCGCAAGTAAACCTGGATTACACACGAATTCTCGCGCCAGCCGACGGCACCGTCGGCGAACGGCAAGTCCGGACTGGACAACTGGTCGCTCCCGGAACCCAGGTAATGGCATTCGTGGAAAACATCAGGTGGGTCGCAGCAAATTTCCGCGAGACGCAGTTGACCAATATTAAAATCGGCGACCCAGCCGAGATTCGCATTGACGTTTACCCAGACCGGGTCATTAAGGGACGAGTGCTCGAAATCGCACCCGCAAGCGGCTCACAATTCGCCTTGCTTCCGCCTGACAACGCCACGGGCAATTTCACCAAGGTCGTGCAGCGTGTACCAGTCAAGATCGCGCTCGATGACTCGTCACTCACATCGCAGTTGCGGCCCGGACTTTCCGCGGTGGTAACTGTCCGTACACGGCACTGATGGAATAAATGATGGCCTCCTCTACCATTGCGGTACCCAGCAATGCCCCGATCCGAGTCGCGCAATCCGCTGCTGCGGCCATGCCGGCTGAACTCTCGAAGAGTCCGCTGCTTGGGATTCTGGGTGTGATCATCGGCGCCGGCGTAGTCACACTTACCGGACGCATGATTTCGCTCGGTCTCGCCGATCTCAGGGGAGCCCTGGGATTTGGTATCGATGACGGCTCGTGGATCAGCAGCGCCTACAACATTGCCCTAATGTTCATCGGACCGTTTACCGTATATGTCGGGGCTTTATTGGGACCGCGGCGAATTCTGTTCTTTGCCGCGACTTCGTTCACGTTGATCTGCTTTCTAGCTCCGTTAATCCATAGTTACAGCCTGATGATCGTTGCCATGGTTTTGGCTGGACTTACCTCAGGCACGTTCTATCCCCTGACGCTGACCTTTGCGCTGCGCAACATCCCACTTCGATTTCTTCCGTACACCATCGCGCTGTATGCGACCTCTGTGGACGGAGCCGTCAACATTGCGCCATCGCTATACGGTTGGTACCGGGAGCACCTTTCATGGCACTGGATGTTTTGGAACTCCGCAGTAATTACAGCGTTCATGATGCTGTGCGTCTACTTCGGAATTCCCAAAGCAGCGGCGGCAAAGAAATCAGGCCCGGCTCCAAGCTTTGCCGGTTTTCTGTACTGGAGTGCGGGACTGGCGATGCTTTACGCGGCCATCGATCAGGGCGAGCGGCTTGACTGGTGGCGTTCCGGCCTCTTCAATGCATTGTTCTTCGGAGGCGCGTTCCTGGTTGTCTGCGCCATCGTGAGCCGTCTGCGGATGCCCAATCCTCTGATCGCGGTGCCCTACATTCGGCAGTGGAACACGATCCTGCTGGGTATCGGACTGTTTTGGTTTCGATTCTGCCTGGTGTCGACCATCATCTTGATTCCGCAGTCGTTGGCAGTTCAGGGATTCGTTGCCGATCAGATCGGCCCTGCGATTATTTGGAGCGCTCTCCCGCTGATCTTCATCGCGTTAATTGCCGGACTCCTGCTGGCTACTAGAGTGGACGCCCGTTTCCTATTGGCCTCAGGCTTTGTGTGCATGGCGCTTGCTTGTTATCTGAATGCGGATCTTACCAGCGTCTGGTCGGCCTCGAACTATTACCGTACCGAACTACTCATGGGAGTTGGGCAGGCATTCGCGTTTATTGGCCTGGTCGGAGCCATCATTCTGCAGGGAATCTTTTCAGGAGGGTTATCGAAGCCGCAGTGGATTTTGACCTTCTCCGCCTTCTTTCACATTATACGGCTATTTGGAGGAGAACTAGGTGCCGTTTACATGGGGCACTTCATCGCGCAACGGGAGAAGTTGCACTCGAATCTCCTCGGCCTGCACGTACAGAGCGGAAACTGGATTACGGATACTAACATCCACCAGCTGGCCGCGGGATTGTTCTCGAAATCATCCGGAGTTGCGGCAGCCACGGGGCGTGCAGTTGGCGTCATCAGCGGCCGGCTTCGTCTTCAGGCTTACACACTGAGCATTAACGATGGGTTTTATCTCGTGGCTTGGGCGTGCGTGGTGATGCTGATATTGGTAGTCCTGCTGCGTAAGTCTCCGCTGAATTATGGCGACCTCACCGCAATTCAGGAACAACTGCACCCGCATCAGGAGGCGAAATCATGACCGCTCGTCAAAATCCGCGAACTCGCTTGTTTCGTCAGTGGGCGACGGGCTTCGTCTCTCTTTTCAGCCTGCTGACCTTTGCCTTCGCGCAGCAGCCGGGATCGAACGTCCCACGTCGTCTCAATCTTCACGAAGCCGTCGAACTGGCGCTGAAGCACAATCACTCTGTGCGTATCGCGTCTCTTCACGTCGAAGAAGAGCAGCACGCCAAAGAAGTTGCCCGAAGCGCCTACTTGCCGACAATTAGAAATGATAGTGCGTTTGCGCACGCCACCGATACAGAGTTCATCGGCTTTCCCGCAGGCAGCCTGGGCACCGTAGCAAATACCGCTATTCCGTCGCGACAGTTGATTATCAGCCAGGGCGATAAGAACTTCATCGTGAGTGGCACGGGGCTGACCCAACCGCTCAGCGAACTGTTCAAAATCAAAGCAAAAAATGACGTAGCGCGCGCGGAGCTGAACGCGAGCCGTGAAAAGGCCCGCGGAGTTGAGAACGACGTGGCTCTGAACGTCCGCCAGCTTTATTACAGCATCCTGGTAGTGCAGTCCCAGCACCAGGCCATCGAAGCAAAGATTCGCGCCGTCGACGATTTGCAAAGTGAACGCGTCCAGCAGGTCAAGTATGGGAGCACGCTCGAATTAGATCTAATCGACAGTAAAGTACAGCTGCTGCAGGCAAAGCAGGAGCTGCTGACGACGGAACTGCAACTCTCGGACCTGCGATTGAAGTTCAACGATATTGTGGGGTTGTCGCTCAAGACTGATATCGCTCTCGATCCTTCTGTTCCGGAGTCCTCCGAAAGCTGCGAGCGCGAGCGATGCATAAAGCTCGCATTGGACTCCCACCCGGAAATCACCGAAGCACGGGCTGAAGTGGAGAAAGCCTCGGCCGGCGTGCGCTCGGCCAAACGCGAATACATCCCCGACATCGAAGCGTTTGCGCGCTACAGCTACCAGGAAAATGTGCCGTTCCTCGCCCGTAACTTCGGGACGTTTGGCGTTCACTTTGGCTATGACTTGTTCGACGGGGGCAAGAAGCGGGCCACACTACGGGAACGTGACGCACAGTTGGCACAAGCCAAAGAAAATTTGGCTCGGATCAGCGACGACGTCGAAGTACGAGTGCAGACTGCCTATAACAGGGTGGAGCGCACGCAGCAAATGATCGCGGTTTCCCGGGAACTATTTGCCACCCGCCAAGAGGCCCGGCGAGTTTCCGCACAGCAGCTACAGCAGGGCACTTATCTGCGCTCGCAGGCCGACGCCGCTGCCGCGCAAGAGTTCGAGGCGCAGACGCTCCTGCTGCAATCTCAACTCGAATATGCTCAAGCCCAGGACGAGCTGACTAACGCGATCGGAGAAACGGCAAAGTGATTGCACTCCACCATCAGTATCGCGCGAGGGTATCGCGCGGCTTAAGGAGACCGAACAGTCAACGCATGCGAGGCGCTTTCAATTCGAATGGGGTTGCGATAGTTGCGGTTGTGGTCCTTCTCCACACACTCGCATCCGCCCAACAAGACGGTGATCTGCAGCAACAGCTCCAGGAACTGAAACAACAATACGAACAGACCACAAAAGACTTGCAGCAGCGAATCGCAGCGCTCGATCAGCAGATTCAAAAACAGAACGAAGCTGCAGCACAACAGAAGGAGTCGGCGAAGCCTTCAGACGAAGCGACAGTCTCAGCTGCCGAACTTGCTGCTGAAAATGCTATCAGGAAGGTCCTGTTCGGAAGCTCAGATAAAGTTGGCGCGCAGTACCAGGGGCAGATCCCGACGGTTCCAACCTATGACCAGTTGCAGGAAGCGGAAACGAAGATTGCAGGCCTACAAGAGCAATTGGGTGCTTTCGAATTTCACGGGTATCTCCGCTCAGGATACGGATTGAATAGCGAAGGTGGACAGCAGGTCGCATTTCAGGCGCCCGGAGCAGAAGCGAAATACCGATTGGGAAACGAAGCGGAAACGTATGGGGAGTTCATCTTCGTTAACAATTGGCTGAACCCAGATCAGCACCCGGACCAGGCTTGGGTGAAGACAGAAGTCATGATCGAAGCTAATACCACCAACTCCACGAACTCTGCTTCCTTTCCTCAGACTGTAGTCAATGGCCAGGTTACTTCTGGGGGAAACGACCAATTTCGATTGCGCGAGGCTTTTGTTCGCGGGGGACACTTTTTAGGCGACACCCAACCGGGTGCGATCTTCTGGGCGGGCGAAAGGTATTACCGGCGCCAGCATATTGAAATCAACGATTTCTACCCGCTCGACCTCAGCGGATACGGCGCAGGCTTCGAGGATGTCCGGCTGGGTATCTCGAAGTTGGCGGTGGCATTTCTGGCCGGGGCGCGGCCTGATATTACGACTCAGAACGGCAACTACGCCAAGAGCAACATTGATGTCCGCTTGTATGACGTGAAAGGTCCATTGGGCCTTTACGGCGCCTGGTTTGATTTCGCAACGAGCAAAGGCGGTACGACCCCAACCGGCACGGTAATTCCAACAAGCAGCGGTGAAGCCTTTGGATTCAAGTTCCAACATCTCGAGTGGCACGGTGGCTACAACGCCTTCAGCATTCAGTACGGAACCGGTGTTGCCAGCAATTTCAGTTCGCCCGGAAGCGGTACGGTCGTAGAGAACCCTACCCCATTTACTAACAGCCAGGCTCAATTTTTGATCACCGAACAAGTCTTGCTACAGCCCAACGATAAGTTCGCAATCATGCCGATCTTCGTTTACCAGCGAACGAAAGATGGCAACCCTCTGCATCCCTGGCAGCAATGGGTCTCATTCGGGGCCCGTCCTGAAATTTTCTTCAATAAGTATCTCTCTCTTGCTTTTGAAGGCGGCTTTGATCATACCCACAGCCAAGTTGCTCCGCTTTACGACGGCTGGCTGCGCAAGTTTACGATAGCGCCACAAATCGGGGCTGGACGGAAGTTCTTTAGCCGACCAGTGCTTCGCGCCTTCTTGACCTATGGAAATTGGTCGGATGGATTGCGCGGATTTGTAGGCGGAATCCCATTCCAGAATCGGACCGATGGGTTTACATACGGTGTACAGGCTGAGACGTGGTGGTAGGAGATTAGCGAAATGGCGACTCCAGAACTAGCAGCTCCGGCGGCAACCGCGACCACGAGTGCTCCACCGCAAAGCTACGCGCGCCCGCTCGCGATCGTGACCACATTGTTTTTCATGTGGGGCTTCCTCACCTGTTTGAACGACATTCTGGTTCCGCATCTGAGGTCGATCTTCAATCTCAGCTATGCGCGGGTCATGCTGATTCAGTTTGCATTTTTTTCTGCCTACTTTTTGTTTTCTATTCCGTGGTCGAAGATCGTGAACTCAATCGGTTATCAGAAAGCCATGGTGGCGGGATTGCTCTGTATGGCCGTGGGCGCATTTCTGTTTGTGCCGGCTGCTTCTTTCGCTTCGTTCCCGCTTTTTCTGGCAGCGTTGATTGTACTTGCGGCAGGAATCACCGGCTTGCAGGTGGCAGCCAACCCTTACGTAGTGGTGCTGGGAAAACCGGAAACCGCTTCGAGCCGCCTGGATCTGACGCAGGCTTTTAATTCGCTCGGCACCACGATCGCCCCCAAACTCGGGGGACTACTGATCCTTGCTGCCGCGCCATTGGCTGTCGAAGGAACGAAAGCGCTTTCGTCGAGTGCGTTGCATTTATACCGTGTGCAAGAAGCCGCGTCTGTAAAGATGCCGTACACGGTGATTGGCATTGCCTTGCTTCTTCTGGCGGTGCTTATCGCGACATCAAAGCTCCCGACGATCCCTCACGCAGAATACCGTCCTGAGGCGAAGGGCGGCGATTCGGTCTGGAAACATCCCAACCTTGTTTTTGGCGCCCTTGCGATTTTTGCCTACGTAGGTGCAGAAGTCTCCATTGGAAGTTTCTTGGTGAATTATTTCGGTCAGCCGGAGATTGCGGGGTTGTCCGCAAAGACGGCGGCGGGTTACGTGTCGTTCTATTGGGGCGGCGCGATGATCGGGCGCTTCCTCGGCGCGGGACTATTGCGGAAGTTTAGGGCCGGGCACCTGCTCGGTGTGTTTGCAATTTGTACTTCATTGCTGGTTAGTCTATCGATGCTCACGCAGGGGCACTTCGCCATGTGGACCATCCTGGCGGTTGGCTTTTTCAACTCCATCATGTTTCCGACCATTTTCAGTTTGGGCGTGGCTGAACTCGGTCCTTTAACGGGAAATGGCTCCGGCATTCTGAACATGGCCATCGTGGGCGGCGCAATCCTCCCTTTGATCCAAGGTGCGATTGCTGACCACATCGGACTTCATCATGCGTTCTTCATTCCCGTGATCTGCTACCTCTATATCTTGTACTACGCCCTGAGTGGATCGAAACCAAACAGCGAACGATACGCGACAGCTTAGATAAGTGACTGGGAGTTGACAATGCTCATTGCAGGCGACATCGGCGGTACGAAAACAGACCTGGCGATCTACTCGCGCGAGTCCGGGCCGCACGCCCCCTTGGCCCAAACTCAGGTCCATAGTGCCGACTATCCCAGCTTGCAGGCGATGGTCACGGAATTTCTTGCTCAAGTGAAGATGTCGGTTGATGTCGCCTCGTTTGATGTTGCAGGTCCTGTAATCAATGGTCATGTGAAGACTACAAACTTGCCCTGGGTCATGGATGAAACTACGCTCGTCGAGGACTTGAATCTGAAAGCCGCTCACCTGATGAACGATCTGGAAGCGGTCGCGCGTGCGGTGCCGGCCCTACGCGCCGAGGATATTATCACGATAAACAAAGGAGAGCCGGTCACGAATGGCCCAATCGCCATCATCGCTCCAGGCACAGGTTTAGGTGAATCCTTTCTGACCTGGGATGGATCACAGTATTTAGCTCTCGGCTCCGAAGGCGGCCACTCAGATTTTGCTCCGACGGACGAGCGTCAAATCCGTCTGCTGCGTTATCTTCTTCCTCGTTTCGGACATGTGGGAGTGGAGCGTGTCTGCTCAGGAATCGGTATTCCCAATATTTACGAATTTCTTCGCGATGAGGAAAACATTCCGGAACGGCCGGAGGTTGCTCCGTTGATTGCATCTGCCAAAGATCACACTAAAGCAATTGTGGAAGCAGCTTTCGATCCTCAACACCCAAGCAAATTGTGCCTGGCGACGGTTGATTTGCTGGCCTCAATACTGGCGAGCGAGGCCGGAAATCTTGCGCTGAAAGTTCTGGCGACCGGCGGAGTGTACTTGGCTGGCGGCATTGCCCTTCACCTGGTGAAACTACTGCAAACACCGCAGTTCGTGCAGGCCTTCACCAGAAAAGGCCGCTTCAAAGATCTAATGGAGCGAATGCCGATTCACATCATCACCACACGCGCGGCTCTTGTCGGAGCCGCCACATTCGGACTGCAGAGCCTGAGTAAGCTCGAAACCCGGGAAAAAGCAAAAGCATCCCTCGCGCCTGTTTAGTTAGGATGACGAGATGGCAATAGATAAGGATGACAAGGAGATCAGCATGGCAGCGAACCCTCAACCGCAGGTAAAGAAACCAGCGACCAAACAATCCGCGTGGAAAGCACTGACCGCACACTACAAGGCAGTTTCAAAGCTCCACTTGCGGCAGTTATTCGCAGACGACCCCAAGCGCGGGCAGCGTTTGGCAGTGGAGGCCGAGGGCCTCTACCTCGACTATTCCAAGAATCGTGTTACTGATGAGACTCTCAAGCTCCTTCTCCAGCTTGCCGCAGAGTCCGGTTTGCGAGCACGGATCGACGCCATGTTCAGCGGGGAGAAGATCAACATCACCGAAAAGCGAGCGGTTCTGCACGTGGCT